>JAAUQL010000025.1 GCA_012033595.1 Cyclobacteriaceae bacterium | reverse complement strand
CAAAGACCAGGAAGTCATTTATTCATACATCAAGAGAATTCAGGCTGTTCAATAGATTATTATGAGACTAAGACAAATAGTTGATTCCGTTTTGGAAAATTCCTCGTTGTGCTCATGGCTACCCTGGTGCTGGATGTGCTTTGGCAAGTCATCAGCCGCTATATGCTCAATTCGCCAAGTAGCTTCACTGACGAACTCGCTGGTTTTTTGCTCATTTGGGTGGGAATATTTGGTGCTGCTTATGTCGCCGGTAAAAATGAACATTTGGCCATTGATCTGTTGGTGCAAAAGTCTGGGTTTGCCAGGCGTAAATTCCTGGAGATTTTCATCACCTCCTGTGTGGTCATATTTGCGCTCACCGTGTTGGTGGTCGGCGGCAGTTGGCTGGTATATACGCGCTTTGCATTGGAGGTGAAGTCCGCAGCACTCAGAATACCCCTTGGATATGTGTATAGTGTATTACCCATCAGCGGCTTGCTTATCATTTTTTTCACCATCGACAATACTGTTCAATTTTTGAAGACCCATAAAGAAATATAGCATGGATTATTTAGGTGTTTTTGTTCTGGTATTCAGTTTTCTCATCCTGCTCACTATGGGAGTTCCCATTGCCTTTAGCATAGGTATTTCGGGCATACTCACCATGTTGGTCAGCATCGATTCTCTTCCGGCCTTCACTACTTTTGCGCAGCGTATGGCTGTGGGTCTCGATAGTTTTGCCTTGTTGGCCATTCCGTTTTTTATACTTGCAGGCAACATCATGAACAGTGGGGGTATCGCACATCGGCTCATCAATCTGGCCAAAGTGCTCGTAGGGGGTCTGACGGGCGGTCTGGCGTATGTAAATGTGATCGCAAATATGCTCTTTGGAGCCATCTCTGGCTCTGCGGCTGCGGCAGCTTCGGCCATTGGCAGCATCATGGGGCCGGAAATGAAAAAAGAAAATTACGACGACAATTTTAGTGCAGCAGTCAATATTAGTTCGGCGACTACCGGATTGTCGATACCTCCCAGTAATGTACTCATCGTTTATTCCCTTGCCAGTGGAGGGGCATCAATCACAGCACTTTTTCTGGCCGGGTATATCCCCGGAATACTCACAGGCTTGGCGATCATGATCACGGCCATGTCTATTCTTATTTTGAAAAAAGATGGTGTAGTTGCGCTTATCAAAGCATTGGTTCTGTTGTCCTTCATAGGCTTGGTGCTATTCGCCGCAGTATATGCGTTGGTCTATGCCAATGGCGCGCTGTCTCCCACCATCAATATGATCATTTGGATCTCGCTGGCTCTTGGATTCGTCGCATTTGCAGTTTACAAAACCATAAACAACAAAGCAAAAGCAGCGCGGGGTCTAAAGATTTTTATAGATGCCATACCCAGTCTGCTCTTGTTGGTGATCGTGATCGGCGGTATAGTCGCCGGCTTGTTTACGGCTACTGAAGCATCGGCAGTGGCAGTGTTGTATGCACTGATTTTGGCGATGGTATATAAGGAAGTGAAATGGAAAGACCTGCCAGAGATACTGCTCAGTTCTGTGAAAACTACCGGAATAGTGATGCTTTTGGTGGCAACCTGTATGGGATTGTCGTGGATTATGGCTTATGAAAATATACCCCAGACCGTCAGTGCCGGCTTGCTGGGCATCAGCGACAATCCGGTCGTCATACTGCTGATCATTAATTTAATCTTGCTGTTTGTTGGGGTGTTTATGGATATGACTCCTGCGGTGTTGATCTTTACGCCAATTTTCCTGCCCATAGTTCAGTCACAATTGGGGCTTTCACCTATCCATTTCGGCATTATCATGGTGTTGAATTTAAGCGTTGGCTTGTGTACACCTCCTGTCGGATCGGTGCTTTTTATCGGCTGTAGCGTAGCCAAGGTCAAAATCGATACCGTCATCAAACCCTTGCTGCCTATGTTTGTGGCTATGATCGTGGTACTGATGCTGGTCACCTATATCCCGCAGATTTCCCTTTGGTTGCCAGAGTTTTTCGGTTTTTGATGGGGATTTTAAGACTTTAATCTGCATTAAAAATAATGGAAATACCTAAACCGGTATTGTGTGCTTGGAATGTCTGTTTTATTTTGATGACCTAAGCTCAAAAAAAGCATACATTATAAAAAACAGTATCGTACATTGCATCTCATAAACTTCGGGAATTTGATGCTCTTTTGTCAGTGCCTGAAAAAGAAAAGTATCAGCATATTATGATCAACCGCACTGGCACCAGGCAAGATATTGATGATGATTTTTTTTGCAGGATGATAAGCTGGCTGATATCTCGCCGACACTGAAAATTGAAATAAGAAAGGAACTTATTATTTCATGCTAAATTCACAATATGATGACAACACTTTTGTTCATTGGAGGTATTGGTTTTTTTGAGCTAATACTTTTGCTTTTGATTCAATTGCTTTGGCTGTGGGCGTTGATTGATAGTTTGAGTGGGAATTTCAAAGGAAATACTAAATTGTTCTGGATAGTAGCCATTATCTTGCTTCCTTGGCTTGGGGCGATTTTATATTTCATAATTGGCCGGAGCCAGAAAATCAATTATGTCGCTAAGCATTTATTTATTTGCTCTGCCTGACTTTCGATATTGATTTTCGCAAAATAGCCAAACAATTAGGTGTTTGGCTATTGATATGAGGCAGGGCTGTTCTTCCCGGCAAGTTTGGCAGCTTAAATGGCTTCAGTTTCTACCACTTTGGCCAAAATATCGGCATATGGCACAATGAGAAAGGACTCGCCGTCTAGCGCAATCTCTGTGCCCGAATAATCTTTGAAAATCACAGTATCACCAGCTGCGATTTCAGGGCCTTCAATATGGCTAAGAGAGACCACCGTACCAAATTTTGGTTTTTCTTCGGCCACTGTACCAGGGATAATGATGCCGGAAGCAGTCTTTCGCTCTCCCGCTTCTTTATCCATTTTTAAAATCACATTTTGATTTACCGCTTGTAACTCTTTCATACTTCATTTATTTTAATTCCAACAATCTATTCAATTTGCTTTGGTCAAAACCGATGACCATTTCTCCATTTATTTCAGTTTGAGGTACGCCCTGTTGGCCACTTTTGCTTACCATGGCCTGTGCGGCGCTTTGATCGGCAGCCACGTTAATTTCGGTATATCTCACTCCATGTTTTTTTAAGAAATTCTTTACCGTAGTACACCAGGGGCAAGTAGGTGTGGTATATACGGTCACCCGTTTGGTGGGCTTATCGCTGGCATCAGCCTTTAGCTCATAGATGATATGCTCAAAATAAGATTTGTAATAGCTGCTGTCGTGGCAACCTTTCACCATGTTTTTTACCTTGGTGCCATCAAACTCGAGCAATGTAGGAACAGAGGAAATGCCATATTGTCCATGAATATCGCGTACTTCCGATACGTCAGCAGCAAGCATCGTAATATCTCCTGTTTCTATTTCCACTTCTTCTATTTGCTTTCTGGCACAACTACTTGTGTCCGATTCATTTTTATACAATAGCAGATAGGCATTTTTGGCTTTAGCCAAATTATCCATCAAGTCAGAATGCGAGCGAATGTGTGTTATTTCCATAAATGCAAAGTTAAACAAAGTTCAAATGATATATGTAACATATTTCATATATTGTGCCAACCAGTAATTTGGCAGATTGGGGAAAAAGCGGGACAAGACAAGATGTCAGTAGTTTGATAAAGCTGAACACCTGCTAGCAGCAAACACCAGTTTGATTGATTTACTTGAGCTGCCTGGCCATATAGGATTGCAAAATAATGGAGGCGCTGATTTTGTCCACATTGGTTTTGTCTCGGCGGTTTTTCTTTTTCATGCCGCCGGCCAACATGCTTTTTTGAGCCATCACAGAAGTAAAGCGTTCATCCTCCAGTGAAACGGGTATTTGAGGAAATTGCAGTTTCAAGGTTTCATACAGTCTTTTTACCGGCTGGGTGGTATGCGTATCGGATAGATCGGGTTTGGTGGGCATGCCCAATACGATGCGTTCGACTGTTTCCTTCGTCAGGTAACTTTTTAACCAGTCGATCAGGTCGCTTGTTGCCACCGTTTCGAGCGGCGTGGCAATGATTTGCAAGGGGTCTGTCACAGCTATTCCCGTGCGTTTCAATCCATAGTCGATGGCCAAAATTCTACCCATAGTTTTATAGTGAAAATGATCTATTCCTTTGCAGAAATGCTGCCTTTTATTCAGAAATCAACCACTCATATATAATTTCAAACAAGACCCATCAGCAGATCGTTATTCACAAGTGGCAAATATATTTATACAATTATAAGTATATTAGCGACTTAATCTAAAGCGTATCAATCAAAAGGATTTATAGTGGAGAAAATTAAAAATTCCAGATTTCAGATAAAATTACCTATCATCCTCACCATGGGTCTGGCGGCGGGCATATTGATCGGAGCCACTTTTGCCGGTTCAGACAATGGCGATTCCAATTTTATGAAGGGGGTGATGAAATTCCGTGAGGTGCTGAGCCTCATTGACAGGTCGTATGTAGATGATGTGGAAAATGATCAGATGGTAGAAACTGCCGTTGCAGGAATGCTCGAAGAATTGGACCCGCATACCATTTATGTTTCGGCCAAAGATGTGGAATTGTCTAATAGCGATCTCAAAAAGGAATTTGAAGGGGTGGGTATCGAATTCAATATTTTCAGAGATACCATTATCGTGTTGGCGCCTTTGTCGGGTGGTCCTTCGGAGAAGGTGGGTTTGCTAGCCGGGGACAAAATAGTGACGGTAGATGGTGAAACTGTAGCCGGGGTAGGCATTACTAATCGGGGAGTTATCGACAGGCTCAGAGGAGCCAAAGGCACTAAGGTGGTTGTGGGTATCAAGAGGGATCGCAGTGCGGAAATCCTCGATTTTACCATCATCAGGGATAAAATACCACAATACTCAGTGGATGCCGGGTACATGGTGGATGATGAAATAGGGTATATAAAAGTGAACAGGTTTTCTGAAACTACCTATGATGAGTTTAGGGAAAAATTAAAATATCTCGTCGACCAGGGCATGAAAAAGCTTATTGTCGATTTGCAAAGCAACCCTGGTGGTTACATGGATCGCGCGGTGAATATATCGGATGAGCTGATTGCCGAAAACATGATGATCGTTAGCCAGGAAGGCAAAGAACCCAGGGCCAATGCAGAATACAGGGCCTACCGACCCGGACTTTTCAGAAAGGCCCGGTGATTGTCCTGATCAATGAGGGAAGTGCCTCGGGATCGGAAATTGTGGCCGGAGCCGTACAGGACAATGACCGTGGGCTCATTGTGGGTCGCAGATCATTTGGCAAAGGCTTGGTGCAGTCGATGTTCAGACTGAGCGATGGTTCGGAGCTGCGACTGACCATCGCCCGCTATTATACACCAAGTGGCCGGTCTATTCAAAAGCCTTACGACAAAGGGTTGGATGAATACCAGGAAGACTTTCATAAACGAGTGGAACATGGAGAGCTTTTCAACGCCGACAGCATCAAATTCAATGATTCACTCAAATACCAAACCGTTGGCGGAAGGGTCGTCTATGGAGGTGGGGGTATTATGCCTGACTACTTTATCCCTCTCGATACCGGCTGGGACTCCAGGTACTACATGAAGATGATGAACAATAATGTGATCAGAGAATATGCGCTTAACTATTTTCAGAAAAATGAGAAAAAGCTCAAGAATATAAAATTTGAAGATTTCAGAAAGTCATTTGTGATCGATGAGTCAATGGAAAAAGAGATTATAGCCATGGGCGAAAGCCTGGGTGTACCCTTTGACGAAGCAGACTACAAGCGATCAGGTTCGCTCATAAAAACGCTGGTAAAAGGATCGATAGCAAGAAACGCCTACGGGCGAGAGAGCTACTATCCTATCATTAATGATGTGAACGAAATCTTTCAGGAAGCCCTCAACCTGTTTGACGAGGCTGAAAAGCTGGCGAGTACCAAATAAGTCTCGGCAGCTAAAAAAAGTCCCCATGCAGTTCAACCTTGAACCAGCCGATGTTTTTTTTTTGTGGCAGAGAACACGTTGAGATTTGCCATACAGCTCAAATTATCATGTTTCTGGGTAATTCGCCACAATTTTGCTTTATTCTGGCGCCGTTTTTTGAGTTTGATTTCTGTTTCACCCCATATTTTTTGTTGCGCCTTGGCAGGCAGGTAAGGGCAATAAGCAGCACAAATTAAAGGTTTTTCATTTGCTTGGGTTTAAAGGCCTAAAAAAGTACAGGGATAAAAATGGACCATTAGCATGAGGTTTTGACACCGAATTAATCCCCCGAACAAGGCTAAGTGGCTCAATGCGGCGCGCATACCAATATTTACGCCGCGATCACCGATTTATATTGCTTAGTTTCGATAGATTTATGTCTTAATTGTTCCAAAGTCATTAAAATACGCGCACAAATGAAATATCTGATCATCGTCTTCTTGATCCTTGCCTTAGGTTTACAGGCTTGTCTGGATAATAAAACACCTGATAGTAAGGATGAGCAACCTGAGCTGATTCAAAAAGAAATACTAGCTACCTGGCAAGATTGCCTGTCTGATTCTAGCAATTGCACTTATGTGCGCATCGAGTACCCCGTGTATAGCGATAGTGGAAAGGCCGATCTCAACCGTCTGATCGCTAGCAAAATTAAATCTGTCGGGATGGATTTTTTTCGCGAAGAGGCAGCAGACGGCTCTCTTGAACACATGGCGCAATCGTTTATCAAAGATTTCGAAACCTTCAAAATTGATTTTCCCACCTATCAATTGGGCTGGTATGTCGAAATGAAAGCAGAGATAACTTACGAATCGGAAAAGGTGGTGTCGTTTCGTATAGATGCAGAATCATTTACCGGTGGTGCACACCCCAATACCATTGCGGATTTTTTTGTGGTAGATCTCCAGAGAAATAAAGTATTGACAACCAGCGAAATTATAGCAGATACCAGCAGGTTTAAGCAGTTACTGGAAATATCATTCAGAAAACAAAAGGGCATGAACGAAGACGAGTCTTATGCCGATATCGGGTATTTTATCAATGATGAAGAATTTTTGCTTAGTGACAACATCGGCCTAACGGAAAGCGGTGTGATTGTGCATTTCAACCCGTACGAAATTGCACCGTACTCCGAAGGTGCTACGACCATAGAGGTGCCCGAGGAAAAGTTGGAAGGAATGCTAAAGGTGAAATGAAAGTAAAGTCAGGTTTATCATCTTGTGATCAATATTTGACCGTAAAAAAATGGTGACCAGATAGAGCTACGCCATCGCTTGTGATACCTTCTATCTCAATGATATAGTCGCCCACAAGGTCTGAAGTCACAAATGAAATTGTGTTTTCCTGACCCAACACCAGCGAATGGAGCCATTGGAGTTGAAAGCCAAATTTTGGGTTTTCCATGGCTTTTGTTTTGTCCTCGTGTGGATGTTGCACAACGAAGGAACTTTGCTCGCCGAAGCCGCTGAAGGCGAAAACATTCTTTCCGTTTGCGGTGTGCTCTTTCAGATAATTATTGTTGGTATAAATTGCAATCATTCCACTGCGAACCATTACGGGTTCCAGCTGACTGATGATGCTTTTATCCCTATTGTAAATTTCAACGCGCTCAAGGTTTTTAAAGGGAATCTGCAATACTGCATCCTCATGGCGGGTTAGGTATCCATCTACAAGATACCAGGGCTTTTCCATGAAAAACCGGCCTGATTCCATATTTTTTAAGCGCAATGTGTGTTTGTCTTCTTTTGGACTGAGCTCTGCATTATATACGATTTCGCGGAAAAATTCCTCCAAAGTTTTCATCGACTGAAATTTGGCCATATCATATACTTTGTCCGCATCAAAGGGATATTTTGTCGTGGGCATTATGGATAGACTGTCTGTCGAAGGGTCATCAAATATTTCTATAACTTTTCGGAGCAGGCGGGCATTTTTAAGATAATTATCTATCGCATGGTTTCGTAAAAGAACATCGGTGTCATCAAGCCCTAACAATGTTTGACCGGGCATCTTCATTTCGAAATCCGGTGCATCTGACTGATATGGATTCATATTCAATAGCTGGAGGACAGCTTCTCCCTGGAATTCCTGGATATCCATGCATACCTCTCCATTTTTTGACGCTATTCTGTAAAAACTATCTCCTCCAACCTGGTGCAAAGATAAAATATCACTATTCACCGGTTTTTTTGTGGCCGGATCGATGGCAAGGCCAGTAACACGAAGTCCTCTTTCCATATTTACTGGCTTTTCCGTCGCATAGTATGGACTGGAGCTCAATGGTGCCGATTGGTTTTTAATAAACAGGTATTCGTCAGCTTCCAGGCCCCCAAGCGAATGAATTGAAGCGGAAACAACAGCCATTTGCCCTATGTTTTGGCTGAGCGTGACGTTGACAGTATCGCGCCTGTGCACAGTCGTGTCAGGCATATCTATACCTACAGTTCCCGCTGATGATGAAACGGTTGGCGTGGGCAAACTATTTTTGGGCTCATAGTTAGTATCCACATTTTCAAAGGGATTGTAAATGGAGATCTTTCTACACGAAAGTTCCTGTTGTTCAAACTGTAGGTTCCACAATGTAAAACAGGTGAGATAATAATAATCTTCTTTCCACGCCAATGGAATATGCATAGATCCATGTGATCGTCCCTGAACTAATTTTACTTTTTGTTGGATGAGCAAGTGACCTTGTTTGTCATGAAGATTGACATAAGCCACCAAGCTGCGATTCTTTTCATCTTCCATGTTGGCATGATGCACACTATACCATATGGTTTCTCCACAGAGATACATTGAATTGCTGGTGTGAAGTACTAATTGTTCGGCTTGAGTGGCCTGGCCATACGACGGGCGAACCACGATCAGTATTGCGATGGCAGCCGCTACAAAAGGCAAATATTTTGTATAGCAATTATTCATATTTACTCCCAAAAATCTGGGGCTTCTGTGGTAGCATTAAAAATAATCAGACAGTTGCAGCAGATTCCTGTGTTACAATAATTATAAATTTGATCGAAGGTGATGGGGCTCATGTCAGACGGAGTGAGGTATTTGCGTATTACATTTACTGATGAAGCTTCAAAATAGCCACCTACCAGTTCGTCTTTATCCTCAATATTATAGATATTTCCGCGGACCGTGGCCGGAGGGAGGTCAAATATATTTCCACTGGGTGCAGAAGTAAGCTTTATCTTTTCCCAGAAATCATAGGCTTTTTTGGTCATTGCATATTGATATACACTAAAATAGTGTCTAAAGAGAAATTGTGAGAGGTCGTCGATTCTTTTGGATGCAACCAATTGTTGTTGCAAATATCCTTGGCCCAATCTTTCGCCGGAGAAAATTACGATGTCATCGGGGTTGGTCTCGAGATGCACAAAGCATCCCTTAGGTTGATGAAGCGGGCCACAAGGGAATTCAAAAAACGAAAAATCCTCTTCGGTTTTCCATTTTAAGTAGCTGACATTTTGCTCAGGGTTGATCGGCGTGCTTATGGCCACATCTATGTTGGGAAAAGTAATCAATACTCCATTCTCATTTTCTTCACTTTTATATTCAATCATTAATGAAATTTCATCGGGCGCAACGGGCGGAGGCAAGGTTTCTGGTAATGACCGTTATATCTTATCTCCGATGGTTATTTCAATAAAGTAGCTGTTTCCGACCTCACCTAAAGTTGCAAGTTGGTAAAACCCATCGCCCAGTTTTTTGCACTCAATGCCTTCTTCATCATTCTTGTAGATTTTTACGAGGCCGTTGTCCACCGGAATTAAATCGGCAGCTTGCCCATATGGCGTACTGCGGGTGAGCCGAAGCGTATTGTACTTTTCCAACTGAGTAATTCGACCATCTACTACCAGAAAACTTTCCCTGGCTTCGCTTTTAAAGTTGTATGGCTCCACGCAAGCTGCCAGGCTCAAACCAAAGAAAAAATAGAAAATGTATATATAAATCTTCATTAGAAATTAAAATTATAGGTAATAGAAGGCAACAAGGTGCCTAGAATTGCCAGTTTGTAGGCTCCATAATTTGTTCCCCTCTCGCGCTTGAAATATATTGAATATGCATTTCGGCGGGCCAGCAGGTTATACACCGAAAACGTAAAACTATCTTTGTATCTGGCAGTTCTCAACAGTCCGCGTTGGATGGTGTACGACACATCTAAACGAATGTAATCTGGCATTCTGTATTCATTGCGATTGGAAAAGTTGGGCACGATAGTGCCATTTAGTGCGTAGTTGGCATCTGGGGCAGTTAAGGGTCTTCCAGTAGCATAGGTGAAGTTAAAACTGAATTGGTTGGTTTTGTTAAAGTTGAGATTGCCTACCAGGCTGAAATTATGGGGTTGATCAAACTTAGAAGGAAACCATTGCCCCTGGTTGATTTCAATTTGACGCGAATAGTGGTCAACTTTCACAAAAGTCCGTGAAAAAGTATAGGAGAGCCATCCGTTAAATTTACCCGATTTCTTTTTGACAAACAATTCAAGACCATAGCCTCTTCCTTTGCCCCCTACCAGCTCTGTTTCCAGGTGATTATTAAGAAATAGATCTGGAAAATCCTTGTATTCGATGATATTGTCCATATTGCGGTAGTACGCTTCTACGGATGTCTCAAAGGCGTTCATCCTGAAATTTTTATAATATCCCACAGAAAAATTATCTGATGACAAAGGTTGAAAATAGGTATTGCTCACCTGCCAGAAATCTATAGGCATAGCGGATGTAGTGTTGGATACCAGGTGGATATATTGATGTATTTTATTGTAGCTCATTTTTATAGAAGAACTAATGTCAAGCATAAAAGTAAGAGCGACTCGAGGGTCAAATCCCTGATAAGCAATCACTTTTTCTCCAGATTTATATGCTGTGACACTCAAAATTTCAGCTGCTGATGTGGGCAGGCCATCAGTATATTCATTTACCTGCGCAGGCCCTACTTGCATATAATAGTTGTACCTCAGTCCGATTGATGCAGTCAACCGGGATGTAAGCTCCACGGCGTCGTTTAAGTAAACGGCTGCCTCTACTCCACGGTCTTTTTGCCCTTCGTAAGGTATCGTAGTGGCAGTGTGGTCAAAAGGAACCAGGGTTTCGCTATCAGGAAAATATGCATTGCCTTCGAAACCAATATTGATATGCTGAGATGGAAAGCGCGAAATATGCAAATCTTCTTTAATTTTATAATTATTCATTCCATTGCCCAATACAAAACCATCAACCCCTGATGGTTGGAAGCTGCTATTGCTGATATCGCTATAGGATATAGATAGTCCGGAAAAAAGATCAGGACTGAGTATCTGGTCGTATTTAAAGCTTATGGTAAACACATCCCAGGCAAACCCAAATTCCTCATCATAGGTGAACTTGTCGTGGCTGTTGTAAACCGAAAGTGCCATGCTCCCTTTTTTCCCAGTCGCTGAGATATTTTCCATTCAGGTCATAAAATGCCAATGAACTATTTTTAATATCTTGCTTTTTGGCCAGCCTGAGAACCCAGTCAGCATATGACATGCGACCCGCCAACACCAGTGAAGTCAGGTCCTTGATCAGTGGCGTTTCTACCGCCAGTCGACTAGATAATATGCCAATACCACCTTTCACCTGGGTGTCCTGATAATTGTTACCTTTGAGTTGCACATCTAATACTGAAGAAACCCTCCCTCCATATTGGGCAGGGATATGGCCTTTTAATAAGGTCACTTCTTTGATGATATCTGCATTGAATACGGAGAAAAAACCGAGGGCATGTGAGGAATTAAACATAAGCGCATCGTCTTGCATGATCAGGTTTTGGTCAATATTTCCACCTCTGACGTTGAAGCCGGATGCTCCTTCGCCCACCGTGCTTACTCCGGGCAGGGTGAGTAAGCTTTTGATCACATCCGGCTCTCCAAGAAAGACCGACATTTGCTTTATGTTGATGGGCGATAATCTGGTAATTCCCAGACTTGCTGATTTTATATTGCTAACGTCATCTGTGCCTGTAATCAACACTTCATCTAGTTGCGTAGCTTCTGGAAATAATTCAATTTGCCAGGAGGCAGTATTCATCACATTCAGGCCAAATGATCGTGACTCAAATCCAAGCATACTGATTTCGACCATATGAAGCCCATTTGTCAAACTTATGCTGAATTGGCCTAGTTCGTCACTAGTGGTGGACAGATTCAGGTCTTTTACCAATATAGTGGCTCCTGCAAGTGCATCGTCGTTTCGCCCATCAGTTATTTTTCCGGTCAGCACCGATTCCACATCTGCTGACACGTTATTTTTATCACCCAGATTGATCAACTCGGTGTTTGCAGGCCATTGGGCTTGTTGGAAAAAGGATTCACGAAGGTTTTTTTTGATGTAGTAATCTTGCGAAAACTCTTTACTTAAATCTGTTTCGCGAGCCATTATTACGGTATTGCCATATAAAATAGCAAAATTTAGGTTGGTGGCGTTTACCAATCGCTGCAGAACTTCATGAAGGGATACCTCTTTAAAATGAATGGAAATTTTTTCGGCTGTGAGCCATGTATCCTTAAAATACATCGGGATTTGGTATCGACTACTCAAATCCTCCAGCACCTCTTTGAGGGTGAGATTTGAGTAATCACCAGATATCAGCAATTCTTCTATTGATTGACCATATGAGCTTCTCATCTGGAATACCCCTAGCAACAAGACGAGCACAGCTAACTTTTTAATCATATCCTAAAAAATTTGCCAGTTTATCTTGATTTTATTGGATGTTTTTTATGCATGGTTCTTGTTAAACCGCCATCTGCTGCGCGTGTTGGTTGTACCAAATTCCGGAACGAGACCAGGTGCTCTTTAAGCTGTTGACTTAGTGAAATAGTACAGCTTCAATAAGGGATTTTCTCCGTCATGCTGAGAGCAGCTTACCTCAGTTCACCTTCACCTCTTGATCGTTGGAAATCAATGAAGCATTCTCCAAAAGCAAATCATACTTGTATCCATGACCAAAATCTTTATTTAATACAAGCACGCCTTCGAAGGTGGCGATAGAACCCACTTCTACTCTGTCGAGTGTGGTAATGGTGAGGTCAAAGCCCTGTTCATCGCCGGTGCCATCTTGCAAATGCACCCAGTTTTTTTGCATGATGTCAGGATTGTATTTTGTCACCACGCCTTTCACCTTTATCTTTTTGTTTTCAAAATCGCCACGATTTGAATATAAGCTTCCAATAGTGGTAACACCTTTTTCGGCCTGTATATTCACTTCTTCCTTTTGAGGAGATTCTTTTAAGGTATGGTTTTCGTCGTTGGGCATGGCTCCCTGCCCGTCTATTTCATTTGCTACGGCAGGTTTGTCAGATATGCCATTGAGGAAATAAACCGACTCAAAGTCCCTGTCGAGATCTTTGCTGTGAAAATTTTTCATTTCCATGCCAGGAATGTAATAGTAGGTTTCGCCGACTTGTACTTCCTGAGTGGGAATGGCCATCCAAAAGGTCTTATCGCCTTCGAGGCCTTTTACATAGGTATAACTATTCGCTTGCAGGACTTCCTGAGCTACAAAAGAAGGTGTGCTGTTGGCAGATGGGGGCGTGTCATCTACACTCTTACCCTGCCGTGGCTCACAAGCCAACATAGAGGCAAAAATAGCTAAAATTAATAGATTTCTCATAAGTAGTATTATTCTGTTGGCCTAAAGTTATCGAATATATGCTGAAGAATAAAGTATATCCGCAAAAGCAAAAAAAGTCCGGCGGGAGCATGCCAGACTTTCAAACATTTACAGGGGGCTATATGGTATGGTATAGAACACAAATCTTTTGATACAATGATTATTATTCCATTTCCGAAAGCTATGGAGCTTTCCCCCACGGCTGGTATGGCAGTGGGGGAAATTCCTTTGCAACATATTAAATAATCGGCTTCAGCCTACCAAAACCAGCCAAGGGTTGGCAGCAATTAGCCATATCCACCATCATCAACATAGCCACCCACATATTTTAGCGCCTTTGTTTATACAAACGATGCCTCGTTGAGATAATTCCAGCTTTGAGCAATGGTATCTAGTGGCGATACGCCTTCTCTGGTAGCATCTTGTTCTACAAAGAAATATTTCATGCCTGCTGTTTCTCTGGCATCGAATATTTTCTGAAAGTCGATCTTACCTTGCCCGACAGGAGCAAAGAAATCGTCAGCAGGATCGATGTCTTTGACATGCCATAGGTGGAATCTGCCCGGATCCTTTTGGAAATATGCAACAGGATCATTGCCGGATTTGGTAATCCAATACAGATCGAGCTCAAATTTTACCAGTTCCGGGTCGGTTTCCTGCATGATGACATCATAGGGTTTTACGCCATCGAATTCAATAAATTCAAAATCGTGGTTGTGATATGCGAACTGTATTCCGGTTTCTTTGCACACTTCGCCAAATTTATTCCAGGTTTCGATATGGCGCTTGTAGTCGTCCATGCTGGTGCGGTCTTCGGCCTTGAGGTATGCCCATACCAAATATTTGGAACCCGCCGCAATGGCATCTTCGGCAGTTATCTTCATCTGATCTACAATGGCCTCTTTGCCCCCCGATGACGAAACCTCTGTTACCGAATGAACGCTCGGCATACTCATGCCCAAGTCAGACAATATTTTAGAGAATTCCTGTGGGGTTTTGCCAAGGAATTTCCTGTTTTCATATCCAAAGGCCTCCATCCACTTATAGCCGATGTTGGCTACTTTTTCCAGCGTAGCTTCCAGTCCGTCGGTTTGGATTTCGTTGCGCAGGGTGTAAAGCTGTAAGCCAATATCCTTGGTTTTGACCGGAGCGGTGGCGGCAGCATCTTCTGCTTTTTCTCCGGAATTTTTGGGGGTACAACCAAAGGGGAGGATCAAACTACCGGCGGCAAAGGCTCCGGCGGTCTTTAAAAAATCTCTTCTTACTTTTTCCATGTGATTATCTATTTATTTGATGATTAATGATTTGATTTTAAAAATACTGCCTATTATCCAATTATGGTAAAGTAAGCATTTCAAATATTGCAGTACTGCGATATTTATATACTGTACCAAGAATAAATTGCAGTTTGTAAAGGAAGCAGCCGTCAAATATTTGGCCGCATGCTTATCTTTGCTTTACAATACCTATTTTATGAATAAAAAACCTAAAATCGAAGTATGCTTTTCGCCAAAATTATATGGGCATAAGCTGACCACTGGCAAGTTCAACACGGTGGTGGTGGACATATTGCGCGCCACTACTTCCATTTGTGCAGCGTTTGAACACGGGGTCAAAGAAATTATACCCGTGTCGGGACTCGATGAAGCGGAAGCCCTGAAGCGACAGGGATATTTTGTCGCTTGCGAGCGCAACGGGTCAGTGATTGATTTTGCCGATATTGGCAATTCTGCTTCAGATTTTATCAGAGATGACCTCAAAGGTGAGACGGTGGTGTTCTCTACCACCAATGGCACCAAAACCATCAACCAGGCGCGAGATGCCGAAGAAGTGCTTGTAGGATCGTTTGCCAACATGCAGAGTTTGGCCGAATACCTTACCGCGTCTGGAGAGGATACGGTGATTTTTTGTGCCGCCTGGAAAAACCTGTTCAACCTCGAGGACAGTATTTTTGCCGGGGCATTGGCAGAAATATTACTCAAAAACGGCTTTCAGACTGTTTGCGATTCTACCCTTGCCGCGCTGGACCTATGGCATCTGGCACAAAAAGATGTGAAGGCCTATCTGGCAAAATGTTCGCACCGCAACCGACTGAAACACCTGGTGTCTGACAAAGATTTTGAGTATACCGTTAAACAAAATTCCACAAGTGTGGTGCCTAAATTACGAGGGGACAGGTTGGTGGTGGCATAGCAAGCCTACTCCTTCAGTAGCTTGTCAATGCGCTTCACTACATTTTCGTGGCTATTCTGGTTTTTTACTCTCATTTTAATAAAACCGAAATAAAAGGTGTTGTGCGGATCGGTCATTTGTGGTTGGGCATCGCTTTGTCTGCCAAAACCGAAGACCACCATGCCGTCTTCAGCCTGAATACCCTGGGAAGAATTGCCCAAAAAGCCAAGCGAATCTATCTGCCGGTCGGGATTTTCCATCGCCACAAACAGGATCTGCTTTACGCGCATGTCGCCAAAGTAAATCCAGTGCCAATTGGCAAATATCTTGTCTCCTTTGTAATAATCGATTATTTCCCTGCGTGGCCCCCCAAGGTTGGTGCCCCAATACTGGAATTTTGGCCTAAATTCTCCAGCGATTGGTCCTTCATACAAAAACCAATATTTGCTCTCGGGGTCGGTCTTTTCTATGGTGAGGGTAGCATAACGTTCATAAAAGCGCCATCTCCACTGCCATTTACCATTTTTGCTAATGGTTAAAATAGTACTTTGATCGACCTGAAAGCTATAACACACCTTGTGCCCCGGATGACCCGCCCCGTTGTCGTCCGATCGAAATACCAGGTTGGGCAAGCCCCGGTACGATGAAGCCGCAGATTCCGGGTAGAGATTCCAGGGGTCAGATTTATACGCGATCCAGTCATTGCCATATTCGTCAATCATGCGCGAAAGACCCCCGCCTTCCTTATCGAGGAAATATGTGGCTTGTTTTGTTTTGATGACAAAATGAGGCGCGCCGGCAAACACATCTTCGGAAATGTCTATTCCAGATGAGGGCCAGGCAATAGTTAAAAAAATAAAGGTTGCGGTAAGGCGGTACATCATTGCTCCAAAATTAATGGAATTTCGGGTATTTGAAAATGCTTTTTGCTCCCGGGCAAGCAGTTTCTGATGGAGGAAAATGCAGGCCATTCGGCTTGATGGGTTGTATAATTGTGCCTGGTGATTTTCGCCGCTGGAGCGGCTCATTTGCCTGTGTTCAACCCTGTATTCACATGGAAAAAAATCATGTCTGTTCGCACCTGGGGTGGCATAGTTCATAGCCGATTGATATCTTTCCTGATGCTCATGCTTTGGGTTTTCCAGCTAGGGGATCCATTTTATATTTTTGAAGTCTGGCTTGCGCTTTTCCAGAAAGGCATTTCGACCTTCTTTGGCTTCTTCGGTCATGTAGGCAAGACGTGTGGCTTCACCGGCAAACACCTGCTGGCCCACCATGCCATCGTCGGTGGCATTAAAGGCAAATTTGAGCATTTTTATCGAAGTTGGCGATTTGGCGAGTATTTCCTGTGCCCATTCATACGCGGTTTCTTCGAGTTTAGCATGCGGGATCACGGCATTGACCATTCCCATTTGATAGGCTTCTTGAGCCGAATAGTTTCTCCCCAAAAAAAATATTTCTCGTGCGCGTTTTTGCCCTACCATTTTGGCCAGATAGGCCGATCCATAGCCACCATCGAAACTGGTGACATCAGCATCGGTTTGTTTAAAAATCGCATGTTCCTCGCTGGCCAGGGTCAGATCGCAGATGGTGTGCAGGCTGTGTCCTCCACCTACTGCCCATCCGGGCACTACGGCAATCACCACCTTGGGCATAAAGCGGATAAGGCGCTGTACCTCCAGTATATTGAGTCTCGGCATACCGTCGTCGTCTACATAGCCCTGGTGACCGCGCGACTTTGATCGCCGCCGCTACAAAAAGAATAGACCCCGTCTTTGGGCGATGGGCCTTCCGCAGATAGCAGCACCACACCTATGCTGGTGTCTTCCCTTGCATCCAGCAGTGCTTCAAAAAGTTCGTTGACAGTTTTGGGTCTAAAGGCGTTGCGCACTTCCGGCCTGTTGAAGGCGATACGTGCCACGCCGTCGGACTTTTTGTAGGTAATATCCTGATAGGATTTAATGGTGTTCCAGTGAATCTTGCTCATGTAGCTCAAGTTTGAATTTCAGCTTCAAAAATAAGCATTTTCGTCGATCAGCATAGTAGTCCAATTCGGATTGGCTACAGTCTCATGGTTTCCATCATTAGTTTAGTAAAGGCATTGGCACCCAGTTTCAGGTAGTTTCGGTTATTGTCGGTGAGATAAGATATCAATGTGTTGACGGAAATGGGCTGCACGCTGGCATCGCTATTTTTCAACTTGAGTTCCATGAGTTTTTCATCATTTCTCCAAAAGGAGGTGATTTCTGAGTTGATCATGCGGCCAAAAAATTTGCGAAGTTCTGTATGCTCGCGTGACCTCACATGACTCAGGGCGTTGATTTTTTGCCTAATTGGCTTATAATTTCTTCTGCACTCAAGTTTTTTAATGTTTGTATTTTTTCGGCCAGCTTATCGGAGTCGGCACTGACTATCAGGTGGATCTGGTCTGAGATGATCACAAAGCCATAGACTTGCAGGTGGTAGTGTTCGACGCAGTAAATTATGGCCCTCACAAATTGATCACAAAATTCGCGATGATCGAATATGCCGTACGGCAATTCTGATTGGCTCAATGCTCCTGCTACCTTGAGGGTAACAAAATTCAATTGCTGCTTGTGTGGGTCCTCCGTCATCAATACACAGTTTGAATTAAAAAATCTGGTTTGGATTACTTTGGTCGATTGGTTGGCGCCAATCACGTTGGCCTTATTAATGATATAAATGGCAAAATGTCACCCATGATTTGAGCTTTTTTTAGAAGTTTTTTCATTTGCCACCTCATTTTTCTTTGCAGCGCACTAATGGCTTCAACGTAAAAAAGAGCAAGGTGAAGATTGGATATGAAAAACCTTGTCATATGCTGGTATCGTCAATTCCAACCACTCAGCTTTACTAATTTATTCACATATCCGGATCTGACCAAAGCCCAAGCACCTGGAAACAGACCTGGTGTCGAGACACCGATATATGGTGTACAAGGCAAAAATGCCCCCAAATTAAGCGCTTTTCCACCTTCGGGCGGCGCACTTTTGTTTTTACTTTTTTTATTCGCAGTTTTGCACCTTATTTTAGTTCAGCCCTGGTAGGGGCTATTTTATATGCAAAAACTAGAATCACTAAGGGATTTTTTATCATCCCCCAAAAAGGTCGTCATTACCACGCACTACAAGCCGGATGCGGATGCTTTGGGGTCTTCACTTGGGTTGGCGAATTATCTCAAAAAAAAAGGCCATCAGGTGCATGTCATTTCCCCCTCAGACTACCCTGATTTTCTCAAATGGATGGAAGGCGAGTCTGAAGTGATCAACTACGAAGCAAGAAAGAAAAAAAAATCCCAATTATTAATCACAGAAGCCGACATCATTTTTTGCCTTGATTTCAATTGCCTGAAGCGCATAAATGAATTGGGTGAGCTGGTGCGCAATGCCGCGGCTACTAAAGTGTTGATTGACCATCATCTGGCGCCTGAAAAATTTGCAGATTTTGAATTGTGGAGTACCGAAGCCGCAGCCACCGCCGAGCTTGTTTTCGAATTGGTGGTAAACCTGGGTGACCGGGACTATATCGATGCCCCTATCGCGGAGTGCCTTTACGCAGGTATTATGACCGACACCGGGCAATTCAAACATCCCAATACCACCAAAAATGTGCATTTGGTCACCGCCGAGCTCATTGAATTGGGTGCTGATGTGGCCAAAGTAGGCAGGTATATTTATGACAACAATTCTCTGGACAGGCTTAAGTTTACCGGCTATATGCTCAGCACCAAGCTAAAAGTGTTGAAAAACCTTAAAACCGCATATTTTTGGATTAGCGCCGAAGATCTTAAGCAGTTCAACTCCAAGACCGGGGATACCGAAGGATTGGTAAACTATGCACTGTCGCTGAAGGACGTGGTTTTTCTGCGGTGATCATAGAAAGACCGGAAGCAGTGCGCCTGTCGCTACGGTCCAAAGGCAATTTTTCTGTCAATGATTTTGCCCGCGAACACTTCAATGGCGGAGGCCACCCCAATGCAGCCGGCGGAACCTCCGACACCGGACTATTACAAACGGTTTTAAACTTCGAAAAATTAGTTAAGCAATACGAAAAACAATTAAATAGCAATTTTAAAAAAAGTAAATAAAATGAGATTAAAGATGTTAAGCGCGATTATGGCCATAGTGGTTGTAGGCATGAGTTATGGTTGCCAGTCTGACAAATACAAAGTGTCGGAAGATGGCTATGAGTACAAATTTGTAAAAAAGGTAATGGCCGCAAGCCCAAGCCGGGAGAAATTGTGGTCTATAACATGACCTACAAAAACGAGAATGATTCTACGCTGTACAAGTCTGAACCAGACCAACCAGCTATGGTACAGTACGATTCTATTCAGTGGAATACTACAGGGCCATTGTTCAAGGCATTCAAAATAATAGGTGAAGGTGATAGTATTTTAATAAAAATTCCAACCAAAGTGCTCTTTGATGAGTCTTTTAGAGCGCCGATACCGCAAGAGTTTGATACCGCCGGTCACTTTGTTTTCTATATAGGAGCATCTAAAATATTGACCGAAGAAGAAGCTCAACAGGAAGCAATGGCCAAAAGGGAAAAAATGATGGAAGAAGCCATGGCCGCCAGCGCCGAGCAGACTAAAATAGATGGAGAATTGATCGACAAGTATCTTGCTGAAAACAACATTACCGCTCAGACCACTGAATCGGGACTGCGCTATGTGATCGAAGAGCAAGGCACCGGGGAGTTTCCTCAAGAAGGCCAGACGGTACATGTACACTATACCGGCACCCTGATGGATGGAACCAAGTTTGACTCATCGTACGACCGCAATGATGGTCCGCTTACCTTTGCCCTGGGACAAGGACAAGTAATACCCGGATGGGATGAAGGTATAGCCCTGCTCAAAAAGGGCGGCAAAGGCACACTTTATATTCCATCATCGTTGGCATATGGCCCAAATGGTGCAGGAGGTGCCATACCACCAAATAGTAACTTAAAGTTCGAGGTCGAACTTGTGGATATTGAATAACTAAAAAACAAAAATCTATGGAGGTACTTAGTAAAATGAAGAAAGGTTGGCTATTGGTAGCTATTGTCGTCTCTGTGATCACCCTGCAGGGATGTTTGACAAACGACAATGAAGATGTATATGATGGTTACAAGTACCTCCAGGAGGATGTTGCTACCTTGCAGGAGTACTTTGAAGCCAACAATATTGATGTAACGTTAGATTCAACCTCTGGGGTTTTTTATAGAATAGATGGCCAGGGAGATGGGTATAAAACGGTGAACAATGTAGAGGTAGAAATCAATTACCAGGGCACTTCACTCGATGGAATAGAGTTTGCCAACAACCTGGGTTCGGGTCCAATAGCATTCACCATTGGCAATACAGAAACCTATCCCGCCTCGCTTACCGAGGGGGTAATAATAGGTCTCTTCAAAATGCACGAAGGTGATACAGCCACCATTTATTCTCCCTCCCCGTATGGATTCAAAGATGAAACTTTCCAGACTTTGCCTCCACACAGCATATTGGTGTATAAAGTTGTTTTCCGCAAGATCAAAAAGCTGGACGAAGAATTTGCCAAGATAGATCAGTACATTGCTGCCAACAATATGACTGCCAGCATAGACAGTGTCTTTGGCACCCGGTACGTCCGACACAGAAAAGGCAACAATGTGAAAATAAAAGAAAAGGCCTACGTATCGTTGAAATACCAGGGAGAACTTTTGGATGGAACGGTATTCGACTCGTCTTATGAAGCCGATGGAAATCCATTGAACTTCACGTTTTTGGATTCTAATCCAAATAACAGGTATTTGATTGGCTTCGAAATGGGGTTGTTTCATTTGTACGAAAATGACTCGGCCACCATTTTTGTGCCTTCAATCTATGGATATAGAGACAAAGCCAAAAACGAAATCCCGGCAAATTCTACGCTGGTATTTGGAGTGGACATCACCAGGGTTTCAAACATCAACTAAGCAATAAATGAAAATTTGCTTCGCGACGAACAACAAGAACAAACTTTTTGAAATTAAAAATAAACTTGGAGAGGCTTATGAGATCATAAGCCTCTCTGATTTGGGGCATTTCGAAGACCTGGCCGAAACACAAGACACCCTGGAGGGTAATTCTTTGCAAAAAGCTCGTTTCGTATACGATACCTATGGGGTAAATTGCTTTGCCGACGATAGCGGTCTGATGGTGGAGGCCTTAAATGGCGAACCCGGTGTGAATTCGGCGTTTTACGCAGGCGAGGCCAAGAGCAGTGAGGCCAACGTCGCGCTGTTACTAAATAATATGCGAGGAATAAATAACCGCAAAGCCAGGTTTGTCACCGTTATCACCTTGGTATTGAATGGCAAGGTGGAGCAATTTCGTGGTGAAATTGACGGTAGCATAGCTGAGCACCCGTCGGGCAGTCATGGCTTTGGATACGATCCTGTGTTTGTACCCGATGGTTGGCAATGTACTTTTGCAGAGGTAGATTTACAACTCAAAAATAAAATCAGCCACCGTGCCAGAGCTGTGGAGCAGTTGGTGGATTTTTTAAAATAAGCATCTCATGTCCAAGCCATTGATTATTGGGGTAACCGGCGGAAGTGGATCGGGAAAATCACATTTCCTGAGGCACTTGCTACACCGGTTTGATAAAAGCGAAATATGCCTCGTGACCCAGGACAACTACTATAGACCCGGCGATCAGCAAACAATAGATGCCAATGGTGTCCAAAATTTTGACCTGCCAGAGTCGATCGATCACGATAAGATGCTTGAAGATGTGCTCGCCCTCCGCGACGGCAAAGAAATAAGTATAGTGGAATATACCTTTAACAATCCCAAAGCCGTACCCCTCCAATTGGTGTTTAAGCCGGCACCTGTAATGATCATAGAGGGCATACTCGTTTTTCACCTCAAGGAAATCAGGGAATTGATGGACCTGAGCATCTTTATCGATGCCACGGAATTGGTAAAGGTAAAGCGCCGCATCAGTCGAGATGCCACTGAGCGGGGGTACGACCTTGAGGACGTGCTTTACCGGTACGAACACCACGTGGCACCCTACTATGAAGAATTTCTGCGGCCTTTGAAAAGCAGCGTAGACATCATAATACCCAACAATAGCGGAATGGATAGAGGATTGGAAGTGGTGGTTGGGTATATTAAAAATCACTTGAAGCCATAAGGTCACCCACCATTGCAGTCTTGTTTGTCAATGCCTTCCACCAGAAGGCAGATGCCACTTAAAAGCCTGACAGCGGTGAAACAATAAAACCTTGAACCATCGGGTTGAGTCATTCCTATTACAGGGGTAACTGTGGGTAAGCTTTGTTATAATCTTCACCCATCTTACTGCACATGTGCCTTTTAGAAATAAATCGGACACCGGATATTTTATTAAGGTCAGAAATTGCAACATTGAATAAATAATATAAACCACTCCATGCCTGGCAGGTCATTCGTAATCTCCTTAATTATACTATGTATCTATTGGATGACACCTGTCGTGCAAGGGCGAGGTTTGGAGGTGGAGTGCGATAGTGCCGAATTCTATTTCAACGCATTTGATGCGCGCTACAAAAGCGATCCCGATTCTGCTGCTTATTTTATCGACATAGCCATAGCGCGTGCCGAAGGGTGCAATGACGGCGAAAGACAAGTAAGGTATCTGTTGGAAAAAGCATTTTTGATATCAGAAGGAGAAAAAAGCGAAACATACAGCCAGGTAAGCAACGTGGCATTGGCGCTTGCTTTAGCACATGGCGATTCGCTGACCCTAGCCAGAACCTACAGAAAGTTTGGCACACTACACAATGAATTTTCAAAATTCGATAGCGCCATTTATATGTACAACAATGCGCTAAAATACATTTCGCCAGGCAGAGACTCCCTGGAGTTGATCAAGGTGTTGACCCGACGGGGCATTACCTACGACAGCCAGGGGGTTTATGACAAGGCAATCAGCGACTATCTCAAAGCCTTGCTTATTTGCGAAGACCTTAATTTTTACGAAGAGATCAGCGGATTGTACAACAATATAGCCATCGTTTACAAAAAACAAGATGATCTGCCTGCAGCCATCAACTATTATCACAAAGCACGTGAGCTAGCCATGGAGTTGGAAAATGAAGAGAGCATGGCCATCTGCAACGTGAATATCGGTCTTTTGGAAAAAGACCTGGGCAATTATGCCATATCCGATTCATTGTTTCACTCATCTTTGGCATACTTCGACAAATCCTATTTTGACTACGGCATAGCGTTGGTGCTGCACAACCTTGGCGAACTAAAACGAAAAGAAGGCAACAACCAGGAAGCTCTGGACTATTATCAGCGTTCACAAAAATATGCTTCGGCCAGGTCATTCAAACAAATTGAAGCCAACAACAGCTTTTCGATGGCCCGGCTCTACGTTGACGAAAGAAAAAATTCACTGGCACTCCGTCATGCACATCATAGTCTTCATCTTGCCACCGAACTTAACATGAAGCAAGAACAAAGTGAGGCAAATAAAATTCTATCAGAAATATACGAAATCTCCGGCCGACCCGGCCTGGCCCTGCAATATTACAAGGCCTATCACCAGCAGGAAGACAGCCTGTACAATGAAAAGAAATCCGCCATCATCAATCAGCTAAAGACAATATATGAAAGCACTCAGAAAGATGCGGAAATATCGCTGTTGAAAAAAGAGCAGGCATTGCAAGAAACCGAACTGGCAGCTTCCATCAAACAAAGGCGATTTTTGGTGATTCTCAGCATTGCACTCATTGTTATCTTTGGTCTTCTGGCCTTTATGTACACCAAAACACGACGCTACAATGAGCGATTAAAATGGAAAAGGGAAGAGATCAGTAAGCAGAAATTGAAAATCGAAGCCAAGCAACAAGAATTAATTCTGAAAAATAAAGACCTGGTAAAACTGAGTCAGGAAAAGGACGATCTCATCAATATCGTTGCCCACGATTTGCGCAGTCCGCTCAACCAGGTAAAGGGCTTGTTATCTATTTTGAAAATGGAGGTAAATGCAGACAAGAAGCCTGAAACGCAACTTTATTTCAATAATATCGATCTTGCCATAGATACACTAAGGGGTCGGATCAATAAAATCCTGGATGTGGAACTGATCAATGCCGATAAAATGAGCCTGAAGCTGGAGCAGGTAAACCCTGGTATTGTGCTCGAAAATGTCCAAAGTATATTCAAGGGACAAGCAGCCAGCAAAGGCATCAAAATCAACAATTTGTGCAATGGTTTCGACAAGACCATGAAGGCCGACTACAACTTTACCATTCAGATAATGGAGAACCTGGTAAGCAATGCCATCAAATTTTCCAAATCAGGAGAAGATATCACACTGAAAATAAGCGAAACCTCCGGGCACATACGCTTGCATGTCAAAGACCAGGGGCCGGGCATCACCAAAGATGATCGTGCCAGGCTTTTTAAAAAATACTCCCGCCTATCGGCCAAGCCAACAGCCAATGAAAAATCTATAGGTTTGGGACTGGCTATCGTAAAAAAATATGTAGAAAGTATGGGTGGCGAGGTGTGGTGCGAAAGCAATATTGGCAAAGGCTCTGAATTTATCGTTCAATTTGCGAAGGCCTAAATTCAAGTCCAAATGCAGCGCGTTTGTCCCAAGTATGTTTTTGAGCAAGGTCTTGGGATAGTGCTGAGGGAGAGCCCGAATGCAATAAAATAATCGTTGGCGCCTGTGGTCACGACTTCGCTCCCTTGCGGAATCAATGACGCTACGATCGGATGATCTGTGGTCGTCAGGTGCCAAAGGGGCACAAATCCAATCATCCAAAACAGCTATGTTTCGGACAAATGCCTTAAATTGGCATTTTAAATCCTTAGACCACACCATGTCCAAACAGTACTCTCCATCGGAGTTTGCCGATATATTAATCTACTTTTCCTCTTCGATCATGAACAAGGAAAGCGAAATGGAAATTGCCTGGGATGTAGCCAAAAATTGCATATCCAAGCTCGGTTTTGTGGATTGTGTGATTTATTTTTTTGATGAAAAGGAAAAAGTGCTTAGGCAAGCCGCAGCCTATGGCCACAAAAACCCAAAGGAATATGAAATTCTGGAGCCCATTACCATTTCGCTGGGGGTGGGTATCACTGGGCATGTCGCGCAAACTCTTGTGGCCGAAATCATCGATGATACCAGCACGGATTACCGCTATGTGGTCGATGACAAGGAGCGCCTTTCTGAAATCACCGTTCCTATTTTCCACCACAAGGCATTGTATGGCATCATAGATTGCGAGCATCCCCGTCGCGGCTTCTTCAACCAGCAAGACCTGCAAATACTATCTGCCATAGCATCGATTTGCGCCATCAGGATCAGGAGCCTCAGGGCAGAAAGCGAAATACAAGAGCAAAAGGCCAAATTGATGGAAGCACAAGTCAACTTGCTGGAGCTTGAGGTGAAAGCCCTTCGGTCGCAAATGAATCCCTACTTTGTGTACAATGCCATCGGAGCCATCCAGTCTTTTATTGCCAGCGACCAGAGGCAAAAAGCCCTGGCCTACATATCAACCCTTGGCAAGCTCATACATTATCACCTGCAATATTTCGAAAAAGACCAGGTACCCCTTCAAGCCGAAGTGAACATGCTAAACAGCTATCTCGAACTGCAGAAAATGAGATATAGCGACAAGTTCGAATATCAGTTCAATCATAAACTATGTGACGATGACTTTAATCGGCACATTCCTGGGAAGGTATTGCCCTCATTGATAGAAAATGCTGTTGAAAAAAGCATGTTTGATTCATTGGCACATGCCAGTCTGTGCATCTATTTGGTGTGCGAAAATTGCCACCTCAAAGTGGAGGTCTATTGCAGTCAGGAATTGGAGCCTGCTTCTGATTTGTGTTTCAATTATCATCATCAAATCATTCCCTGGGAAGAACAGGTTGACTTACTCAATCAGTTTAAAAAGTTGGATATAGAGCGATCAATAACCATTTTGAACGAAGGCGTGGATAAGAAAGGTGAAATCAATATCAGTGTTTCTTTGCCGGTATTTTGAATACATGACCAAGCTGTGGGTAATTGACAAATAACCTGATAAATTAGAAAAATGAAGAAATACATCATACTCGGAGGGTTCCTCTTGTGGGTAGGAGGAAAAGCCCTAGCCCAAAATGCCTCGCTGGAGGCCTTTGCTCCAGATGAAGCTTGGAAGAAAACAATAGCCGGGCTGGCTCCCATGTCGGTGCCTGTGCAGGTATCCAAGCCACACAAAATATTACTTTTTTCTCTTTTTACAGGGTTCGACCATTGGGTAATACCACATGCCAACGCCGTAGTGGAAATATTGGGGCAAAAAACCGGAGCCTTCGAAGTGGTGCAAAGCACCGATATTGGTATGTTCGAAACCGCCAGACTAAAGGAATTCGATGCCATTGTGCTCAACAACAATTGCTCCCGGGGCGATCGCAGAGACCTGTTTTATGACGCCCTGGCCAACCATGCTGACCTAAGCGAACAAGCAAGAATAGAAAAAGCAGCGCAACTGGAGAAAAATCTGTTGCGCTTTGTGAAAAAGGGCGGGGGGCTTGCAGTCTTGCATGGTGGTATAGTGATGCAAAACAATTCGCCGGAGTTTAGCAAATGGTAGGCGGTAGCTTCGACTATCACCCGCCACAGCAAGAAATAGAGCTGAAAGTGGTGGACGTCAAACACCCGCTGACCGAGGTATTTGCCGAGGGCCACTTTACCCATACCGATGAGCCGTATTTTTTTAAAAATGCGTATCAATCAAAACATTTCAGGCCTTTGCTCTATATGGAGACATCAAAAGTAAGTGGACTAAAGCACACGCCAGAAGATAGTGTGAGCTACGTGTCCTGGATCAAACGCTATGGCAAAGGCAGGGTTTTCTATGTATCGCCATCACACAATGCCCAAAGTTATGAAAACACCCATATGTTGCAGTATTACCTCAATGGGCTGATGTATGTTTTGGGCGAGATGAAATGTGAGGACACGCCCATGGAGCATTGAAGATAAAAAAAATGCAGCCTTGTACCGGTGAAGGGCACACAGGCTGCATGAATAACAGACTAAAGGCCCAGAGCCTTTTTGTTTCCGGCCACATCTACACCAGAACCGGCGAAATCATCGAAAGCTTTTTCGGTCTTTCTGATCATATGGTCAGCTATAAACGGCGCTCCTTCGGCAGCACCATCTTCAGGGTGCTTCAGGCAGCATTCCCATTCGAGCACTGCCCAGCCTTCGTAGTCGTACTCGGCCAGTTTGCTGAAGATGGACACAAAATCTACCTGGCCATCGCCCAGTGAACGGAACCGTCCCGGTCGCTGCAGCCAGTTTTGGTAGCCACCATATACACCTGCTTTGCCGCTGGGTAGAAATTCCGCATCCTTCACATGATACATTTTGATGCGCTCATGGTAGAAGTCGATAAATTGAATGTAGTCGAGTTGTTGAAGCACAAAATGGCTTGGGTCATAATTGATGTTTACCCGGCTGTGGTTGCCTGTTGCCTCCAGAAAGGCTTCGAACGTGAGGCCGTCATGCAAGTCTTCGCCAGGATGGAGCTCATAGCATACATCCACACCATTCTTATCAAATTCGTCGAGGATAGGTTTCCATCGCTTGGCAAGTTCTTCAAAGCCCATCTCTACCAGTCCGGCAGGGCGCTGGGGCCATGGGTACAAATAAGGCCATAGCAGAGCGCCCGAAAAGGTGGCGTGGGCTGTAATGCCAAGATTTTTGCTTGCTTTGGCATTCATCATCATCTGATCTACGGCCCATTCCGTGCGCGCTTTGGGGTTGTTCCTGACTTCGGGGACCGCAAAACCGTCGAACATGGTGTCGTATGCCGGATGCACCGCCACAAGTTGTCCTTGCAAATGTGAGGCAAGTTCGGTAATCTCAAGTCCAGCGTTTTGCACTATGCCTTTTATCTCGTCAGCATAGGTCTTGCTTTCAGCAAGTTTCTTCAAATCTACGCAGCGTGCATCCCAGGTGGGCAATTGCACTCCTTTGTAGCCAAGTTTGGCCATATATTCACAAATTTGCTTCAAATCATTAAATGGTGCGGTGTCGCCCATAAACTGTGCTAAAAAAATCCCTGGTCCTTTCATAGTTTTATCGATTATTCAAATTTTTCTATTCATTCATTTATCATTCTTAGTCTTAAATTTTCGTCCAGGCGGCATTGTTTTGCCCCGACGCGATTACTGCATCGATAAATTGCATGCCGCGCACACCTTCTTCCACGGTGGGAAAATCCTGATATACGGGATCTGCGCTGGTGCCCTCTAACCTGGCCTGCACCACCTTGGTGAAATTTTGATAAATATTTGCAAAGGCCTCCAGATAGCCTTCGGGGTGGCCTGCCGGTGTTCGGGTGTGGGCAGCGGCGGCTTTGCCCATATAGCCCTGGCCGGTTCTATATACTTCCATGGGTTTATCGAGCCATTTCACAAACATGGTATTCGGATCGTGCTGATGCCACTGTAAGCCTCCTTTTTCGCCATATATGCGGATGTTAAGCGCGTTTTCTTCGCCCGCGCTTATCTGGCTGCAATGCAGCACCCCCTTGGCCCCATTGTTGAACCGGAGCAGTACGTTGGCATCGTCATCGAGCAACCTGTTTTCCACGAAAGTGGTAACATCGGCACTGAGTTCGGTGATTTTCAGACCCGTGATGGTCTCAGCAAGGTTTTCTGCGTGTGTACCTATATCGCCAACAGAGCCTGCTTTGCCCGATCTTTTGGGGTCTGTTCGCCACGATGCCTGTTGGTTTCCTGTTTGCTCCACCGGTGTAGACAGCCAGCCCTGTGGGTATTCTACCACTACTTTTCTGATCTTACCAAAGGCACCTGACTGGCACATTTCGCGGGCTTGCTTCACCATGGGGTAGCCGGTATAGGTGTGAGTGAGTGCGAAAGTAAGGCCGGTTTTCTCCACCAATTTTTGCAACTGTTGGGCCTCGTGGAGCGAGAAAGAAAGTGGCTTTTCGCAAACTACATGAAACCCATTTTCAAGCGCCAGTTTGGCGGGTTCGAAATGTACGTGGTTGGGGGTGACAATGCTCACAAAATCCATCCTTTGGTCGGATGGGAGTTTGCTTTCTTTTTCGAACATTTCGTGGTAAGTTTTGTAAATACGCTCGGGGTTCAGATGTAAGTCCTGACCCGAAAGTACGGCAATTTCAGGGTCAACGTGCAGCGCGCCACAGACCAGTTCTATTTGCCCATCGATACCGGCAGCAAAGCGGTGTACACCTCCGATAAATGCACCACGACCGCCACCAATCATTCCCATTCTTAGTTTTCTACTCATTTTTGGATTTATTTTAAGTTTAAAAATCATGCTTTGCGAACATGCCAATTGGCATAGCCCTGTGACAATCTCACAATGCCGCAGAGCCTCTGCACGCATTTTTGTTTCTCCAACCAATATTAAAAAATTATCATGTAGAAAAATAAAAATAGCCGCCAATTAGTGGCTGGACTGGGGCAAAAAAATCGTTCGAAAGAAAACCGGCCACAGAATTTTTCACTTTCGGCGGGCATGCCTACATGGGTACATATTTCAATTTTTTAAGCAAAGTTTTTCATGGGAGAGTAAAGTAACTTACCGCCAGTTATGCAGTAACCTTCGCCAACGTAAAATTCGATTTGATGACAATCGTATTTAACAGAAATTAGTTTTGAAAAATTTATCAATTGTTCTACCGCTTTTTTTGTGCTTTTTAACTTTTGTTGCCTTTGCTGAAGATCCTGTGGTACAGATCGTCGATGAAGAGCGCTACTACTATCCGACTTTTGCTACCAGCTACCTGATAGGTACCAAAAAAGCCCTCAATATAGCCGAAATCCTCCGCGGTGAGTTTCAGCAGAAGTTTGAGTTGGTAAAGGGAGACTATCCGGCTTTTGGATTGGAAACTTCCGACATCTGGCTCAAATTTAATGTGCAAAACCATCTGGATGACTCGCCCTATCTGGAAGTCATAAATCCCTCTCTGGACACCGTAGAGTATTTTTTGATAAACAAACATGGCGAACTGGTTCATCACCATCTGAGTGGGAGCTTTCAATCAATTAAAGACCGGGCCATGCCCAGTTGGCAGTTTGTTCAGGACATGGGTTTGGTAAATGATGAAGTCCACACCTGCTATCTAAGGATCAATACAGAGACTTCTGCTGCTATGGCAGACATCCGAATTGCCCATCCTAAAAGTATTTTGCTTCCAATCACCGCGATGCGGTATGGCAGGGATTGTATTTTGGACTGATCCTAACCATGATCATCTACAATTTTTTTCTGTTTTTCTCCCTCAAGGACTATAGCTACCTGTATTTTGCCCTGTTTATTTCAAGCCTGGGCTTCTTATTTGGTTTGCTCAAAGGCATAGACATGCACTTGATTTTTCCCCAGGCGGAGCCCTTCACTCAATATATTCCCACAGTCTGCTCGTTGAGTGGCGTATTCATCATTTTGTTCACCTCTGCGTTTTTGAATACAAGGTACAAAACCCCCGGGCTTCATATCTGGCTCTGGGCTCTCATAGCTTTGTATGGCATTATCATCAGCATCAATCTGGCTGGGGTCAACCACCTGTCGTTTCTCCTGTTTTTATACAATAGTATCTTCGTCTTGTTTTTTATTTTTTTCGTAGCCCTCAAATCATGGCGAGGAGGCTATGAACCCTCTAAGTATTTTATACTGGCCTGGTCCGTGTTTGTGGTCGGATTTGTATTGTTTCTCTTGCGCGACAGCCGGCTTATTGCGGTCAATACCATTATCGGACATGTGGCACAAATCACCAGCACGCTCACGGTACTCTTTCTGTCATTTGCCCTCAGCAAAAAAATCAATATTTATATAGAAAAGCGCAATGAGGCACAGGAACTTGCACTGGCCACGGCCCTGGAAAACGAAAAGCTGGTGACCAATCAAAACCAATTGCTGGAAGCCAGGGTTCAACAGCGCACCAGCGACCTGGAGCAAAGTATTGCTACGCTAAGCCGACAAAGTAAAGACCTGCATGAAGCCAACGTATTCAAGAACAAGGTATTTTCCATTATTTCGCACGATCTCAAAAGCCCTATCTCTACGTTGGCAGGTTTACTAAAGCTGATGAAAATAAAATCACTTGATGAAATGGAACGTACCAAAGTGGTGGAAAGCCTGGAAATAGCCCTGAAAAGCACTAAAATATTGCTGGATAATATATTGGCCTGGGCCAATAAGGATGATGGCAAAACGGAAGAAATGGGCGAAATAGATTTGTGCGCTACGGTATATGAAGTCCTGGATCTTTTTAGATTTCAGGCCGAGCAAAAGGGCATATTATTGATAAATGAAATAGCCAGGGGATTTCATATTACGGCCAACAAAAATATGCTGCAATTGGTGCTGCGCAACCTGGTTTCCAATGCCATAAAATTTACTCCAAAAAACGGACAGGTGTGCATATCCATGGAACAGGATTACCTCGATTTGTTGCTCACCATTAAGGACACAGGCATTGGCATGGACAAAGAGACCTCTATGGGCTTGTTCAAGACCAACAGGCACACCAGCACACGCGGAACAGAAAATGAAAAGGGTACCGGTCTTGGCTTGCTGCTATGCAAGGAATTTGTCGATAAATATAATGGAACACTTAGCGTCGAAAGCCAACCCGGCAAAGGAACATCTTTTACCGTAAGGCTGCCACAAGCTATACCGGTATTGGAAATAGTGATGGACAACCCACATAAAAAATAAAAGGGGCATGGCGCCCCTTTGTTCATTCTGATCATGAAGTATTTCTTATTTGTCTTCTTCTTTCTTTTCGGAGCCGGTTGATTTTTCCACCACGGCATCTCCGTCTTTCAAACGCTTCGATACCACGATAAAGGGTCCCTTGATGATTTTATCTCCATCAGATATCCCTTCCTGTATTTCTATATTTTCGAAGTCGCTAATGCCGGTTTTTACTTCCTGTAAGCTGGCAATGCCGTCTTTATATAAAAACACCACTTCTTCCATTTCATCTTCGGCGGTATCGCCTTTTGTATCTGCCTCTTCCGTGGCATTTTGCTCTTCGCCGCGCTCTTCGCCGCTTTTGTCATTTTCTACAGCCTTTTTTTCTGAAGCGCTGCGTGTAGTAACAGCCGCAAGGGGAATGGTGAGGATATTTTCCTTTACTTCGGTGGTGATATCCACGCTGGTAGTCATACCTGGCCTGAAGGGCGATACAGATTCTTGATTTTCGGCCAGCTCGGCATACGAACTGTTCAATATCCTGATCCTGACCTCAAACTCAGTGACGGCATCGGGAGACGTTTTGTCGTTGGCCGTGTTGGCAATATTGGTCACCACGCCTTTGAATTTTTTGCCGGTGTGCGAATAGGAATCGACGTCTATTTCTGCGGTATCGCCAACCGATACCCGGATAATATCATTTTCATTTACATCTACACGGGCCTCCATTTTGGTGAGGTCGGCGATGCGCAGCATTTCCGTACCTGCCATTTGGGCTGTACCCACCACCCGCTCGCCAAGTTCAACGTTGAGCTTAGACACAATACCGGCAATCGGTGCCCGGATAATGGTGAAGCGCAGGTTTTCTTCTGATTCTTTCACGGTGGCCTGTGCGCTGGCTACTATGAATTCGGCAGCTTTTTCAGATTCCCGGGCAGAGAGGAGATCGTTTTTGGCTACTTTGTAGTTGGCTTCCGATATTTCAAAGTCAGCCGCAGAAATCACACTGTCCTTTTTCAGACCTTTGTTCCTGTTAAACTCGTTTTCGGCCCTGATCAGTTGAGCCTCAGCCCGGGCCACACGAGCCCTGGCATCTGCCAAATTGGCTTTTTGTTGGTTTAAGTTGGCTTTGGCACGTTCCAAAGACGATTGGTAAATATCAGGTCTGATCTTCAATAGCAGTTGGTTTTGCAAGACCGAGTCTCCTTCTTCTACATTGAGCTCAATGATCTCTCCCGATACGTCAGGTGATATTTTTACTTCATAGACCGGCTGTATCATGCCCGAGGCACTTACCGTTTCGACGATGCGTCCCGGTTTGGCTATGTCGGTTTCCACTTCTGTTTCTTTGGCTTTCCCAATCCATCCCGACGATTTGCCGACGATTGCGAAAATCACCAGCACGACGGCCAGTCCTAGCAGGATGTATAATACCTTATTTGATTTCGTTTTTTTTGCCATCTTATACTATAGGGTTAAAGGGTTACCAATATAAAAATCCAATACTTTAAGTTTAAAAATATAATCGAATTTGGATCGAACCAGATTGGAGCGGGCCGAAAACAAATTGAAACTCGATATCTGATAGTCAACATAGTTGGTGGCGCCGAGGTTGTAGCTTTTCTCCTTCACCCTGAACGACTCTTCGAGGGCTTCTACCTGCCTGAGTGCTGCATCATACACTTTGGCGGCGGCCTGCGCATCGTAATATGCGGTCTCGATGGTTTGTCGCAATATGTTTTTTGTTTCTGTGGCGCTGACTTCTGCGTACTCCTTTTCGATTTTTGCCCGCTGAATGTTAGACCTGGTTTGCCAGTTATTAAATATTGGTATGGAAATATTAAAGCCTAACGACCACCCCCGGTTGTCGGCCCATTGGTCTGGAATATTGCGCACTTCCCTTATGGGTATTTCCCTGGTGACAGGAAAGGAATTGACGACCTGCGTTGGGTCATTTTCCAGAAAACCGATGGGCATCGGATCCTGAGTCACTGTGTTTGTTTCGCCGGTAGGGATGCTGTTGAGGTCAGAAAAATTGGTGGAGAATTGCCCCTGCATGCCCAGTGAGGGGATCTGATCTGCCTTGGCCACCTTTATGCCCATCTCCGCACTTTCTATTTTCAGTTCAGCCGATTTTATTTCCGGCTGGTTCGACTCGGCCATGTCATACACCTCGCCAATGGTGTAGGGCACAAAATCGTAGTTGTCTTTGTCAAATTCCGGTGTCACGATGTCAAATTCTTCTTCGGCAGGTATTTGCAAAAATTGCTTGAGTCTGAGCACGGCTATGTTGGCATCGTTTTCGGCATTGATAATGTCCACCTCGTTGCTGGCCAGTTGCGACTGCAGATCGAGCAAATTGGTTTTGGGCAAGGAGCCCGCATTTACCATCTTCTCCGTTTGTTCCATCTGGGCTTTGGTGGTGTTGAACTGAAAACGCGAATTTTCCAGTAGCTCTCTTGTAAAAATTACCTGCAAATATCCAGACACTACGTCGAGGGCTACATCATTTTTTGCTTTCTCAAGATCGTAATAGCTGGCTTCTACGTTCATTTCGCTGCGGTTGATAGACCTGCTGATCCTCGATCCATTGTAAATAAGAAATTGGGAGGTGGCACTGGCGCCGTTAGAATTGATCCTTTGGGTGGTGAACAGGTTGCTCGTAGGGTCGATCGACCGACCCCAGCGCCAGCTATTGTAAATGTTGGCATTGAGCGTAGGTAAGCGGCTGAGGCGGTTTTGGGTCAGGGTCACTTCTTCGCCTTCCATATTCAACTCCGATCGCTTTACCGTTAGGTTATTGTCATAGGCATATTCTACGCATTCTGCCAGCGACCATTTTTTGTCTCCTTGTGCCTGGGCGGCGATATGGACAGACACCAACAGCGCCAACGATAATAATTTAAGCACTTTCATAAATCCCATATTTATTGATTTTAGAAAAAATGTTTGTGAGGACAACTAGTTTTACGAATTCAAAGTCAAGAATAATTAATAATTTTAAGTGCTCTATTATTTTATTTATAAAAGGTGAAATGCTTACATGAAAGCGATTTTCAACAATGAAATCACGGAATGGGATGACATTCACCTGTCGCCGGACAATCGGGCGTGGAAGTATGCCGATGGATTATTTGAAACCATTGCTCTGGTAAAGGGCAAACCCAGGCTGCTCGCCAACCACCTCCAGAGACTCAGTGCAGGAGCAGACATGCTGCGTATCGATACCGCTGGCTTGCTCGAAATTGAGCAGATGTCCAATCACATCAGCACCCTGGCAGAATTGACTAATATGGGCGCTGACGCCAAAGTGCGGATATATATGTGGCGAAATGCCCGGGGCACCTACTGTCCACAAGGCAATGCCGCTGATGTGCTCGTAACTATAGACCAGCATAGCTTTGCGATAAAGGTGGCCGAGCGTACCGGCTTCTCAAATCAGGTGGTCAATTATCCCAGTATGAGCTCGCGGTTTAAGACGCTCAGCGCCATGCACTATGTGCTGGCCGGTATCGAAAAAATAGAAAAGCAACTCGACGAACTCATATTGCTGGATAGCCGCGGATACCTATCTGAAGCACTGGCTTCCAATATTTTCTGGCGGGTAGGGCAGACTTATTTCACACCACCGATATCTACAGGATGTATTGAAGGCGTGATGCGCAACCATTTGATTGAATGTTTCCGCTTGCGCGGAATAAAGGTTTGTGAAGCGCAGCTACCTCCAGCCGGCATCGTAAAGGCAGATTGCGTTTTTACCAGCAATGCACTGGGAATAGACCATATCGGGCGTATCAACGACCGGATTTTCGATCTCGAACAGTTGGCTCCTGCCATAGTGGATGAGATCGATGCAGGATAGTGTCTGGCCTGAAAGGGAAGGGATAAGACAGGAACGTAAAGATACTGCAAGGGCTTACCGGCAGCAAAGCCAAACACATTGAAAAAGGCTCAGCACCTATATGCCATTACCTGGCAATTGGGCGATGAGCCTTTATTTTTTTTAATCTATAAGTCCGGCTGTATGGCCATGCAATTGGTCAATCGTCAAGGTGGTATATTTCCCTGATGCCTTCAAGCAATTTATTGTAGTCTATCTTTAAGTCTATGATATTTCCACTATTGATGTCAAATATCCATCCGTGTACGGTGAGACCGCGCTTGCGGTAGGCTTTTTGAACATCAGCGGTTTTCAACACATTGACACACTGTTCTTCTACATTGAGCTCCACCAGTCGGTTGTATTTTTCATCCTCGTCCTCGATGGCATTGAGCTCATCCCGGTGAATTCGATATACGTCTCGTATATTCCTAAGCCAGGGGTTCAGCAAACCTAAGTCCTCAGAAGCCATGGCGGCTTTTACCCCACCACAGTGGTAATGTCCGCAGACCACAATATGATCTACTTTGAGATGGTTGACAGAGAAGTTGATCACCGACATGGCGCTAAGATCCATGCTGGATACCATATTGGCGATGTTCCGATGCACAAATACATCGCCCGGGCCTACGCCCATTAGTTCCTCGGCGGTGACACGGCTATCGGAGCATCCGATATAGAGAATTTGTGGCTTTTGGCCTTTTGATAAATTTTTGAAGTAGTTGGGGTCGTTACCCAATTTCTCGGCTACCCAGGTTTTGTTGTTCTCAAATATCTTTTTGATATCCATACATTATTGGTTTTTTGTTTGAAAAGGTTTCGAGAATGGTAACTAAAAAAAAACCTTTTGGTTTCAAGTGTTTCAAAACAATATCAAATACCGGGGTTTTTTAGTGCCCTTTTCATCTCGGTATAAGAATGGATTCCGGCTCGTGAATGGCATATACCAGCAACTATCCCGATCTATTTTTCAAATGCCTTCATCACCATTTGTGTTTTGGCTTTACCAACCAATGCTTCTATTTCTTCGGGCAGGGCAGCCTTTATTTTCTTTATCGACTTAAAGTGGCTCAGGAGTTTTTCCGCTGTTTTAGGACCTATTCCCTCAATACGGGCCAATTCGGAATCAATGGCACTTTTGCTCCTTTTGCTTCGATGAAAGGTGATGGCAAAGCGGTGCGCCTCATTGCGCAGATGCTGCAAGAGCTTGAGCGACTCTGACTTTTTACTAATGTGAACCGGGAATTCATCTTGTGGAAAGTAGATTTCCTCCAGTCTTTTGGCAATGCCGATGATCGGCACCTGCCCATAAATGCCCAGGTTTTGCAATGCCTGCACGGCACTCGACAGTTGCCCTTTGCCACCATCAACCACTATCAGGTTTGGCAACGGGGTGTTTTCGTCGAGCAACCTTTTATATCGCCGGTGCACTATTTCTTCCATAGAGGCAAAATCATTTGACCCGGTCACGGTCTTGATGTTGTACTTACGGTATTCTTTTTTGTTTGGCTTGCCTTTGCTGAAATACACCATCGAAGCGACCGGATTGCTGCCTCCAAGGTTGGAGTTGTCGAAGCATTCGATGTGTTCGGGCAGTGATTTGAGCTGAAGGTCTTGCTGCAGTTGTTCCAGAACCCTGCGTTCGCGATAGAAGTCTTCGGGTTTGGCAGTGCTGAGTTTTTCTTTTTTATAATATAGCGCATTTTTCATCGCCAGGTCAATGAGCTTCTTCTTGTCTCCGATTTTTGGCACCCTGCATTCCACTTCCGGATCGTACTCTACCTCTATGTTGGTGAGTATCTCTTTGGAGTCACTTTGGTAGCGCTGGCGCAGGTCAAAGATCAATGGAGCCAGCAATTCGTTGTCGCTTTCTTCCAGTTTCTTTTTTACCTCTACCGTGGTGCTGAGTATAATGCTGCCATTGGCAATTTTGATATAATTGACATAGGCTCGCTTTTCGTCGGCGGTGATGGCGAAGACATCGATCTCCGACAGGTTTGGATTGACGATGACCGTACGAGATTGAAAGTTCTCCAGCGATTCCAGTTTTTCTTTCATCAGTTGTGCACGTTCAAAATCCATCTTCCCGGCTGCTTCCTGCATTTGTTCTTTAAAGTAGCCGCGCACCGGAGCCAGGTTCCCTTTCAGTATATTTTCGGCCAGTTGAATATCGTTCAGGTATTCCGCTTCCGACTGCAAACCTTCACAGGGTCCTTTGCACCTTCCGATGTGGTATTCGAGGCAAACCTTAAATTTGCCGGTTTTTATATGTTCCGGGCTCAGGTTCAGGTTGCAGGTGCGTACGTAGTAGAGGTTGCGAATGAGCTCCAGTACGCTTTTCATTCCGCGTACTCCGGAATAGGGGCCATAGTAGGTGCCTTTTTTACGATCCACTTGCCTGGTGCTGTATATCCTCGGAAAATGTTCTTTGACTATGGTAATGTATGGAAAACTCTTGTCGTCCTTCAGCAGGATATTGTATTTGGGCTGGTTCTCTTTGATCAGTGCATTTTCCAGCAGTAGGGCATCGAATTCGGTATTGACTATGGTAAATTCGATCCCTTTGATTTCGGAAACCATTTTGTAGGTCTTGCGGCTATGCCCTGACAGATCGTTGAAATAGCTCGATACGCGTGATTTCAGATTTTTGGCTTTGCCTACGTAAATGATGAGCCCATCCTTATTATAAAAGCGGTACACGCCCGGTTTTCTGGGGAAATTCTTTACGTCATCAGGTACATATCGCGGAATATCCAATAGGGCAATTCGAGTTTAAATTCCTCATTGGGAAGTACGGTATTCCCGCAAGGAATGTTGATGAGATAAATGCTACCTGGCTATTGGTCTAAAATATTTCACTCTGATCCATGCGTTTGATTTTATGTCGCACGTTGACAGAATCCATCTCCGATAGCTCAGGGTTTTGATATTTTGCGCAATCTACTTCTACGGAAATTGGCCGTATGGGCCGGGGAAAAGGGCCTTTTTTATAGCCCAATACCGAGTCTGCATAGACACTTTGCATGTAAAAATCCCACACTGGCATGGCCAGCCTGGCTCCTTGTGCATAGCTCGAAGAAGGCCTGAAGTGGATACTGCGCTCATCGCCTCCTGTCCATACCCCACTTACTAAGTCCTTGGTGAGCCCTACAAACCAACCGTCGGAGCCATTTTGAGTGGTGCCGGTTTTGGCGCCTATTTCATTGTTTGCGCGTACTTCAGAGCTCAGTCCCAGGGCAGTGCCACCTTGCTCTTGTGTAGCTCCCATCAGCATGTAGGTCATCAGGAAAGCCGTCTCTTCACTGAGCACTTCCCGCGTACGGGGTGGAAACACCTCTATTACATTCCCGTTTTTATCTTCTATTCTGGTAATAAAATATGGTCTGGTATACACGCCGCGATTTACAAAGCTGGCGTAGGCTCCGATGAGCTCATAGATGGAGACATCGCTGGTGCCCAGGCAAAGCGCGGGTACAGCTTCCAGAGGACTCTCTACCCCCAGGTCTCTGGCGTATTTAACTACCGTCTCCGGATTGGTCATTTCTTTCATTACAAAGGCGGTGACCGAATTTTTAGATCGGGCCAGGCCCTGGCGCAAGGTCATGCGCTCGCCGGTAAATTTCCTGTCGAAGTTGAGTGGAGTGTAGGTGGGCGGTATCTGACCTGGCTGGCTAAACGTAACGGGCGCGTCAGCCACCATATAGCATGGCGAGTAGCCTTGGTCTATGGCCGCAGTATAAACAAATGGCTTAAAGGTAGAACCTGGCTGCCGGCGTGCCTGCATCACATGGTCATATTGAAAATATTTGAAATCTATACCACCTACCCAGGCCTTGATGTGGCCATTTTTGGGATCCATGGACATAAAACCTGTTTGCAAAAAATTCTTATAATATTTGAGCGAATCCATTGGACTGAACAAGGTGTCAATTTCCCCTTTCCATGAAAAAACCGTCATAGGGTAGGGGGTATTGAGTACGATATCTATCGAATCTGAATTTCTTCCGTATTTAGCCACGAGGTTGCGGTAGCGCTCGGTTTTTTTGATGGCAGTTTTAAGAAAGTCCTGTATTTCGCGTCCGCTCTCATCGCGCCACGGGTTTTCGTTTTTCCAATGTGCATCAAACAATTCCTGGATGTGTGCCATATGCTTGGTCATGGCTTGCTCGGCGTGGCGCTGCATGCGGCTATCGATGGTGGTGTAAATACGCAGACCGGATTCGAACAGGTCATAGCCATTTTCCCTGGCCCAGTAGATCAGTTGCGGCTTAATGACCGAGCGGAAATATGGAGCCGGACCGGCCACGTGATCCTGCGCTGTGAAGTTGACCCCCAGGGGAGTTGCGCTGAGCGAATCAAATTGCTGGCGGCTGATGTAATCGTATTTATAAAGATTATAAAGCACCTCGGTTCGCTTGTTCAGGGCATTTTCTGGGTTGGAGATGGGGTTGTACCTGGTTGGGGCGTTGAGCATACCCACCAACATGGCCGATTGCTGGTAGTTGAGGCTGTCGGGGGTGGTATTGAAAAAGGTAGCTGCCGCGGTGTTGATACCATAGGAATTGCTGCCAAAGAATATGGTATTGAAATACATGGCCATGATTTCGTCTTTGGTAAAAGACCGTTCCAACTGGATGGAAATGATCCATTCTTTTATTTTAATCAGGAAAGGCCGGAGGAAATCTACCTTGTAGAGCAGACCCTGGTTTTCTGTCATGGTGCTAAAGATGTTTTCGGCCAATTGCATGGTAATGGTACTGCCGCCACCTCGAAAAGAAAAAGTGAGTTTGCCCACCAAAGCCCTTACCAAACCACGAAGGTCGATACCGGAGTGATTGTAAAAGCGAATGTCTTCGGTGGTGAGCAGGCTTTGAACCAGCTGCGGCGATAGCTCGTCGAAGCTGACCTGATTTCTGTTGAAGCGGTAATATTTGCCCAGTTCTACCCCATCTGCCGATATGAGCACCGACGAGAGGTCATTTTCTGCCTCCGGGTTTTCCATAGATTTGTAACTGGGCAATTCGCCAAAGAGATTGAACAGGTTGACGCGTACCGACAAAATACCCAATAGCACCACAATAATCAGCGAAAAAAAGCCGATCCAAATGCCTTTGAGTACTTTAGTGAAATGTTGGTTGGAATATTTTTTGCCATTGCTATGGTTTATAATTTTCTTCGAAAAACCTGAGGTAGTCCTCGGTTTTTTTGGTTTGATAAAAAATCTGAAAATTGTCTTCTGTGATTACAAAATTTTCATAATTCCCCTTTTCATCGATAGGAAGTTTGATATCGTTTTGATTGAAATCAACATAAAACTTCATGGCCTGTTCCATGGTTTCGAATTTATTGATGAGCACCAGCGAATATCCTTCGTTCAACGTCAGGTTGCCGGTTTTAAGGTTCAAATTACCAAATTTTTCTTCAATATAGTTTTCAATCAATGCGGGGATGAGTTCTTCGTTGTTGCCCAGGTTGGGATATGCAAATATAAAAAAATGTGGCTGCTCGAAGTAGGCGATGTAACTGGCTCCTTTGCGCTGCAATTCCTTATTCTTGAAATTCTTGCTTGCTTCGAGCAGGGTGCTGGCATAATCGCGGAATTTGCTGTCCGGGTTGTTTTCCACAAACTGCTGTAGTTCGTACTGATATTTGTACTGACCCTCTATTTTGCCATCTATCAAAATGCCAAGTATCTTTAGTTGGTCGCTAAATTCATTATCGGGGTACTGCTGCAAGCCCCGGCCAACAATGAGTTTGGCCTGGTTGTACTCTTCTTCCAGGTAGTAGTCGTAGGCTATTTTGTAGAGGCGCTGTAGCCGCATGGCGGTCTCGTTACTTTCTTCTTTGTAATTGGGGTTGATCGCCAGTTTGGCATAGATGCTATTGGCATACGCGGAAGTGAGCAGGTCTTTGTAGTGTGCCGACCGGGTTTCGTCGTAAGGTTTGTATATAAGGTATAGCTGATACAGGGTTTCCGGCTCATATTCCGATCCGGGAAAGCGCGCCAATAGTTTTTCGAAAGTTTCTACCGCATTTTCTTTTTCCATGAGCTGGAAATTGTAGATGTTGCCAAGTTTAAAATAGGCATCTTCTATTTTTTTCAATGATTCGGTCTTTGCCTCTTCCGACAAGGGAATGCCCGCCATCAATGCGGCAGTGCGGTCTTCCTCCTGCGTTTCTTCCACCGGGTTTTCTGCCGTACCTTCCATCGGGTCGTCATCTGGCCCAAGCTCTTCTTGCCCGGCAAAGCTGGACGTGGCGGCCTTTTGCGACCTGCGCCAGTTGTCTTCCAAAGGCCTGTTGCCCCATCGGCTTAGAAATTGGTTTCTACCCATAGCTATAGCTGCGGAGTTGTAAAAGTACCACGTGCCGTCCTCGGCTCCTGTGGCATCGCCTGCACCAAAAGTATTGGCAAATTGGCTATTGGCACCACCCCCGGTAGAAGCTGTTTGCCGGGCCAATCTTTTGGACTCCCTCAATTTTTCCTTCTCCATACGGTCGCGATCTGCCACCACCATTTCGAGCAGGCTTTGCAATTCTTGCCTGTCCATAGCGGACAGGATCAGCAGGCTGTCTTGCAATTGTATGGTATTGAGCTGGGTAACAAAGTCGGTGAGAATGTCTGACCGTTCTTTTATTTGCTCAAAGCCTTCTTCATCTTGCGGCAGCACAGCCACCGTACTGTCGTAATAGGCCTGAGCTAGCTGGTAGTTTTTGTAATGGCTATAGTAGAGCTCACCCAGTTTCAGATAGGTTTTGCCTTTTTGACGGGCGTTGTCCACACTTTCTGCTATCGATGCTTTCAGGTAGTCTATGGCCAGGTCGGGGTTGTCATGTTTTATTTCAAAACTGGCCATTTCATAATATATCCTGTCGAGGAAATCCCTGTTTTTATCATCTTTAAGCAATTTTTTAAAATACTTCCTTATTTTTTTCAGATCGGCCGTTTCGTCCAACAGCGTGACTTGCGCCAGGTTTAGCTTGGCATAAAAGGACAATTCGTATTCCGGATTGCTCGCTATGCACTTTTTATAGAAACTATACGCTTCGGCATCGAAGCCCAACTGTTGATAAACCTGTCCCAGAATAAAGAAGTGTCGGGCTTTATTTTTTCGGTTGCTTTCCAGCTCCACGGCTTGTGTCAGGTTACGAACCATATTGTCGTAGTCTTCGCGAAGTTGAAAAAGGTAGGCTTTGGTTAGCAGAAAGTCCAGGGTATTGCTCTTGTTCAATGTTTCCTTTCGCAGGAAGTCGGCCACTGCCAAGGCATTGTTGTGCTCGTTGTAATCTATAAAACTGCGCATGAGCGCCACAGAAGCCTGGTGGGTAATGTCCTTGTCTTCGCTGTGTTTGATAATGAATTTGAAGGTGGTGATGGCATTTTCGAATTCACCGCCATAATACCTCGCCTTGCCCACAAGGAAATAACTTGGGTACACCCAATCGCTGTTTTCATGGCGTTGAATGGCCAGGGAGGCCTTTACGATGGCATCGTCTAGTTGTTCGCGTACGCTGTTGATGGTGGCAGAGTCAATGTCATAAAATACACCGAGTATTTTGTTGTAATTGTTTTTGTGGTTGGTGGCGATGGCAGCTTCTACTTCGGCGATATCTTCGCGAGCGATAAAATAAGCATTGTACTTGGCGGTGGTATTGTGGTAGGTTTTACTGAAGATGTTTTTTTTGCTGGAGGCACACGAAGCTACAAACAATAGCAAAGCTATGGCGCCAATGGAAAAAATACCTAAAACAAATGACTTCAACATAGATCACATAGTGAACTTTTGAAACGCGAAAATAATGACAATTAATACAATAAAAGTATCTGAAATACTTTTTAATCTATACTTTTGTGCTTCTAAATAGGTGATTAATAAGTTGAAGTCCCGAAAAACACTTTCTAATTGGCTTACAAACAGATATTTGCTCATACTAAGAAATGAGGAAAATTTTGCTGAAAAGTCCACCATCAGCTTCACCTATGCCAAGTTGATATTAATTACTTTTTCATTGCTTATCGTCATCATGATCGGCAGCTTGTACTTGTCGAGCACCCTTATGGCGCAGTGGTTCGATCCGCGGCATGAGCTCATTCTGATGGATCGCAACCTGGTAGACCTTGCCGACAAGGTAGATTCGCTGGAAACGCAAATGAAAAAGAAGGATCAATTTATCTCCAACATCCAGCGTGTACTCATTGGTGAGATATCGACCGACGATAGCGCATTTCATTACGATCAGGACAAAACCGTATCGAGCACCATAGAGCCAATTCCGGCTATAGATTCACAGTTTAGAAAAGATTTTGAGGCCTCAGAAATGACCTTTCTTTCGGTGAGCAATTCTATGACACAAGAGATGGAAGGGCAATATTTTTACTCCCCTATCGAAGGGATGGTTACCACCGAGTTCAACATACAAGATGAACACTATGGCATCGATGTGGTATCTAAAAGCAATGAACCGGTAAAATCGGTTGCTGAGGGAACCATCATTTTTGCCGATTGGACACAGGAATCAGGCAATGTAATCGCCATACAGCACAGGGGCAATATCATCTCTGTTTATAAGCACAATTCGGCATTGTTGAAAAAAGTTGGTAATTTTGTTACTGCCGGACAAGTGATTGCCATCATTGGCAATACTGGTGAATTTACGACCGGGCCGCACCTGCACTTTGAATTGTGGTACAACGGAAACCCCGTAGATCCTGAGGAGTTTATATCGTTCTAAAAGTATAAAGCAATGTTTAAAAATAAAGAAGAAAACCTGGCAGCCCAAGAGGCAACTAATTCAAGCAACATCATCGGAAAAGGTACTATTGTAGAGGGCAATATCGAGACCTTTGGCAACATCCGGATAGAAGGCCGGGTAAATGGAAGCGTAAAGAGCAAATCAAAAATAGCGCTGGGGCAATCTTCTTTTGTGGAAGGAAACATCTTGGCACAAAATGCCGAAATTTCTGGCGAAGTAAAAGGAGTGGTAGAAGTATCTGACCAACTTATACTGCGACCTTCAGCGGTTATCAAAGGTGACATAGTCACCAATAAACTCATCGTTGAGTCCGGTGCCACTTTCAATGGCGGATGCAAAATGGGCATATCTCAAAAAGACATTAAAATAGGGGACAATGGACACACCAAACCTTTCGAAGCCAAAAAGCCAACCACCCCGGAAACAAAAACCAATTAATGAATATGTAAAATATTCGGGCCTGGCCTTTCAGATGGCGGCGCTCATATTGTTGGGCTACTGGCTTGGAGGCAAGCTTGACAAATGGCTTGAGTTTACCATTCCGGTATTTACCATCATTCTTATCTTATTGTTTTTGTCCGTTTCTTTTTATTCTTTAATCAAAAGTCTCCCCAAAGATTGAAAAGCTTTTTTTCAGGTATCCCGCATTTTGCATTGTACAGGTTTACTGCCATCGTGCTGCTTGGTGTGCTTGTCGTGTATTTTCTGCTGCCCGGTTTTGTTTACCATCAGGTATGGTTGGTGTTGTTGTTTTTTTTTCTGCTCACCCTGGCCTCTCTGTATATCATCGAAAAATTCACAAGCAAACAACCGGATAATTTCCTGGCCGTCTATTTCAGCACCATGATCGGCAGGTTGTTTATTTCCATCATATTTGCAGCTGTGGTCATCCTTACAGACCGTACGCATGTTTTCAACTTTTCTATCAATTTCCTAATCCTGTATTTGTTATTTCTCGGGTTTGAAATATATGGCATAATGTCTAACTTGCGCAATCATTTTAAGAAGGGTTCCGAAAATGAATAATTTTCTAAGCAGAAATATTTTTAAAAGCTTGTTTTTCAGTGTTATACTTTCCTTTTTTCTTTTGGGCGCAGGCACATCTGCTCGTGCTGCAGACCAGGAAGGCGGCAACAAAACAGATTTTATAATGCACCATATTCAGGATGCCCACGAGTGGCATTTTGCTACCATCGGCCATACCCATATCTCTATCCCTCTGCCGGTAATTATCTTTGAAGTTGGCCATGGTTTGCGCTTTTATATGTCATCAGATTTTGTTGACGAGCACCACCAAGGTATCGAGCACGATGGATACTACATCGATGCTCATGGCCACCTCAAATCCACCGACGAGTCCTTGACTTATTATGATATTTCCATCACCAAAAATGTAGCCTCCCTGTTTATAAGTGTTATGCTGCTGTTTGGCGTATTTGTTACCATTGGCCGCCGCTATAAGCAAGACCCCCTGGCAGCTCCCAAGGGAATACAATCTTTTTTTGAACCCATTGTCATATTTATTCGCGACGAAATAGCCAGACCGAATATCGGAGAAGCCAAGTATGAGCGTTTTATGCCTTATCTGCTTAGTGTTTTCTTTTTTATCTGGTTCAACAACCTGCTGGGTTTGTTGCCCGGCGCTGCCAACCTTACCGGAAATATTTCTGTGACCCTTACCCTGGCATTGTTCACCTTCGTGATCACTACATTTTCGGGTACCAAAGATTATTGGAAGCATATTTTCAATACACCAGGCGTGCCCTGGTGGCTCAAGTTTCCATTGCCACTTATGCCTGTGGTAGAATTTATAGGCATACTTACCAAGCCATTTTCACTCATGGTCAGGCTATTTGCCAATATTACTGCAGGGCACATCATCATTATGAGCCTCATCGCTTTGGTTTTTATCTTTGAAAGCGTCTATATGGGCCCGGTCAGTGTTTTGTTTGGTTTGTTTATGAATTTGGTGGAATTGCTGGTGGCTTTTATACAGGCATTTGTATTTACCCTGCTGTCGGCCATCTACTTTGGTTTGGCGGCTGAAGAACATCATCACGAAGAACACAAGGAAAAGCTGGGGAAAGCCTCAGCCTGATTTATATAATTCTAAATTTTATCATTTATGTTATCAAGTGTTTTATTGTTGGCAGTAGAAGGTTTGGCACTCCTGGGTGCTGGAGTAGGCGCAGGGATTGTTGCGTTAGGCGCAGGTCTGGGCATTGGCAAAATCGGTGGCTCAGCGATGGAATCTATCGCAAGGCAGCCTGAGGCAGGAGGCAAAGTTCAAACCGCTATGATCATTTCGGCAGCACTTATTGAAGGTGTTGCGCTTTTCGGCGTTATTGTTTGCTTGATTATAGCAACCAAATAGACTTCGTAAAGGGATTTAATCCGGCGATATGGCGCTAGGCCTGTCGCCGGGTTTTTTATACAATTATTAAAATACCAATAGAAATGGAACTTATAACCCCGGCATTTGGACTGATATTTTGGCAAACGCTCATTTTCCTTGTGGTGCTGTTTATCCTTGGCAAGTTTGCCTGGAAACCCATACTGGGTGCACTCAAAGCTCGTGAAGAATCAATTGAAGCATCGCTGAGAATGGCCGAAAATGCCAAAGAGGAAATGAAAAACCTGAAGTCTGAAAACGAAAAACTATTGGCTGAAGCCAGAGCAGATCGGGACAAAATGCTCAAGGAAGCGTCGCGGCTTGCTGAGGAAATCAGGGAACAGGCCAAGCATGATGCCAAAACCATAGGCGATAAAATGATAGAGGAAGCCCGGACTTCGATCGAAAACGAGAAAAATAGCGCCCTGGGTCAAATCCAGGATCAGGTAGTGGAGCTCTCGCTGCAGATCACCGAAAAGTTGCTCAAGAAAAACCTGGCTGACGATAAAGCCCAGCAAGGGCTTGTCAAAGATTATATGAAAGATATAAAGTTGAATTAAATGTCGGATTTCAAAGTTGCCTCCAGGTATGCAAGATCAGTTTTTGACTTGGCGGTCGAGCTTCAAAAGGTCGGGAATATTTACCGGGACATGCAGCTTGTACAACGTGTTAGCGCAGAAAACAGAAAGCTGGTCACCCTGTTGAACAACCCCATTATCAGATACGATTTTAAATTGAGGGTGCTCACCAGGATTTTTGAAAAGCATGTGGATCCCCTTACCATCAAATTTTTCAACCTGATTGCCAGAAAAAACCGTGCCTCGGTATTGCCCGAAGTCAGCAGGGTATTTCTGGATCTCTACGATGAGCACATGGGCATAGTACGCGCCAGTGTGACCTCTGCCGTGGCCCTGACTGACCAGATCAAAAAAGAATTTGAAGAGTTAGTGGCCAAAGAGACCGGGAAAAAAGTGGAAATGGAAACTACCATCGACGAATCGATGCTGGGAGGCTATGTGCTGCGCGTTGGAGACAAGCAAATTGACGATTCTTTGAAAACTAAATTGAACAATCTACGGCGGGAGTTGAAACACCGTCATTAATCAGATAAATAGAAAATTAAGCATTAATTGTAATTATGGCTGATATAAGACCAGACGAAGTTTCGGCAATATTGAGAAGCGAGCTTTCGAATTTCAAGACCGAAGCCGAATTAGAAGAGGTAGGAACTGTATTGCAAGTTGGCGATGGTGTGGCAAGGATCTATGGACTGAGCAATGCGCAGTCTGGCGAGTTGCTCGAATTTGACAATGGCACTACCGCCCTGGTGCTCAACCTCGAAGAAGACAATGTTGGAGCAGTGCTTTTTGGCGATTCGGAAGAGATAAGCGAAGGCGACAATGTGAAACGAACCAAGACTATTGCCTCTATAAAAGTGGGCGAAGGCATGGTGGGCAGGGTACTCGATACCCTAGGTAACCCAATCGATGGCAAAGGTGACATTGAAGGAGCACTATACGAAATGCCCCTGGAGCGCAAAGCTCCCGGTGTTATTTTTAGAGAGCCGGTAAAAGAACCTCTGCAAACCGGTCTGAAAGCCATCGACTCTATGATACCGATAGGCCGTGGCCAACGCGAACTCATCATTGGTGACAGACAGACAGGTAAGAGTGCCATTGCTATCGATACCATCATCAATCAAAAAGAATTTTACGAAAAGGGCGAGCCGGTTTATTGCATTTATGTGGCTATAGGCCAGAAGGCCTCTACCGTAAAGCAGGTTGTGAATGCGCTGGAAAGAGGGGGGGCAATGGATTACACCATTATTGTTTCGGCCTCGGCATCTGACCCTGCCCCAATGCAGTTTTTCGCACCGTTTACCGGCGCGGCTATCGGCGAGTTTTTCAGAGATACAGGCCGACCGGCATTGGTTGTTTTTGACGATTTGTCAAAGCAGGCTGTTGCCTATCGGGAAGTATCGCTTTTGCTGAGAAGGCCTCCGGGAAGGGAAGCTTATCCGGGCGATGTGTTCTACCTGCACTCCAGACTGCTGGAGCGGGCTGCCAAAATAAATAGCAACGATGAGATAGCAAGTAAAATGAACGACTTGCCCCCTTCTATTGCCGGATTGGTGAAAGGGGGAGGGTCACTGACTGCCTTGCCGATCATCGAAACCCAGGCAGGTGACGTATCGGCCTATATCCCTACCAATGTGATCTCCATTACCGATGGACAGATTTTTCTGGAGACCAACCTGTTCAACTCCGGTATACGTCCGGCAATCAACGTGGGTATTTCAGTGTCGCGGGTAGGTGGTAATGCGCAAATCAAGTCTATGAAAAAAGTAGCAGGAACCCTAAAACTGGATCAGGCTCAATTTCGTGAACTCGAAGCATTTGCAAAATTTGGTTCCGATCTCGATGCAGCCACTCAACGAACTATCGAAAGGGGAAGAAAAAATCTTGAAATTCTCAAGCAGCCCCAATTTTCGCCCATGCCGGTAGAGCAGCAGGTAGCCATCATTTTTGCTTCTACCAAAGGATTTACAGATAGTGTGCCCGTCGCCAAAATGAAAGAGTTTGAGCTTACCTATTTAAAAGAGCTCAAACTGCAACATAAAGCACTCCTTACGGAACTGAGAGAAGGAAAACTTACCGACGAAGGGCAGGCGACCATGAAAAAAGTAGCTTTGGAAGTAGCTGCACAACTTTAAAAAAAGACTGATAAATTGCTGAAATGGCAAATTTAAAAGAAGTAAGGACACGTATTCAATCTGTCAAGTCGACACAGCAGATCACCAAAGCCATGAAAATGGTGGCGGCCTCCAAGTTGCGCAAAGCCCAGGATGCAATAGTACAAATGCGGCCGTATGTGCAAAAACTTGGCGGTATTATGAGAAATGCTTCCGCAAATCTGGACGGAGAGCAACGTAGCCCTTATAGCGTAGACAGGATTGCCGAAAAAGTACTGATAGTAGTGATCACCTCTGACCGTGGACTGTGCGGCGCCTTCAATACCAATGTGATCAAAGCTACCCTGGCCACCGTCAGGGAGCGCTATGACCATCAGAGTCAGCAAGGCAATGTTTGGTACATGCCACTCGGCAAAAAAGCCTATGACTTCTTTACCAAAAGGGGCTACCAGGTGATCGATGACTATTATCATATATTTCATGAGCTGTCTTTTGACAAGGCCAGGGAAATCGCCGGGTTTGCCATGGATGCATTTCTGGACGGCAAATTCGACAGGGTGGAAATTGTTTATAACGAATTCAAAAATGTAGCAACTCAAATTCTTAAAGTAGAGCAATTTTTGCCTGTGGTGCCCGCCGAGTACGATGAAGAAACAGCTACAACCGATTATATATTCGAACCTTCCGTAAAGGAAATCATCGAAGAGTTAATCCCCATTTCCCTCAAAGTACAGTTGTATAATGCCCTGCTCGAATCAAATGCCTCTGAGCATGGCGCACGCATGACAGCCATGGGCCAGGCTACAGAAAATGCCGGCGAGTTGCTCAATAGTTTAAAGTTGGTGTACAACAGAACCAGGCAGGCAGCCATCACCAAAGAAATATTGGAAATAGTCGGTGGAGCAGAAGCGCTGGGCAAGAATTAATACGCATTTTAATTTCATTTAAAAGCAGCAGTGTCGGTCATTAGCTGCTTTTTTCGTTTATGGATAGAAAACAATTATTGAAGGCCCTGAACCAATACCAAACTTCTTTCGAAGAGGAAAAATCCTTTTTGCCCAGGTTTAAATCGCTACTGGTCAACTTCGAACTGTGCTATTCCAGATCTTTGCTGTCTGGCCATATCACTGCTTCTTCCTTTATTGTCGATCATAGTGGATGCAAGGTGATGCTCCTACATCATAAAAAACTCAATAGATGGCTACAGCCCGGAGGACATGCCGATGGAGAAGAAGATCTGAGGGCGGTGGCTGCCAAAGAGGCACACGAAGAAACCGGCCTCAAAAATTTGAGCTTGAAGGTGCCTGACATATTTGATATAGATATTCATTTGATCCCGGCATACGGCAACGTCAAGGTTCATTTTCATTATGATGTCAGGTTCTTATTTGTTGGCGATACTGGCGAATCATTTGCTGTGAGTGACGAATCAAACGATGTGGCGTGGGTAGCAAGGGATCAGGTGCTGCTACAGTGCAACAACAACAAATCCATACACAGGATGGTAAGGAAGACGAACTTGATTTTTAATTAAACCATTAAATACATACATTTATCGCCCTTTGCAAAAGCCTTGGCCATCAACAATATTATTTTTGAATATCGTTTTTTTAGAAGCAATTAGAAGAAAATGAAGAGAAACAATTTTTTATGGTTTTCCTTGCCGGTTTTGTCCATATTGACTTTCGCTATAGCTGGATGCGAATCTAAAAAAACCAAAGATCAGGCGATTTTGGGTGAGTGGAATGCACACTGGCAAACAAAAATAGATGCCGGCTTGCCCGGCCTGACTCAGGAAAGTCTCAGCATGAATGGTTTGATTAATTTCAAGTCCGATGGCAAGGTCGATATCTCTGCTTATGGATACGAAGGGTGTATTTTTTCTGACGATACCATCAAGAATACCCTTAGCTGGAAAATGGACGACACCGTACTGCGCTTTATAGATGCCGGCGATGATCATGGCCTACCCTATACCATCACCAAATTCACGGATGAAGAATTACAACTCACCCTGCTGGAAGATATAAACCTTACCCTGTACCGGAATGGTCAATAGCTGATCAGACTCCGGAAATAATGGCGTTTTAGCAGTAAAACACTGATGTTCCGCTGCCGGGAAAAGATTTTTTTTCAATTGCCTAAGAACCGAATAATCGTTCCCACAAATATAAGGTATCCCAGCGCGAACGGTGTAGTTCAACATCAAACACATGTTCCGGCTAAGGCCGGAAAACGATGCTTAAGTGTTGGCACCAGTAATTATTATGGCTTATATCCAAGTGTAAAGTTTATTGTAAAGGTATTTACTGTCACTTCTCCACCATTCCCCGTGTTTTCAATCGTCCAATCCGCAACTTTTGTGAAATCTAAATAGTAATCCGCTCGTAATCCGAATTGAAGATTTGAAATGTCGTATTTTAATCCTCCACCAAGTATTAATCCAATCGATGTGCTTTTTAATTCATCAATCTCTTCAAGACTGTCAAAATGCTTACTTCTACCCACCAAATAATCAAATCGAGGCCCTAAACTTATAAATGGCGAAACAGTCTCTTTAATCCTGTATTTCAAATCAATCATGGTGTTAATTGACAAATAATCCAAAGTTGGTTTTTCAGTATTTATCTGTCTAGTTAATTCTCCAAATTGGTCAGTAAGCACAATCTCATCTTTACCTCCTTTTCTAATTATCCCGATGTTTGTTGACAAATTAAAATATTGCTTATCAAGATAATCTAATCCAGCAAAAATTGAATATCCAATCAATGTCTTATTATACAAAGAGAGCCCTTTCAACTGCCAATCAAGTTTAGAAATTGATGTCCCTCCTTGAATTTTTATTGTTTGTCCGTTTGTCAAAATTGCAATTGTCAATCCGATTAGTAATAATCCTGTCCTTTTCATATTTTATCATTTATTTAATGTAGGTTGTGTCGTCTGTCATTATTACCGCCAACGGATGGCAATATGCGGAGGCAGGGATTTCCAAGCTCCAACTAGTCAAGCCGTTATGTTTTGAAGTAAATGTACAAAACTTAGATACACCTATATCCCCAAGCTTATGTTTATTGCGTGTTACCAGCTGACATTCCTTTCAGTTCGTAATTTGTACTTCTTCCTCCTGCATCTTCTTTTTGTAATATTCCTTTCCTAATCAAGTCGTTTATATCTCTAACTGCCGAATCTTTAGAGCATTTTGCAATCTGCGCCCATTTTGAAGATGTTAATTTCCCATCAAATCCATCCATCAACTTATTTAACAATTTTCGTTGTCTGTCATTTATTGTAGTGTCAATATGTTTTTGCCAAAAGTCTGCTTTAAATAAAACTCTTGTCAAAACAGAATCTGTTGCTTTTAGAGCATTAATCAAGCAGTTGAGAAACCAAATAATCCAATCGGTTATGTCCAAATTACCTTTTTGTGTTTTCTCCAATATCTCATAATATCCTTTTCTTTCTAATCGAATCTGTGCGGACATACTATAGAAACGTTGGTTGCTTTTATCTGACTGGGCAAGAAGCATATCTGTCAATGCCCTTGTAATTCTACCATTGCCATCTTCGAAAGGATGAATAGTCACAAACCACCAATAGGATACAGATGCTTTTATTACCAAATCTATTTTACTATTATTGAACCAATCTATAAATCGGAGCATTTCTTTTTCCACTAGTTCAGAGTCTGGTGCTTGAAAATGAACCTTCTCTTTTCCCATAGCTCCTGATACAACTTGCATAGGACCTGTTGTATCTTTTCTCCAATCTCCAACAATAATCTTATACATTCCGCTTCTACCAGTTGGAAAAAGAGCGGCATGCCAATCAAAAAGTCTATCAACAGTTAATGGGTCAAAGCATTTTTGGGTTGCATCAAGCATCATTTCAACTATTCCTTCTACATTTCTATCGGATTCAACTGCACCAGAAATTTCCATTCCTAATCGACGTGCAATTGACGAACGAACTTGGTCTGGATTTAAAAATTCTCCTTCAATCTCTGATGTTTTTAATACATCAAGAGTCAATGCATCAAGCATTGCCTCATTTCTTAAATCGAAACCTAATGTTTCCATTTTTCCAATAAGTCTGCCCTGTAAATTTCTTGCCTCACTTAACAAATCCAAGAAATCATTACTATTCCAGGTAAATTCTGGCCAATTGGCTTTTTGATGTATAAACGCCTCCATTCAATGCATTTTATGCAACGAAACAAACATTTATTCTTCGCAAATCCAAATTAATCGTTGCTTATTTTGCGTTAAATATCCTTGTTATTCGTTGCACTGTCGTTTCTCTTGCTTGTTGATAACAGCCCCGCGGTAGGCCAGTAAGGAATTGCGGGCGAACCACTTTTCAAGGTACACCGAAAGTAGAAGCGGGCTACAACCCTTCGCATACCATTTCAACTCTTATTGGCTATGACCGCGTGTTGAACTAAACCTCCCTTTCGGGAGGTAGCCTGAGCCTTCTGCATAAAATGAGTATCATGCCCAATATCAAATACATTATGAGCAAAAGACTGTTTAGGAGAAGCGACAAGATAGCGGGCTTTCGTTCGATGCGTGAAGAATTTACACCTAAGTTGGTCATTGACGGCAGATCATGTCCACCCATGAAAATAACCTCAGGCAGATGGCCAAGCTGGCCATGCACTACAAAGCGCCCCGCCTGAAAAGGCCTTTAGCCAAACAGCTTGTAAATCAAATTTTAGAAATATTCTGTTGGGGAAGTGGCGACGCTATGCCCTATTGATGCTGTTTCGAGCATGTATGCTCCAATTGATGGCCGATAACTTATCGGATCTCGGAATACAATGGCGTTTTAGCAGTAAAACACTGATGTTCCGCTGCCGGGAAAAGATTTTTTTTCACTTGCCCAAAAACCGAAAAATCGATTCCTCATATATAGGTATCCCTGCTCGAACGGTGTAGTTCATCATCAAGCACATATTCCGGCTAAGGCCGGAAAACGATGCTAAAGTGTTAGGCCACGTTGATTTTTATATCTTGCCCGTATTTAATAATCTCGTTAACTAATGGATTTGTTATATCAAAATCCTTTTCTCTAAATGGATGTGGCTCAATCCGACTATCAATTTTCCTTCTTAATCTCATTAAGTCCACTTGTATGTCAATCAGATTATTATAGTCTTTTAAAATCACGGCAATATCAATGTCGCTATCCTCATTGTAGTTGCCTTTTGCGTAAGAACCAAAAAGTATTATTTTCACAAAATCATATTTTGATTTTACTGCATTTGCATATTTTACAGCTAAATCTAAAGCATCTCTTTTATCCATGATTGAATAATTCTAATTTTCTCTATCCAGTTTTTGGTATAATCAGGAGTACTCAGCTTGTAAAACTCCTTTTTATAATCATCATATCTGGCATTTAAGTTAAATGATGTAATTTCATCCAGCCAGTCAGAATATTCTTCTGACATTTCTAATCCAATTAATTCTCCTAACCTGTACAAATTATGAATAAAAGGAGCATGCTCTTTTAATTTCTTTACATAGAGAGCTTTGAGTAATTTCTCTGTTGAGATGTGTCCAAGAAATAATGACCAACCGAATGATTTTGAATTATATAAACTCAGCATTGTATTGAAGTCATCCTCCGATGTCTCAATCCAATGTTTTACAATCTTGTCAACATCAATATTTGTTTTATTATCACTCATTAATCAGTTTTTTCAGTCTCAATATAGCAATTTTAAATCAGTAAATTATTGTCATTGTGGGGCGCTCAATGTGGCCTAACGGATGGCTATATGCGTAGTCCGGCATTTCAAAACTACAACTTATCAAACCGTTACAATTTTGAGTAGATGTACAAAACTTAAAATTACCCACCTCACCCGGCTTACGTATACCGCGTGTTGAACTAAACCTCCCTTTCGGGAGGTAGCCTGAGCATTCTGCATAAAATGAGTATCGTGCCCATTATCAAATACATTATGAGCAAAAAACTGTTTATAAGAAGCGACAAGATAGCGGGCTTTCGTTCGATGCGTGAAGAATTTACACCTAAGTTGGTCATTGACTGCAGATCATGTCCACCCATGAAAATAACCTCAGGCAGATGGCCAAGCTGGCCATGCACTACAAAGCGCCCCGCCTTAAAAAGCCTTTAGCCAAACAGCTTGTAAATCAAATTTTAGAAATATTCTGTTGGGGAAGTGGCGAAGCTATGCCCTATTGATGCTGTTTCGGGCATGTATGCTCCGGCAGAAATGACCAATAGCATATCGAAGCTACACCAAAATAAGTTTTTGGAAGTAAAACACAGGTGATCCAATGCAGGAACAACGCAACTTTTTCAATTGCCCAAAAATCGAAAAATCGTATCCCTCATATATAGGGTATCCCAGCTCGAACGGTGTAGTTCAACATCAAGCACATATTCCGGCTAAGGCCGGAAAACGATGCTTAAGTGTTGGGGGCAGTTATTTATTTCGGAATTTCTTCCACCAACATTTCATTTCCTACTTTGTCATAATAAGTACAGGTCATTTTTTCCGTACAAACCGCCCATTTTTCAATACCTGACATGGCACACTCAGAACAAAAAGTAGGATAATCAGTCTTGCCGTCTTGATGAATTTTTAAGTCTGTTTTAAACTGTTCTGCGTTAGACTTTTCGGCTACTGTTAACATCTCATATTTTGCAGGGGATGTGATTTTGTAATTATTCACTCCATAGTAATCGGTATGTCCATCTGCTACAAAAGTTTCATAGTACGTTACATCTAACATTTTTAGGTCTTGAATATACGAAGGAAAATCCGCCCCTGATTTTACTTTGCGGTGAACTGAATTGATTTGTGTTATTGTAAACATTTTTTCTTGATTTTTAATTGTTAAACGATTTGTTGAATTACCCGCAACCATAATGCTCAAACTTGATAATAATATGATTGTCGACCTTAGAATTGTTTTACCATTTGCCTTTACATTAAGTTTACAATGCAAAGATGAAAAGAGGGATAATCCTGTAATTGTAAAAAATCGTTTCTTTACAAGAAGCGTTTGAAATTTTCGGGAGTGTCGCCCGTAAATTGTTTGAAGTCTTTGATAAAGTGTGCTTGGTCGAAGAAATTGTTTTCGTAACAGATATCGGACAGTGTTTTGGTTTCGCTCAGATGGTCAAGAACTGTGTTGAAGCGAACAATGGAAGCAAATTTTTTGGCTGTTGTTCCAACCACTTTTCTAAACCGCTTTTCGAATGGACTTTGGCTGATAAATAGCTTTTCATTCAGCTCTTTAATACGGATAGTTCCATTACTTTGGTAAATAAGTTTAACGGCTTCAACTATTAATTTGTCTGTTTGAATATCTTTGAGCTGGGATGCTAAAAACTGTTCAACGGTTTTTATTCGAAGTTTGTCAGTGGTGGCAATTGCTAATTTTTCTTCAACTTCTATTATGCTGTTTTTATCAAAAATGTCGTTAAGCGAAAGGCTTAAATTAAAGAGTTCGTTGGCTGGATGTGAAGTAAAATGTGTAAAACCAATTTCGGTAAAGTTAACCAAAACAGTTCCAATATCTGCCGAATTTTTAAACACTTTGTAGTGGTCAGTAATGCCTGTTATTCCAGCTGAATTAAGTTTGCTTACTGTATTTTCTTTTATGTTTGTAAGTTGTCCTTTATATTGAAAACCAATGACCAGTCCAGATGATGGAAAGACTTTGTATTCATTTTCCAATTCATTCTCCGACACTACAAAATACTTGATGTAGGGTTTTAGTTTTTCAGTCGGAAAATATCTGTCAAATATCATCTGTTTTTCTGTTGTTATCGTGTTTCGTGAAATTGTCTACAACGCTCAGTAGAAAAATAGTAGTTTTGGTTGAGCGTATTTGCGCGACTATTATTTTTTCCACAATGTTGAACTAGACCTCCCTTTCGGGAGGTAGGCTGAGCATTCCACCGAAAATCAGTATCATGACCAATAGCTTATCGAATACGCCACCATAAGCTTTTGGAAGTAAAACACATGTGATCCAATGCAGGAACTACGCAACTTTCCTTGATTAATCATCTCTAGTATTTCAGTTTGTACCTGATTATCTGAACCAACTATTTTAGCAGATGCACCCTAAGCAATCACGTTAACATGTTTCCACCAGTCATGAGTCTTGGAGTTAATTGCATACATTGATAAAATATTAAAAATGGTGTCTTTATTAATCGTTGTCCATAGAATGTTAAGTTTGTCCATGACTGTAGCTTAATTGCTGATTTTTTATTTTAATCTCCATCATATTCTGTGGTTTACTCAATGGTTTAAATCCGAATTGTTCATAAAGCCCATGTGCGTCATCGGTACCAAGTCCCCAGCGTTGAAGATTTTGTAGTTCCTCGTGTGTCATTATCGCATTCATCAGTTTTTTTCCATATCCATTTCCCCTATAATCTTTAAGTATAAAAACATCCATTATCCAAGCAAAAACAGCATAATCGGTAACTACTCTTGCAAATCCAATTTGATTATTATCGATATATAAACCAAAGCTAAGGGAATTATCAATTGACCGTTTCACAGTCTCAATATCACGACCTATTGCCCAATATGATTCTTTTGATAAATAATTATGTATCAAATCAATATTTAATTTTGTCTTTTCAGTTGATATTTGAACCATTTTAAAATTTTCTATTTATCTAATCCCTTTATCAATATGGTATCACAGTCAGCAGCTTTTAATCTATAAGCTAATATTTCCTTATACTCATCAGAATTGTACCAATCAGCGAAATCCTTTTTGTCGTTAAATTTAATCAAAACAGTCCTTGTATAATCCCAATCTCCCTCAAGTACATTTGGTCCATTGTCAACCGATAAATACTCTCCTTTGTACTTTTTAAAAATTTCTCCCGCTTTATTGATGTATTTTTGATATTCATAAATGTCATTTATTTTAATCTGTGCGATGAAGTAATAACTCATAATTTATTGTTTATCAATTTGCAGGATTTTTCTTACAATTAAAGCTTACGTTTAGTATATGCAAAGTAGGCGATTGCGGGCTTTAAACCTATCAAACCGTTACGATGTTGAAGCGGGCTACAACCGTTGTATTTACTACCATCTCGCCTATTTTTATTCACATTGTTGAACTAAACCTCCCTTTCGGGAGGTAGCCTGAGCATTCCACTAAAAATCAGTATCATGCCTATAATCAAATACATTATGAGCAAAAAATACTGTTTATAAGAAGCAACAAGATAGCGGGCTTTCGTTCGATGTGTGAAGAATTTACACCTAAGTTGGTCTTTGACGGCAGGTTAAAGTCCACCCATGAAAATAACCTCAGGCAGATGGCCAAGCTGGCCATGCACTACAAAGCGCCCCGCCTTAAAAAGCCTTTAGCCAAACAGCTTGTAAATCAAATTTTAGAAATATTCTGTTGGGGAAGT
>JAAUQL010000024.1 GCA_012033595.1 Cyclobacteriaceae bacterium | reverse complement strand
TGGCCTCTGCGCAACTGATCCAGTGCTTTGGCCTGCATTGTTTTAAATTCTTCTGATTCCATTCTCTCTGTTTTCTAATACAAGTTTAAACTATTTTTGCAATAGACAGAGTTCAGTTTACAGTCTCGACAAGCAGTTTATCAGATACTCTTTAACAATTTTAACGCTCACCAGTGTCCATATGGCACTGTAAATTGCCGATTTTCAGGCTTAAACTGAGTTTTTAGGCAATACGAATCTGCACTTCATGCAAATGAAGTTTTTTGGATGTACAGATGATCCTACTATAGCAAAGCCTTTAAGAAGATCGAAGGCAAGTGCCCGGCGGGTGAACGTATGCGTGGCAAATGCTTTATGACCAGCATGCGCCCCTGTTTGCAGTGCCGGCAAACAGGGGCATCGGCAACATATCCAGGGTGGGCAGACAGGGTCAACTCCTTCTTTTTCACCGCCTCGATCAGTTGGTGTAACCAGTAACTACAATTGGCAACGAAGGAAATGCAAAATATGGCAACAATGATGCACAATTGGTTACCAGTTATTCATTAAAATGACAAAAAGGAGGGTGTCTTCCTGTACTTTCTGGTTACCATTTTACCTCACACTAGTCGCTCATGTAAAATTTTCTAAAAGTTTAACTCAGCTCGCAGTGTAGTGAGATGCATTTTTGCATTATTTTTGAATTCCAAAAGTCAAAAAAATTTACGATCATGAAAAAAATACTCTTTGTCATACTCCTCACCTTTATAGGGTACAATTGTGCCACGGTGCCACTTACCGGACGAAAGCAATTGTCGCTCATTCCAAACAGCGAATTATTGCCCATGAGTTTTAGCAATTATCAATCGGTACTGGATAGCGCCAAAATATCTAACAGCAAACAACAAACGGCCATGATAAAGACGGTCGGACACAATATTCAACGTGCAGTAGAGGAGTTTATGGCGCAAAACAATGCTTCGGGTCAACTAAAAGGCTATGCCTGGGAATTTAACCTGATAGAAGATAATACAGTGAATGCATGGTGCATGCCGGGTGGTAAGGTGGTTTTTTATACCGGTATAATGCCCATTTGCGAGGACGAAACTGGCGTGGCCGTAGTAATGGGGCACGAAGTAGCTCATGCTATTGCCAACCATGGCAGCGAACGAATGAGCCAGGGACTGATTCAGCAAATGGGAGGTGAAGCACTAAGTGTGGCACTGGCTCAAAAGCCGGCAGAGACCAGGGCCTTGTTTGGTGCTGCTTACGGTATCGCCTCCAACTATGGAGCGATGCTGCCTTTCAGCAGGCTACAAGAATCGGAGGCAGACCAAATGGGCTTGATTTTTATGTCAATGGCGGGATACGACCCCAGGGAGGCACCGAAATTTTGGGAAAGAATGGCCTCACTGAGTGGAGGCAGTGCCCCACCTGAATTTATGTCCACGCACCCGTCGCACGGTACCAGGATCAAAGATCTCAATGATCAAATCCCCGAAGCATTGAAATATTATAAAAAACAATAAAAACAGTCCCCTCTTTAGCCGGTGCAACACAGATGCCCGGGTTTGAATCGGATATATTTAAGGACTTTCACTCACATTGTCCCCAGGCCTGACCGGATTTTAATCCTTTCAGGCCTTTTTATGTATCAGAAAGGGTTTTCAAAAAGGCACGGGCTTCTTTAAATGAAGGCACATTGAATTTGGCTACGGAAGAGGAATTTCCCACTTTGATGGTGACCGCATCGGAGGGCATGGCTTTAAAAGTGTCTTCGTCTGTCCAGTCATCACCAAGAGCCAGCGTAAATTCATGATCGAAGGTGTCCAGCCATTTTTGTGCTGCGCTACCTTTGTTTACATCCGCATTTTTCACTTCTACCACCATATCGCCTTCCAGTACTTGCAGGTTTTTGCCTGTCGACAGGTATTTGAGATGGCTGGTGAGCTCTCGTGATCTGAGTTCGCCCAGTCCGGTTTCTACTTTGCGAAAGTGCCAAACCAGCGAATGATCTTTTTCTTCGATAAATGAACCCGGGGTGCGATTGACGTAGGCATCGAGCACCGGTCTGAATTCACTTTTCCAACTACTTTTCAATTTGGCTATGGTTTGCCACCTGGTGCCTCTTTCTTTGAGCCAAACTCCATGCTCGGCGATGATATCCAGCGGCAGGTGCCCCAACCAGGAATCGAGTGTTTCTTTATCTCTGCCACTGATGATTACCACGCGGTTTTTATCATCGGAAGTCAGATTGAGGAGCATCTGTATAAGCGTCTTGTCGGGCTTGGCCATTTGAGGTTCCGGCTGAAATCCTGTCAAAGTACCATCATAATCGAGGAAAAGCATCCTCGTGTGTGCCAGGTCGTATTGTTCTTTTATTCCTTTGCCTGTCTGTTCGTCGAGCTTTTTAGTAGCCATAGATTGTTGAAGTTCTAAAACAAAATGAAGGCGATCCATAAACATTTTCACCCAATGGTGAATGTTGTATCGCTTCAGGGTGTCTTGCATAATGCTGATATGCATAATCTGCTCCTCCTCGGGCATGGTGAGCGCCTTGTAAATGGCCTCTACCACCTGCTCGGTGTTGTTGGGGTTGATGAGGATGGCATCCGACAATTCCTTGGAGGCTCCTGCCATTTCGCTGAGGATCAGTACGCCGGTTTTATCCAGCTTACTGGCGATATATTCCTTGCACACCAGGTTCATGCCATCGCGCATGGGTGTAACCAGCGCCACGTGAGCCATTCTGTAAAAAGCTGATAGCGATTCAAGATCGAAGGAGCGATAGAAATAGTGGATTGGCGTCCAGTTGAGCATGCCAAAGTTGCCGTTGATGCGGCCCACCAGCAGATCCACCTCTTCTTTGAGCGCCTTGTATTTGCCTACATTGTCGCGTGAGGGCACCACTATCATAATGATAGACACCTTTTGCTCAAATTCAGGATATTTCTTCAGGAACATTTCGAATGCCCGCAGGCGCCTGGGTAGTCCTTTGGAATAGTCAAGCCGGTCGATGGACACTATCAACTTCTGATTGCCCAGAGAGGACCTGAATTTTATCTCTTGATCTATGGTCTTGGGCGAGGCCGCTGCCACGGCATATTTATGGTAATCTATTCCCATGGGAAAGGAGTCCACTTCAATGATCCTGTTGCCGGTTTCTATCCTGCCACTCGAATTGGGTATGCCTACCAGCCTGCTGACCGAAGATAAGAAATGCCGCATATCGTCGTAGGTATGGAAGCCGATGAGGTCCGCGCCCAACATGCCGCGCAAAATCCTCTTTCGCCAGGGCATCATTCTAAATACCTCGTAAGATGGAAAAGGAATATGCTGAAAGAAACCTATCCCTGCATTAGGCAGCAGCTTTCTGACCATGCGAGGCAACAAGAGCAGTTGGTAGTCATGTATCCAGATGGTATCGCCATCTTCGGCTACCTCCACTATGGCATCGCAAAAGAGCTTGTTCGCCTCTACATAGGCTTGATATAGATTATGGTCGAAATTTGCATATTGAAGGAAATAATGGAAAATAGGCCAGATGGTATCGTTGCTAAAACCTTCGTAAAAATCTTCGATCAATTTTTTGTAAGGAAAACAGGGATCATGTTTTCCTCTTTCAGGTCTTTGGTGATCTGCGTTTTTTCCTCTGGTTTTTTTATGCTTTGTCCAGGCCAGCCTATCCATAGGTTTTCTCCTTCTTTATAAATGGAACTCAACCCGGTAGCCAGACCGCCTTCGCTAGGTACATAGTAAAACGAATCGTCTTCGTGTACGATTTTGATGGGAAGTCTGTTGGATACGATAATGGTTTTGCCCATAGTGCGCAATGCAAAAAAAGATATGAATTATAAAAAATGATGAAGTCTGGTAAGTAGAATACTCATTTTTTATTGAATTGCCTTAGTTTTATTTCCGTAAGCTTCCTTTTGGTATCGAGCGTAAAATCATTCTTTTGAATCCAGTCGTAGTACATGGGTTCTTTTTCGAGAATATCCACTATTTTTCTGCCTTTGTGCTTGCCAAAATTGAATACCTCGTTGCCTTCATCATCAAAGACTATACGGCCGGCCAGATCGACCATTTTCTGAAGCGTAATCTGATGAACAGCCTCCATATCGTTACATATCACGCCAAGTTTGGCACCTTTCATATCTTCTACTTCCTGGCCGTCATAGCGTTCGATTTGCTTTTTGAATATCTCGTAAGTAGCCTTGGTGTCTGCCTCGGCACTGTGGGCATTTTCGAGCGTCTGACCGCAATAAAACTGGTAGGCGGCAGAGAGGTTACGTTTTTCCATCAGATGGAAATCTTTTGTGCATCGATCAATTTGCGTTTGCTGATGTCGAAGTTGATTCCTGTGCGCAAAAATTCTTCTACCAGTACCGGAATGTCAAATTTGAGGATATTAAAACCTCCGAGATCGCATCCTTCCAGGAATTTCACCAGAGATTTGGCCACATCTTTGAATTGCGGCGCCTCCTTCACATTGTCGTCATAAATGCCATGTATCAGACTGCTCTCCAATGGAATGGGAAAACCTGGGTTAATCAGTTGGGTTAGGGATTCTTCTTCGCCATTGGGCGAGATTTTCAAAATCGATATCTCTACTATTCGGTCGTGTGTGATGTTGATGCCGGTGGTTTCTAAATCGAAGAAAGCCAGGGGGTTCTTAAGTTTTAAATTCATTAATGGTTTAGTTTGTTGAGGCTACGATATTGGCAGCCAATGATTTAAGATCGATGTTGCCAAAGTTTCCTGAGCTCATCAATAGCAAATTGGAGTTGCCCCAATTTTTTTCAAGCAAATATTTCTCGAGGTTTTCTATTTCTGTAAATACTTTTAGTCCCGGAAAATTGAAGGCATTTTCCACGTCTTTCACATTTATTTTTGTTTCGGTGCTCTGCTTGTTGTTGTGCGGATTGAAATAAATGCATGCTTCATCAGCACTTTGCAGTGTGTATTGGTAGCTGGAAATAAAATCTTTGTTGAGGCTGCTGAAGGTATGTAACTCGAGGCAGGCCACCAGGTGGCGGGTGGCATAGCGCTCTTTTATCGCCGAAGTGGTGGCTTCCACTTTGGATGGTGCGTGGGCAAAATCAAGAAACACTGCCACGCTCTTATTTTTTTGTAGCAATTGTAAACGTTTCGACGCCCCTTCAAAAGAACTGATGGCCTCATAAAATACCTCTTCGGTAATGCCGATCCTGCTCAATAGCTTTTTGGCGCCATTGAGGTTGAGCATATTGTGCTGACCAAATATCTTCACCGGTACCATGCCATTGGAGGTCTTCAGATAGGTAATTTCGTTTTTGATCACATAGGGATGCACAGAATAATGCAACTGTACCACATCGATGCGTTGGTTGCTGGCTATAACCATGGCCATATCATCTTCTTCGCAAAAAATAAGTGTACCGCTTTTTGGCGTGGCATCGGCAAACATTTCAAATTGTTTTACATAATCGTCCACCGTCTTAAAGGCATTGATATGATCCCAGGAAATGCCACTGATGAGGCCCAGGTGATGCTCGTAATTTAGGAATTTGGGAGTTTTGTCCAATGCTGAAGAAAAGTACTCATCGCCTTCTATTATGATAATGGGTGCATCTGATAGTTTTACTATGTTGTTAAAGCCTTCCAGGTAGGCTCCTACCACATAGTCAAAATCGCGTTTGGCGTAGTTGAGCACGTGCATGATCATGGCTGTAATGGTGGTTTTGCCATGGCTTCCTGCTATTACGATTCTTTGCTTGTCGTCCGATTGCTTTCGAATATACTCGGGGAATGAATAAATCGGGATTCCCAGTTCGCGGGTCCTGATCAGTTCGGGGTTGTCATCTTTGGCATGCATCCCCAAAATTACCGCATCCAGATCGGGAGTAATGCGAGCGGCATCCCAGCCAAAATTTTCAGGAAGAAGGCCATGCTCAGCCAATCGCTGTCGCGAAGGGTCATAAATGCTATCGTCAGAACCAGTAACGGTAAGACCCTTCATTTTGAGGGCGATGGCCAGGCTGTGCATTACACTTCCGCCAATGGCGATAAAGTGTACTTTTTCATTATTTTTTAAAGTCATCTATGAGCTAATTTGGATTTCAAAGATAGCACAATTTGATGTGGTGACAAAGCTTTCATCTACCAGCCTCCCAAAAGTCCCTTATTGCGTTTTTGAATCAATTTGCCCACTCTTATTCCACTGGCCGCTTCTTGCTTTTTCAATCGGGTCTATCGGACAAAATGTGGATGAACCATGTGGATAGCGTCAAATACCTGTTGAAAAGTTAAATCAAAACTATAGCCTGATATCTTTTCAGAAGGACGGCATTTGGTCTATGTTTGTGCAGCACAATCACACAAGGCTTATAGGGCATAATTGCCCCGCTTGAGCAAATCTTCTAAAAATCGTCATTGCGCTACTTTATTATTAATCAAGATTACAGCATCATTAAAATTTTTTGAAGCTAAGCTTCGTATCATTTACATATGGAATCAGGAAATATTCAGTCAGTGCGGTTAGGTAGCAAGTCGAGAACATTTGTGAGCAAAGAAATAGGCCTTAGCCTGGGAAAATTGCCCCCACAAGCCCTTGATTTGGAAGAGGCGGTTCTCGGCGCACTGATGTTGGAAAAGGACGCTCTCACCAATGTGATTGATATCTTAAAGCCCGACACCTTTTACAAAGAAAGTCACAAAGAAATATTCCAAACCATAGTTGACTTGTTCAACAATTCCGAACCGGTCGATTTGCTTACCGTCACCAACCTGCTGCGCAAGAAAGGCAAACTTGATTTTGTGGGAGGGGCCTTCTACATCACCGAACTGACATCCAAAGTTAGCTCAGCGGCGCACATCGAGTCACATGCGCGTATTATCATAGAAAAGGCCATCAAGAGGGAACTGATCAGGATAGCTTCGGAAATACATCACGATGCCTATGAAGACACTGTAGATGTTTTTTCACTTCTGGACAAAACCGAGCAATCGCTTTTTGAAGTCTCAGAGATCAATATCCGTAAAAATTACGCCAATATGGCTTCCATTATGCACGAAGCCATGAAGGAACTGGAAATCAAAAAGCTGCAAGGCGATGGACTCACCGGTATCCCTACGGGATTTACCGCCCTTGACAGGGTCACTTCGGGTTGGCAAAAGTCTGATATGGTCATTATCGCGGCGCGGCCTGGTATGGGTAAGACAGCCTTTGTGGTTTCGGCCATGCGCAATGCCGCAGTAGAATTTAAGAAACCTGTGGCCATATTTTCGCTGGAAATGTCGAGCATTCAGTTGGTAAACAGGTTGATTTCTGCCGAAGCAGAGCTGGAAAGTGAGAAAATAAAGAAAGGAAATCTGGAAGAATATGAGTGGGAGCAGCTCACCCACAAAACTGCCAAGCTGGCCGATGCGCCTATTTTTATAGACGATACCCCGGCGCTCACCATTCTGGAGTTGCGCGCCAAAGCAAGGAAATTAGTAGCCCAACACGGCGTCGAACTCATCATTATAGACTACCTGCAGCTGATGTCGGGCGATAGCAGCAAGAATGGTGGTGGAGCGGGCAACAGGGAACAAGAGATTGCATCCATATCCCGATCGCTCAAAAACATCGCAAAAGAGCTCAATATTCCCATCATTGCGCTGTCGCAGCTAAGCCGGGCTGTGGAAGTAAGGGGTGGCGACAAAAAACCTCAACTCTCTGACCTCAGGGAATCTGGTTCGATAGAGCAAGATGCCGATATGGTACTTTTCCTTTACCGGCCTGAGTATTATGGCATTACTGCCGACGAAGAGGGCAATAGTGTGCAGGGGGTAGGAGAGGTGATTATCGCTAAGCACAGAAACGGATCGCTCGATACCGTACGGCTCAAGTTTATCGGCAAATTCACTAAATTTTGCGACCTGGACAACGGGGGGCATTTTGGTGGCGGCTTTCCCTCCGGTGGCGATTTCGAAGGCCAATTCAATAAAGAAACCAATACCATCACCTTCCAAAGCAAAGCCAATAACCCCGGCACCGGTGGAGATTTTAATCCATCTGGTGGCAATGTTCCATTTTAGGTTTTTTTAATATTCAAAGCCTTGCGTCAGCTTGCATTTTTGCCGATGTGATCAGTTAGCATGGATAAATCAGGTTTCAATCTGCTATCGCCAGTTTTTTGCCAAGGGCGGCGGCCTGTTGGCTGATGCTGCCCTGATAGGGGTATCCATCATATTCGTTTATCCTTTTCAGAAATGTCTTGGCGTTGTCCAATTGGTTGTCATCGTAAAACATCCCTGCCAATTGAAGGGCAGCATTGGGTGCAAAATACCAGTCATTTTGCAATTGTGTATCTATGGCTTTTTGATATGCCGCTTTTGCAGCTTCAAGGCGATCCATTTTGTGGTGCAGTCTGGCCGTTCGATAGTGGTATTCGCACCGGTCATGTGCATTGAGGGTGGTCGGATCGATGGAATGCCGGGCTTTTAAAGCCTTTTCGTAATAACCGCCATCGGTGGCATATCGCATTTTGTACAATGCTGCACAGGTAATCTGTTCATTTTCAACTGCATATCGGGCATTTTTATCAGCTTCGATCTCCGCCCAGGCTAATGAGGCAGATTTTTCGAAGTTTTGCCGGGCCGCAGATACATTGTTCATCAGTGTCTGGCTAACCCCCATTTTGTAGTAACTGTCTTTTTTCAGGTTGTTACCTTCATACTGCCGAATGAACAATCGATAATTAGCAATCGAGGCTTCAAACTGTCCTTTTTGCAAATAAATCTCACCCAGCAAATAATAGAACTGTGGAATAGCAAATGGCTGGGTGTGACTGGTCGCGGTTTCATTTATTATGCTCAACGCTTCCTCACTTCGCGCATCTTTCATCAAGGCAAGTGACAATACATAATCGCACACCAACAGCTGCTGCTTTTGCCTGAGAGGTTTCAATATTTCGACCGCTCTGCCCGGGTCGCTGAGCCAGTAGGTATGAATGAGTGCGAGGATGAGGCTGCTCTCCACAGAGGCAAATCCCCGGTCATTTTGAGCCTTGTCGATCTGCCTCAGACCCTGCGAAATATTGGCTTCCATGCCAAAGAGTGGTAGTATCCACTTATACTTTTCGGGAAAGGCGCCAAGCAATACGTGCATCAGCCCCAGGGTTCTGACAGTGGGCAGATGTTCCGGATAGTTGCTGACATTAGAGGTCGCTATGGAGTAGGCTTGTTTCAGGTTCCAAAAGGCGGCAAGTTCCTCATTGTTTTTTAATTTGATCAGTGCCCATTGTAGTCTGATCTCAGCCTTGAGATAATTGAAGTCAGATGTTGCGAATTCATTTTCAAACTTTGATAATTTTTCCAGCAGGCGGTTTTCCTGGTCATTGCATGTCGTACAAGCTGTAGCATCGTCGCGAAGGATGGCCTGGGTGGAAGTGAGCAGGATATCGAGGTGAAAGGTTTCCGGTAGATTGGGCAGGCTGGCAAGGGCAATCCGGGTGGAGTCGAGTTGGAAATTGAAGAATTGCCAGTAGGCTTCGCTAATGTCCGTAATGGAGGGTGTTTGCGACTGTGCGCCAATCAAATAGGGTGCAAAGAGTATAAATAAAAAAAGGCAAATACTGAGATTCGCCTTGTCAAATACCTTACTTAGCGCTATAGCCATAGGCTATTTTTTGCTTTTTTTGGCTTTTTGTCTTCTGCCACTTGCAGGTCTTCGATGTCTGCGAAGATTCGCCCGCAATGCTCACACACGATTATTTTCTTTCTTTCCCGCACTTCAGCTTGTCTCTGTGGGGGCACTATGTTGAAACAACCTCCACAGGCACTTCTGGTGATGGTTACCACGCCAAGGCCGTTAGATGCATTGTTTCTTATTTTATTGTATGAATTGAGTAGACGATCCTCCACTTTGGATACGGCTTTTTCTCTGGCTTCCTTCAGCTTGTTTTCATCTTCCATGCTTTCGGAAGTGATCATGATCAGCTCCTTTTTCTTGCTTTCCAGGTCTTTCTTTCGCTCATCGAGTATGGTTTCGGTTTCGGCGATTTCAGCCTTTTTGCCTTCTATTTTTAATTCTGCCTCTCTGATGCGTTTTTCGCAAATTTGGATTTCCAGGGTTTGGAGCTCAGTTTCTTTGGTAATGGCATCATACTCCCTGTTGTTCCTCACATTCATTTGCTGCTCCGCATACTTTTTTATGAGCTTGTTGGCATCTACAATGGCGGCCTTATTGTTGGCTATTTGTTCGTTTTGGGCTTCTATTTCAGAGTTGTGCTTGGCAACCCTGGTTTGGTATCCAACGATTTCATCTTCAAGGTCACCCACTTCTTCAGGCAGCGCCCCCCGGATTTTGACAATGTCGTCAAGTTTGGAATCTATTTGCTGGAGTTTCTTTAATGAATCGAGTTTTTGTGCAACAGTACTTTCCATTAATTATATGCGTAAAATATTGGATTTGTATTTACTTCCGTAAAATGGAGTGCAATATTAGGGAATTTTTCAGTTATATTATTATAAATTAATTCTTTTGTGAACTGTTCGCTTTCATAATGTCCCACATCAGCAATAATGATCTTGCCATCAGCCTCAAAAAACTCATGATATTTGAAATCACCGCTGATGAATACATCTGCCCGCTGTGCCATGGCATCTTGCAATAAGAAACTTCCCGATCCGCCGCATACTGCAACGGTAATTATGCTGTCTTTGACCAGGGCGGTATGGCGCACCACATCGGTTTGTAATTTTTCCTTCACCAAAGCTATAAACTGCCGAGCATCCATAGCCTCACGCAGGCTGCCGATCATGCCGGCTCCTACCTGGTAGTGCGCATTTTGAAGCTCCTGCAGGTAGTAGGCCACTTCTTCATATGGATGGGCCTCGAACAGCGCTACCAGTATTTTTTTTTGCAGATGCGCCGGAAATATCAATTCAAGCCGGTTTTCTTTCACTTCTTCAGTCTTTCCGATGGTTCCTATTGTAGGATGGGTATGATCGCCCGGCAAAAAAGTGCCAATGCCTTCATTGCGGAAACTGCAATTTTGGTAGTTACCGATCATACCGGCTCCGGCCTGGTGCAGGGCAGCCAGCACTTCTCCGGTATTTTCGATGGGCACAAAGGTCGTTAGCTTTAGCAGGATTTCGGTTTTTGGTCTCAGGATTCTGGTGTGCACCAGACCGAGCCTGTCGGCTATTTGTTTATTCACGCCCCAGTCCACGTGGTCGAGGTTGGTATGTATGGCATAAATGGCAATGTCATTTTTGATGGCTTTAATCACCGTGCGCTCCACGTAGTGCTTACCAGTCAGTCTTTTTAAGCCTTTGAATACGATGGGATGATGGGCAATAACCATAGTGCATTGCTTGCGAATGGCTTCTTCTATCACCTCTTCTGTGCAATCGAGGGCGATCAATACGCCACTAATTTCGAGGTTGTTATCCCCGGTGATCAGGCCTGAATTGTCGTAGTCTTCCTGGTAAGCCAGTGGCGCCTGTGATTCCAAATGTTGAATGATATCTTTTATTTTAGTCATAATTGTAGAACTTTGCGCTGGCTCAAAAATAATCAATTCCGCTTTTCGACCATGCCTATACTTAGGATACTTCTATTGCCTTTTTCCTGCTTGTATGCGCTGGCCACTGACCTCCGAAACCGGATGTTTGATTGGGGAATAAAAAAAACCACTGCTTTCGACCCTTTCATCATTAGTGTAGGCAATATCACTGCGGGCGGCACGGGCAAAACACCCTTTGTCGAATTACTGATCAGGCTGCTTAAAGACCGCTATACGGTGGCAGTACTTAGCAGGGGCTATCGGCGGCAAACCAAAGGATTTGTGCTGGCCGATGCGACAGCAAATGCAAAGAGCATTGGTGACGAGCCTTTTCAGTATTATTCCAAATTCGGAAGAGAAATAGCTGTGGCAGTGGGAGAGAAGCGTGCCCTGGCCATCCCCAGGTTAATTGCGAAAATCAACAAACTCGAGGTGATCATCCTTGACGATGCCTTTCAGCACCGCAGTGTTGCGCGCGACCTGGACATCCTGCTCAGTGACTATCACAGACCATTTTATAAAGATGCGGTATTGCCGGCTGGCTTATTGCGCGAATCGCGACGCCATGCAAAACGCGCCGATGTGGTGGTGGTGACCAAATGCCCACACGAACTGGCCCTCAAAGAAAAGGAATCAATCATACAACAGATCGGCAAATATGGCGGACGCGAAAAACCCGTTTTTTTTACAGGTGTAACTTACCTTAAGCCTCAAAAGCTCTATGGCAATCAACAGTTTTCGAAAAACGTAGTGCTTTTTTCAGGTATTGCCAATGCAGACCAATTCGAAAACTATGTGGATAAGCATTTTAACCTGGTGACACACAAACGATATCCCGACCATTATTCGTTTACCCAGGACGACATCAGGGAATTGATCGCAATTTTTGATGAAGTTACCTTCGATGAAAAGTGTTTGCTCACCACCGAAAAAGATATGGTGAGGTTGCTGGGCATGAAAGAAGGTGACGGACTGGATACTTACCCTGTTTTTTATTTGCCTATTGAATTGTATTTCACGGAAAATGGAGATTTTTTTGCCAATTATTTAAATTCCCGTATGGAAGAAGAAATAAATCGACAAGCGCATTGATGCTATGACATTGGCTAAAAACGGAATTATACTTTTATTGTGTTTCCTGTCCATGGGCGCAATGGCCCAGAGCCAGATCGTAGACGACTCTACCAAGCAGGTATACGGGGCGTACACCACCTTTTTTCGACATTTCGAAGATATCAAGTACAACCGCGACCATCTGCAAAAAGTTGACACCACGTTTGGCAAGATGCACCGCATCAGCATGCAGGAAAAGCTTGAAAACAAATTTCAGAACCTTGGTTTTTTGGGCACAGCCATGCGACCGGTTTTTTACACGCCGCCAACAGATATCGGTATCAGGTCGGGTTATGATGCCTACACACCATACTACATCACTGCCGAAGACATTGAATACTTCGATACCAAATCTCCCTACACGCCCCTCAATGTGGTGATAGGGGGCAAAGGCCGTGCAGTGACCACCATAAAACACACCAGAAACATAAATCCCTACTGGAATATCGGGTTTCACTTTCACAAGATCAACGCCGACAAACAGGTGGCCTCAACCGGCAAAGGCGATAACCACGCGACATCTACTGCCTACTACCTGCACACAGACTATCAATCACCCAACGGAAAATACCACGGGCTGGGCAGTATATCGCGCCTGAACCACAAAGTATGGGAGCAGGGGGGAATAGAAATAACAGAAGGAGACCCCATCAATTCATACTTCGATGAGGATGCTAACGTAAGACTGGATGATGCCCGGAGTCAGGATTTTAGATTTGGCATACATATTTATAATCAATACAAGCTGCGCGACATCTTTCAATTATACCAATCGTCTAAGTTTATCAAAAACAAAAATTTTTATAAAGATGTGCCCCTCACCAACGACCTGCCATTCTATGACCAGGTGCTGATCAATCCAGACTCAACTACCGACCAGTCTCAAACCAATCAATTTGCCAATGAGTTTGGCATCAAGGGCGATCTGGAAAAAATGTTCTATAGTTTTTTTATCAAATTCCGCAATGTGAATTATATCTCGAATTATCAGGCCGGCAAAAAGTTATATTTTGAAAATTCAGGCGGGTTTGAGTTGAGGTATGATTTTGATTCACTGCAAAATGTAAAAGCAAGCGGCGAATATATTATCGGGGGTTTTTATAGATTTGGCGGTGCCTATTTCAATAAGTTTTTTACGCTAGAATACTGGCGTACCCAGTCGAGACCGGCCATAATCGAAGACAGCTACTTTGGCAACCACTTTTTTTGGCAACAAGATTTGGCCACTCCGGCTTCTGATCTGCTAAAAGGCAGCCTCATCTATGCCAATAAAGCCCTGCGAATAGAGCCATTTGCATCGGTGACCAATGTGAAAAATAATATTTACTATGGATACGACAAGGCTCCGGCTCAGGCCGAAGGTTCTGCTCAGTTGTTGAATATTGGTCTCGATCTGGACTTTTCGTTTTTCAAAACCATCTTCTGGGAAAACGAGGTAATTTATACCCGAGTCACAGGAGAACAGGAAGCGGTCAATTCGTTTCGCATACCTGAGGTGTTTGTCAATGCTACCTTGTACTATGGCAGCTATTGGTTTGTGGACAAGATTTATGTAAAAATCGGCGTGGATGCTCATTACAAAAGTGCGTATTTCGCCCCGGCGTACAACCCGGTATTGCAGCAATTCTACCTTCAGGATGATTTTCTTATTCCTTCATACACCGTACTCGATGTTTTTGTCGAGTTTCAGATCGACCAACTCACCGCCTTCTTAAAAATGGAACATGTAAACCAGTCAAGAGCCAGCGGATACTTCACCTACCCGTATTATATTGGCCAGCCCAGGGTATTCGATATTGGAGTCCGCTGGATATTTTTTGATTAGTTGCAGGTGTGTCGGTAATTATTATCCCCCGAATGCAATAGCCAAAAGCGTGGAAATGGCTGATGGACAGCTCATTAAGGATGTAATTATTGATGCCCCGGACTCATGCACACTATTGGTATCAGGTTTTTTGTTTTTTCTTTTTGGCAGCAGGAAAGAGGATATTGTTGAGAATTAGCCGGTATCCGGCTGAGTTGGGATGCAGATTGAGGTCGGTTGGATCTTCGCCCACCCGGTGTTGGTAGTCTTCCGGATCGTGTCCTCCGTAAAATGTCCAGAATCCCCTGCCATACACGCCATGGATGTATTTTGCTTCATCTATGCCATTGCTCTCGCCCATCACTACTACATCCGATTTCACCAGTTTTTTCTTGTATCCGGTGGTCTGACCCATAAAACCTTTTAATATTCTTTCGTGGTTTTGGGTGAGCATGGTGGGGATGGGATCCCATTTGGCCGAGAATTCAAAAAGGGTAAAATAGTCGTTATTTTGGTTCAGTCCCCTTTCGGCAGGTTGGTTGTCTATATCTGCATATTCATATTCCATGGGATTCATACGGAGTTTGAAATCTCTAAAGGCAAAGGTATTGGAATAATCGAGCTTTTTTTGAGCGTCAGGGTCTGCCGGGTCGCCGTCGTACACACTGCCTACTATGTCTATTCCTGCCGCCGCCAGCGCAATATCGTAGGTATCTGTAGCCGAGCACATGGCAAACATAAAGCCCCCTCCGGCCACAAAGGTTTGGATTTTTTTTACCACTGCTAATTTTAGTTCCGAGACCTTGTCAAATCCGTGTTTTTTTGCCGATTCCATAAATTCCATTTTCTGTCTCCTGTACCAGGGAAAATTGCCATACGACTGTTCGAATTTGCCAAATTGCCCGGTAAAGTCCTCATGGTGTAAATGAAGCCAATCGTATTGGGGCAGCTCGTTGTACATTACCTCATCATCAAAAATAACGTCGTAGGGAATTTCGGCATAGGTGAGCACCAGCGTGACGGCGTCGTCCCAGGGCAAAGCACTTTTTGGAGAGTACACAGCGATTTTAGGTGCTTTTTCCAGTCGCATCACATCGGTGTTGGACGATGGCGAAGCAATCTCTGCCAAAATGCGCCCCTGCTCACCGGCAGAAATAATGGTGTAGCTCACACCCCTGATAATAAGTTCGTTTTCGAGCTTCTGATAGTAATCTACCATAAAACTACCGCCCTTGTAGTTGAGCAGCCAGTCCACTTCCACGCCTTGCTCCACGATCCAATAGGCAATGCCGTAGGCCTTCAGATGGTTGGTTTGCGTATTGTCCATCGGTATAAAAATGGAGTTGGCAAACGAATTCAAGGAAGGAAGACAAAGTATAAGACCTATAAGTATTGTTTTGAAATGCATTTTAAAATCCTTTTCGACCGATGATGTACGTATAACGGAACTGAAATAATAATAGTAAGAGAATAGCCGGACTAATTATAATTTTAGGCAAATTCAAAAGTATGAATTTAAAAGAAAATATCAGAGAAGGATTCAAGTCGATCAAGTCTAATTTGCTCCGCACTATACTTACGGCATCTATCATCGCTATTGGCATTACTTCGCTGGTGGGCATACTCACCGCTATAGATGGCATTCGATCTTCTATAGATACCAGTTTTTCCAGTCTGGGCGCCAACTCGTTCGATATCCGGCGCAAACGACCCGATCGTACGGTGCAGGATGGAAAGGAACAGAAGAAATATCCATTGCTGCAAAAAGACGAGGTATTGGAATTTAAAGACCGATTTACCGAAGGCACCACCACCCTGCACATGTGGGTATCGGGAACAGCCGAAATCAAGAGATTGTCGAAAAAAACCACCCCTAATTTTTCTGTGCAGGGCATCGACGAAAACTACATGCTGATCAGAAATTACAATATTGAAAATGGCAGGAATTTCACCGCGTTGGATATACAAAATGGAGCCAACTATGTACTGATTGGAAATGAGGTAGTTGAAAACCTTTTTAAAAATGAAGACCCCATCAACAAAAAAATCTCTTTTTATGGCAATACCTTTATAGTAATAGGGGTATTGGAAAAAAAGGGAGGATTTGGCGGCAATACCAATGCCGATCGCACGGTATTTTTGCCATTAAAAAATGCCATCCGCATAGCCGACAGAGGATGGCTCGACTATGTGCTTACGATAAGCTTGCGCGACCAAACCAGAATGGAACATGCCATCGGCGAAGCGACCAGCCTGATGCGCACCATTAGAAAAGATGGCATAGGTGAAGAGAATTCCTTTGACATAAGCGCCAATAAAACACTGGAAGAAGAGCTCAACGAAATGGCCTCATACCTGAGGATCGGAGGTTTTTCTATTGGTTTTATCACCTTGGTTGGCGCCTCTATCGGGCTGATGAACATAATGCTGGTATCGGTAACGGAGCGCACCCGCGAGATTGGCATACGCAAAGCCATAGGCGCCACACCACTAAAAATCCGGCTTCAATTCCTGATCGAAGCCATACTTATTTGTATAATGGGTGGGCTGGGCGGCGTCATCCTCGGGCTTGCAATAGGTAATGTGGTAGCCAACCTCATTAAGGCAGGGAATTTTGTAGCTCCTTGGGAGTGGGTGTTTATGGGATTTATAGTTTGCCTGGTTGTTGGCCTTATTTCCGGATATTATCCGGCATATAAAGCCTCTAAGCTCGACCCCATTGAGTCGCTGAGATACGAATAAATCTGATTTACAGGTTCCATCGCTTCTTTTACCCTTCATCTGGGTTCAAACTTCAGCGAGCCGTCAAAACCAAGGTCATGTCTGTTTGCCGGATTTTCGGCATCTTTTACAGGGCTTCTAAAATGCAAATGGAGCCCAGGTGCCGAAGACCCCTTAGCAAGCTATTCTTTAATCGATTGCATGATTTGATGATTTCGGTTTCTTATCAAAATATCTGAAACTTAGACCTGGTTGTTGGTAAAGATGATGGCGTAATGATACCTTTGTCGATATGCATGGATGTGGCATCTGCTTAAACGCCTATGCAAAAGGGGCTTTTGCTTATCAGTCATTCCTCATCCGGTATTTTATCAGGCCACAAAAAAATATAGAGACACGCTGTACATGGAGGTATAGTTTTTTTTTGGATTGAAAAATAATTTTTATGAACAAATCATCCCTGTGTTTTACACTTTTTCGGCAGATCGTAATTATTTCATTTTTAAATGTCAATCAGTAAAAACAAGCTTTACCTCCTTGCCGGATTGATCGTGTTTTTTTTGCTCGGGATTTTCATGCCTATTCCCAAGCCGCTATTCGACCAGCCATTTTCTACCGTATTGGAAAGTCGTGAAGCTCAACTACTTGGTGCGCGCATCGCCGCCGATGGTCAATGGCGTTTTCCTCCGGTCGATTCGTTGCCAGCCAATTATATCACCTGTCTGTTGCAGTTCGAAGACCGGCACTTTTACACACATCCGGGTATCAACCCCCTGGCGATATTTCGTGCCATAAGGCAAAACCTCGAAGCGAAGCGAACAGTGAGCGGGGGTAGTACCATCACCATGCAAATTGCTAGGATGGCAATGGGCAACAAGCCCCGCACAGTTTCGCAAAAAATGAGGGAAATATGGCTGGCACTGCGTATCGAGATGCGCTATTCCAAAAAGGAAATCCTGGCCCTCTATGCCAACAATGCCCCGTTTGGTGGCAATGTGGTTGGTATCTCGGCGGCTTCGTGGCGATACCATGGTCGCTCAGCTTTTGAACTCTCTTGGGCAGAAGCAGCAGGACTTGCCGTATTGCCCAATGCACCCGGGCTGGCTTTTCCCGGCACCAACGATGACAGGCTGAAGACCAGGAGAAACCGTATTTTAAAAGAACTATTTGAAAACCAGACCATCGACCATACGACCTATCGCTTAGCTATCGATGAGGCGATACCGTCTAAACCCGCCCCCTTGCCCGATATGGCTCCACACCTTGTTGATCGGTGTATCAAAGATGGGCTGGAGCAGCGAAAGGTAAAATCTACATTAATGTACAATACTCAAAATACTGTAAATGAGTTAATTAAAAGACATCACCAGGTTTGCCAATACAAAGAAATTCACAACGCTGCCGCCATTGTCGCCGACATCCACAGCGGAGAAGTGCTGGCCTATGTGGGCAATGTAAGAGAAAACAGCAAGGTAGATCATGGGCAACAGGTAGATATCATCAACAGCAAAAGGAGTCCGGGCAGTTTGTTAAAGCCCATTCTTTATGCCCTATCCATCGACCGGGGTATCATCACGCCCTATAATCTGCTGCCGGATATTCCGCTATATTTCCAGGGCTTTGCTCCGCAAAATTTCGACAAGCAATTTAAGGGTGCGGTAGCAGCCAATCTGGCTTTGCGCAGTTCGCTCAATGTTCCTTTCGTTAGTTTGCTCAGAGACTATGGCTATGAACAATTTCACTACGACCTGGTGCAGCTTGGCATTAAAAGCCTCGACAAGCCCGCGGCGCACTATGGACTTTCGATGATTTTAGGTGGGGGAGAAGTCACCCTCTGGGAAGTAGCCGGAGTGTATGCCGCCCTGGTGAGAAATCTGGATGATTTCAACAACTCAAAAGGAGCAAACAGGTATAATGCACACGTATTCAGGAATTTGAACTATATCAATTCCAGCGCTACATTAAAAAGTGAAATGACATCCAGCGGCAAAGTAAGTGCTGCCGCCACCTGGCATATGCTCAAGGCCATGCAGCAATTGCGCCGACCCGATGCCGAATCTAACTGGCAACAATTTGGCAACAGCCAGTCCATCGCCTGGAAAACAGGCACCAGCTATGGGCTCAAAGATGCCTGGGCCATCGGACTAAACGAGCGTTACCTTGTCGGAATATGGATTGGCAATGCCGATGGTGAAGGACGGCCAGACCTGACCGGGGTGATGGCTGCTGCCCCACTGATGTTTCGGATTTTCGAAACCCTTGATGGTGAGGCGAACTTCCCGATGCCGGTGGCAGATGTACACATGATGCGCATTTGCAGACAGAGTGGAAGCAGAGCAAGTGCCATCTGCCCCGAAACGGAACTGATGCCCATAGCCAAAAGTGCCACAAACACCCCAACATGCCAACTTCATGTTTTGCTTAATCTGGATGAATCTAAACAGCACCAAGTCAGCTCTATATGCTATCCCATACACAAAATGGCACAAAAACCATGGTTTGTGCTGCCCCCGGCACAGGCCTGGTTTTACAAAAAATTCAACGCAGACTACGCTGAGCCACCTGATTATCTGCCAGGATGTGTGCCCCAGGGCAATGAGACTATGGAAATGATCTATCCGAGGACTTTCACGAAAGTATTTGTACCTATAGAAATAGACGGACATCCGGGCAAAGTAATCTTTGAGGCAGCGCACCGCAATGCCCGGGCACGCTTGTTTTGGTATCTGGACGATCAGTTTGTCGGAGAAACAAGCCAGCCCCATCAAATGGGTCTTTTTCCTGAAATTGGACTGCATGTGATCAATGTCACGGACGAACAGGGCAGGAGCCTTGCGGTGGCGTTTGAGGCAGTGAATGAGTAGGCGAATTGCTATCGATTTATCAAAATGTTATCACAAAGTCCGGAGTATTTTTGCACTCTGGTAATTATCAGTATCCCGAATGGAACAACTTAAAAAATTTGTTGATAGCATCACCCCCATCAGCGATGAGGTTTATGAGATTATCCAGGCACTTGCCTTCAAGAGAAAAGTCGAAAAAGGCGCACTGCTGCTACAGCAGGGGACGGTGTGTAAGCATATCTACCTGGTTACGACGGGTGCTTTGCGTGTTTTTCAATATAGCGAAGGGAAAGAAATCACTTCCAGATTTACCACGCCCGGCACGGTGATCACTTCATTTTATAGTTTGATTTCCCGTACTCCAACATTGGAAAATATCCAGGCCATAGCGTATTCGGAAGTGGTGATGATTCCGTACAAGGCACTTGAAATAGAATTTGAAAAACATCATGTACTTGAGCGGCTGGGTAGAAAAATTCTGGAAGATTACTTTTTGAAACGTGAAGAAAGGATCATGATGTTGCAGAGTAAATCTGCACTGGAGCGCTATCAGCTATTGCTAGCCGAGCATTCGGAATTACTGCAACTGGCTTCGCTTGGCCATATCGCCTCTTACCTGGGCATAACGCAGGAAACCCTTAGCCGGATCAGAAAGAAGATCAGATAGCCTCATTGACGCTGGCGACACCAGAAAGGACAGGGTTCAAGTGCGGCTGAGAAACGCAGGCAGCCCCAAAGTTTGTCCACCGATCATTTTCCCTATCATCCTTTTTTTTTTGACTTTTGCAAAGGATAGCGATGGCGTAGCGTTGACTTTTGCAGAAAAAAAATATGCAGAAACCAACGGTAATCCTGGCTGTTTTGCTGGTAGTCTTTTCATTTGAATTGAAAGCCCAGGCACATACAGCACAAACTCCAACCCTGCGCCTGCTCATTGAAAATGCCTTGCAGCAAGACCATGAGTTGAGTAAGCTTCGACTGGAGCAAGATGGAACTGAAGTCAAAAAAAAACTCGTCCGATCGACCTTTATTCCAACCATACATGCCAATGCAATATATGGCTATGGTCAGTTTGGCCTCACTGATTTCCATTTGAATATTCCCATATCCTCAAAAATTCAATCGCTTGGAGGAGCTTTGGCTCCGGTACTTGGCTTAGCTCAAAATCCGGTACCCCCGGAATTGACCACCGACCTCAGCTTGAAATACAATGATCTTCAGGTGTTTACCGCCGGTATCAATGCACAATGGGTACTCTTTACCGGCATGAGGGCTAGCTATACCCAACGTGCCCTGGCGCATACCAGCAATGCCCAACAGGAAATGATCGATAAGCATGCATCTGCAGTGGTAGCAGAAGTGGTTGAATACTACGATAAGCTGAGCCTGACCAGACAATCAGAAATGGTGATCTCCAATAGTAGAAAAAGGCTGAGCAAAGAAAAGGAGCGAGTTGACAAGGCGCTTGCCCAAGGGCTGATTACCATATATGATCAACAAAAAATAGAGATTGCAGCGCTGGAACTGGACTCCAGGGCACTGGAGATTGAAAATAATAAACGACTGATAATCTATAAGTTAAAACAACTATGTGGGCTAAGTGAGGAGGAACTTTTGTCGATGAATGCAGTCGTGGCGCCATTGGGTAATGGCCCGGTGGCGTATACTGATGATGAAAGACCGGAAATGCGGGCTCTGCATGAAAAGCATCTTGCCATGGAAAACAAGCTAAAATCTGCCAATGCAGGATATTTGCCGCAGATAGCTGCCATGGCCAACTACCAATATGCCGATTTGGATGTGATGAAAGTGGATCCGCTGGCCTTTGTAGGTCTGGGAGCAAAATGGGAGCTATTCGACGGATTGAAAACATCGCGCGAAAAGCAGCTAATAAAACTGGAAATGCTCCGGGAGCAAACGGAACAAGCACGTATTCGTGAACTGCTTCAACTAGATATGGAATTGAAAAGGTCAACCGCTGCTCAGGCCGAAGCGCAGATCGCATTGCAGGAAAAGATAGTGGAGAAGGCGGGGTTGGCGCTGGAAATCAAATCGAAAGAATATGCCCGGGGATTGTGCGATATTTCTGCCTGGCTTGCAGCCGACAATGACTTCCAAAAAGCTCAGCTTAATTATCAAAAATCCATTTTTGACCAGCGCCACGCAGCTATGGAACTCCTCAAAGTTCGTGGCGACCTTCAAACCACCTACACTTTGCTATTTGAATAAAATTGAAATAAATGATGAATAAGATATCAATTGCACTATTACTGATGGCTGGAGTCGTCATGGCCAGCTCATGCCATAAAAATTTGAAAGAAAGCTACTGGCAGGGAAAAATAAAAAGAGAATCGCTGTCGATAGCATCTAAAATTCCGGGACGGGTAGTCGAATGCCGGATTGCAGAGGGCGACTTTGTACAAGCGGGCGACACTTTGCTCGTACTCGATATCCCCGAGGTGGACGCCAAATATCAACAAACTGAAGGCGCCTTGCTCACGGCACAGTCTAACTATGAAATGGCCCGCACCGGTGCCACCGGCGAACAGCTCCGGCAAATAGAGGCGAAAGTAATGGCAGCCAGAGAGCAGTATCAGTTTGCGGAAAATTCAATAAAGCGGATGGAACCCATGTTTCGCGATTCGATGATGAGCACCCAACAGTACGAAGAATCGAAAATGAAAGCACAGGCCGCCAAAGCCCAATATGAAGGCGCCCTGGCCAGACAGGAAGAAGTGATAAAGGGAACCAGAAGTGAACAAATAAAAATGGCTTACGGACAACTGCAACGTGCAGAAGGCGCCATGCAGGAAATACTTATTGCTAAAGCCGAACAATATGTTATCGCACCTAAATCTATGGAAATCAGCTCGATAAGTGTGAGGGTAGGGGAGTTGGCCCTGGCGGGTTATACCCTGGTGTCTGCCTATGAATCCGGGTCGGTATATTTCAGGTTTACCCTGCCAGAAAATGCCATACACACCATTTCTCCCGGATCAGAAGTTCAGGTGATCCTTCCATTTGACAAACGTGAAATAACCGGCCGGGTAGGCGCCATCAGGCAATTGCCCCGGTATGCCGACAAAACGTCCGTCTGGCCCGAAAATACCATAGGAGAGACCAGTTTTGAGCTAAAGATAGTGCCCGCACGTCACGATGATTTATCGGGAATGTACCACAATACCACCGTATTAATGCGACGCTGATATGAATTGGATAGTAATTTTATTGAAAAGAGAATTCAGGCTATTCTTCAGCAACAAACTGGTGATGGCCATATTTATTGGCGCTCCTGTACTTTATGGCGTACTTACAGCCTATGTGTATATTAAAGGAGAGCCCAAAGAAATCAGTATCATCGTGGTGGATGAAGATGCCAGTCCGCTCAGTGAAAATATAAGAGAAGCCCTTCATGACAATGAATATGTTGATATTTTCCAGATTAAATCAAATCAGTATGGAGTAGAGGATGCGGTAAAACTCCATGACATAGCCGCGGTAATTACCATACCTGATCATTTCGAATCTGACATATACAGCAAAAAGCATCCGGAAATAATAGTAGATATCAATACCAGTAATATCGTTTCTGCCAACTATGCATCCCGAGGCATACAACATGTGTTGGCGAGCTACAATGCGGGTATAGAAATAGAAGCGCTGCAAAAAGGCGGGATGCCTGCCAGGCAGGCGCAGCAACACTTCGAAGCGTTTCAGGTAAGCTATGCCAGGCATTACAATCAGACGGCAAATTACATGGTGTTTCTCTGGCCCGGAATATTGGGCACCATTATCCAGCAGGTTTTTTTGCTGGCCCTGGCGCTAACCTTTGCACGGGAATTTGAAGAGCAAACTTTCGGCATTATGCTCAACTACACCAAGTCTGCATTTGGCATCATCCTTATCAAAACGGTGCCATTTGCCATATTAGGACTTGGGCTATGGGTAGGTATGGGACTGATGTTTCCATTGTTTGGTGTTCCGTTGCAGGGTAGTTTTTTGCTGCTCAATCTTTCCGGTGCGGTCTTTATTTTGGCAATTATTGCTATCGGAATTTGCGTTAGTGTCTTTGTTCCCAATCAGTTGAAGGCAACTGAAGTGTTGATGATTATCGCAACGCCGAGTTTTATCATCAGTGGTTTTACCTGGCCGTTGGCTCAGATGCCAACCTGGGTTCAGCACATTGCATATTGTATTCCGCTCACACATTTTCTTGAAGCCTTTCGCAAGATCACCTTATACCAGGCCGGCTTAACGCACATATTGCCTCAAATGCAACGTTTGCTTTTTCTCATGTTCACTTTTTATTTTTTGAGCCTTGCGGGTATTTATTGGAAAATACGACAGTTTAGAAAACCATTGATGTGTGACGCAGCTAAAAGAAAATAAATCGACGGCTATCATGTTGGTCGCAGGTTAAATTTTTAAATGTGACCGGGTTTGCAATAGGAGCTACAGAGGAAGAATTCTCCGGGTTACATAAACTACAATCATCTAGGGGGAGACAGGTGTTCTCAGCTTCTATTTAACATAATGTAAATTATATAACAAAGTTATTTATTAATTCGTTGAGTGTGAGCTGATCAATAGTTCTACTTCTTCGCGCATCACCAGCATTATTTTCTGTTGTTCGGTAAGTGGCACTACCTCTTCCTGAACGTGTGAACTAGTTAATCATATCCGATAGCGCCCTCAAATAGCCTGCATCTTTAGTTGAAGTCATTTTGTTTGAAGTTATTCCTGTCTATATAGATAGGAAAACTGAGAGAAAATACTTTTTAACACTTGTCGTCTGATCGATATTCGCTGATGATATTGTTGATCATGCCATTAAAAATAAAATAATGAAATGGCAGCACGGTGTACCAATATATTCGCCCCAATAATCCTCTGGGTCTAAAAGTGGCCTTTTGACAGAGGCAATTATGGCTGTCAATCTGGAATTCGAGCCATGCTTCGCCGGGTAGTTTCATCTCAGCAAACAACAATAAACGCTGTTTTTCCCGGTCGGCCAGTAGCACGCGCCAAAAATCAAGCGCATCACCCGGATGGATGGTGAGCAGGTTGGTTCGCCCCCGCCTGAGCCCTACCCCACCGCTGAGTTTGTCCATAAAGCCGCGAATTTTCCAAAGCCACGTACCATAATACCAGCCCGTATTGCCACCAATAGACCATATCCTTGCCATTACTTTTTCTGCATCGGTGATCTTCCTTTTTTTCACATCGGTGAAGCATCCAAAAGTGGGCACCTGCACGAAATTGCTGAGTGAGGTATCGAGAATGCCACTGGTGAGGGAATCTGTCCAACTGGACAGGACGTCATTTTGTTGTATTTTCAAAAACGCCAGCTTTATGGCAGTTTCAAAATCTAACAATTGAATATCCAGTTGCCTGGCCAAATCATTCTTCTGACCAATGATAGGCACCTTCATGCTTTCCACCAGGTTAGACGCGAGCTTGTACGATGTAGATGTGACAAAATATAGCCAGTAAGATGAGAGCTTGGGCGTCATCAATGGCACCGTGACAATCCAACGGCGCAGACCCCTGATCTTAGCAAATCTCAGCAGCATTTGTTTGTAGGTCATAATATCCGGACCGGCGATATCGAAGCTTTTGCCAAAAGCATAAGGATTGCTCAACGATCTGGATAGAAATTCTATTACATTTCTGATGGCGATGGGTTGCGATCGGGTAAGCAGCCATTTTGGGGCGATCATAAATGGCAGCTTCTCTACCAGATCACGGATAATTTCAAACGACGCGCTCCCCGAACCAAGTATGATGCCGGCGTGCAGGCCGGTAAATTGATAGTCCCCCTTTGCAAGGATATCCTCCACTTTTTTGCGCGACTGGAGATGTCGCGACAGTTGTTCATCATTAATTATTCCGCCAAGGTAGATGACATGCTTTACCTTACAACGGTTCATGGCTACTTTGAAATTTTGCGCAGTCATAGTTTCCAGGGATTCAAAATCCCTGTTTTTGGACGACATCGAATGGATCAGAAAATAGGCTCCTTCGATATCGTGAGGAATATTGGCCAAAGTGTCTTCCTGAAGAAAATCCACCTCGACTACCTCTACTTTGCCGACGTATTCTTCTTCGACGGTAAACCGGTTATGGTCTCTGACACAGCACACTACGAAATGCCCCTGATGTATCAGTGCCGGCAACAATCTTTTACCAATATACCCATTGGCACCTGTCAATAATACCTTCATATTCTTTTGTTGTGCTATCGTTAGCTAATAAGGTAAAAGGGCAGCCGATTGTTTTGCAGGAAACAAAAAAGCCTGAACCCATTTCAGGTTCCAGGCCTTAACTTGGTTTTTGTCAATTATTTATAGTTCGGCAAACAGGATATTTTTAAAATCAATATGCATGTCGCGATTGGGGTGCAGTTGCAGACCAACCGGGCCGTTTGCTACTGATGTTTCCGATTGGTAATTCATCACTTCTTGTCCATTGAGCCATACCGTGTAGTCGTTGCCCACGGCTTTTACTTTCATGGTGTTCCAATCCTCCATTTTCAATAATTCCTTTACATTTTTTGCTTCCACAGGGTAGCTCTTGCCGGGAATATAAGGCGAGCCAGTCATGTCGCGCTTTAGTGAACCTGATTCGCCGATTTGTATTTGTTCCCCTTCAGTTCTGATAAAAATCCCACTATCGACAGTGCCCGCTCCAAATTTGAAATCTACCTGAATGATAAAGTCCTGATATTCATTATTAGTCCACAGAATGGTGCCCTGCTTGTCGGGATCGCTTTGCGCAGACAAAATGCCCTTGGACGCTGACCACCATATATTATTTTCCGGCACTTTCCAGCCTTCGAGGTTTTTGCCGTTGAATATTTTTTTGAGCTTTGGCTCCTGCTGGGCCGAGGAAAATGTTGCCATGCCCATAGCAACTATGACCGAAAACAATAAGAATGATTTTTTCATTTTTGTGGGTTAAAAGGTTTAACAAACGTTTGCACTCATTGCCATGCAATTAATGTAAACTATTTCAGATATACTATTTCAACCAGGTCTGTTTACGTTGGGTTTGCCTGAAATAAGCAGATGCTTGGCAGAGGCTATGAGGATAAAAACCACCCCAAATCCAAAATGCCGTGGATCGCCAGCGTAGAGGCTAAGTCCTAAAAAAAATATACCAAGAGATACAAAAGGCAGTGTGCTTCTGAAAAACTTCATACAACTATATTATGGACAACAAAAAAACCGGGGCAGCATTAGCGCTACCTAAAAAAACGATGTAACTAAAATGGGTTGAACTCCGAAAATGAATTTTTGGATTCGATCAAAGAGCTTATGGGCATGATTTCGCATACTTCCCTGTATTTGTCCCAGTAGGCCACAACATCTTTGTTCTTTTTGGCCTCCTCAATGGCTTCCTTCGATATCCACTCAAACACCTCTACAACGGTGCCATCGGCAGCTTTCATGACCATGGGAGGCCGCAGGGTAGCCAATCCTTGGTTTCTAAGTACTTTTACATGGTTTTTTACCAGGGCATCAAGCGCCTTCTCTTTGCCTGCTTTGGGCTTGTAAGTTGCGATTACTATTTTTCCCATAAAAGTGATTTTAAATCAATAACTTAAGAAGTTGACCTGCGGACAGACCAGCAATCCAATTCGAATATAGCTTAAATATTTTTCAGGCCTACAAATCGCATGTGCTTTTTCGACGAAATGTGAATAAAAACCCACAGGGCATCCGACTGTCGTTTTTTTATCGCTTTGCAAGCAGGTGTTGCTCGCAGCCAATGACCAAGTGAATGGTTTGGGCTAAAAAACAAAACCCGGGCAGAGCGCCCGGGAATTATCGAAATCCTTCGTGAGGATCATAGTTGTATGGAGGATACAGCCTTAATGCACGCTATGGCAAAAGGTCACCCTCCGATCCTATTTTTTTATACTATTATTTTTTTAGTCCCGTTCAGGTGTTTTTCCGGCTGGAACTTGAGGGCATATACCGATTTGTAATGTTTGGGATTGTGGTGCAACAGTTCCAGTTGCAGTCTGGTATCTTCATCGACATAGGGCACCAGGGGCTGATCGACCTCAAATAATTTTAATATTGATTTTTTTATAATTTGATCCCACTGCTTGTAGTATGTATCAAAATCGGAAGGAGCAACTTTTTTGCGACAACATGCTTCGCCGCAAAGTAAGTCCATTTCTTCCTGTAGATTAAACAGCCCATACTCGTCGGTGATTTCTTCACCTTTTTTGATATCCCTAATGGCGATTTCGAATCCATAGCCTGTACTCATGGTGTTGCAGTTGCAGCAGTGGTTCACATATTTGGCAAAATCCCAGCTTATGATGCGGTTGCCATTTTCATCGATATACGAATATTTTTCTATCACTTCTTTCATTTCGCTGGTCTGACTGCGAAAATCAGAAGGGGTAATTACCAGCTCCAGGCTGTCTTTAACATACACTATGGTACCTTCGGGAATGTCTTCGGTGGCGAAGACGCCATAACCGACCTGGTCGCTTATGAATTTTAGCTCAGTTTTTGGATGAATCATTTGTTTTTGAAAATTCTAGTAGTTTGGAGATAATGGATAAAATGACACAAAAGGAAAACGTTTTACCAAAGCAAGCATCTGGTCGAAATTTATTAGTTGGAAAAGAAAATGTATGAAAAAACCAGTAGAAAACTGGTATGGCCAGAGTGGGAATAAAAGGGAATTTCACATCCTGTGCCACTCCCTCAGGCTCTAAAGCTTGGTGCATCTGTTTTTAAAAAAAAACAGTGCAAAGTATACACTTCAACATTAGATATTCAAACATTGAAGCTTATTTGTTTGAAGAAGCGTAAATAATTTTTTGGTATCTCTCATTTTGTTTTTAACGCCGGCAGGCATGCGTCTTATGCACAAAAAAATTGATCGGGCTTAAGATCAAACTCTCACTTCATTCTATAATTTTGTTCAAATCAATTTGAAATGAACTACATATCGGAGCAACAATGGATAGACTGGGTGGATAACTTGTCTTTAGATGATTATCTGATCATAGATGAATTTATTTCCGATACACTCTACGACAAAATAAAAGTATTTTTGCTCGATAAGCTGCAGGAAGATGCATTTGCCAAAGCGGGCATTGGCGCTCTTGCGGCCCATCAGGTAAATAGTGAAATTCGCACCGATTTTGTCTATTGGCTCGATAAAGTGCGCGACACGGCACTCGAAGAGCTCTTTGATCTTATCATTACTTTTAAATCGAAACTAAATGAACTTTGCTTTTTAAGTCTTGGCGGGTATGAATTCCACCTGGCGCATTATCCCAAGGGGTCGTTTTACAAAAAACATCTCGATCAGTTCAAAGGCCGGAACAACCGCCTGATCACCCTCATTATCTACTTCAACGATCAATGGGAACCTGGCGATGGCGGCGAATTGCGCATATTTCGTGAAGGAAAAAGTGAGCTGGTTGTGGCGCCTATCGCCCGGAGGGCGGTGATTTTCAAAAGCAATATCATAGAGCATGAAGTCTTGATGGCCAACAAAAGCAGATACAGTCTTACCGGTTGGTTGCTCTATCAACCTACCTCGGTAGGGTATCTGCTTGGTTAATAGTACAGTAATGCTTCTCCACCATATTTTTACCGGCTCCGCGTAGGCCAAAAGACAAAAAAAACTACTTTTGAGCCTCAAATCAATCCCCAATTTAGTTGTATGCACGCATGAGCAAACAAAAGGCAGTTTTTAATTGGAGTGGAGGAAAAGATTCAGCATTGGCATTGTATAAAATAATGCAGTCGAAAGAGTTTCATATTGAGACCTTGCTCACCTCCATCAACACAGCAAACCAGCGAATATCCATGCATGGCGTTCGGTTGCAACTGTTGGAACGGCAAGCCAAAATGATCGGACTACCATTGACTTTACTCAAACTGCCCGAAATGCCGGACATGGAAAGCTATGAAAATAATATGCGAGCAACCATGCAGGACTTAAAAGACCGTGGGGTGAGCCATTCCATTTTTGGAGATATCTTTCTGGAAGATTTACGGAAGTATCGGGAAGAAAAGCTGGCCGCAATTGGATTAAAAGCGACTTTTCCCTTATGGAAATTTCCTACTGACCTGCTCATTCGTGAGTTTATCGATTTGGGCTTTAAGACCATCGTTACGTGTGTCAATGATCAATACCTCGACAGGAGTTTTTGCGGTCGAATCATTGACCATGAATTTCTGAACGATTTGCCTTGGAATGTTGACCCATGTGGTGAAAATGGTGAATTTCATACTTTCGTTTTCGAAGGGCCAATTTTTCAGGCTCCAATTGCTATTGCGAAAGGTGAAATGGTGTATAAAAAATATGCCCCTGAAAGGGAAGTTTCAGACAAGAACTCAAATAGTGACGAAGGCCAAACTGCCGCCAATCCCTTTGATAATGGTTTTTGGTATTGCGATATATTACCAGCAGATCGGGCTGGATTACAGCCAGATAAGTTAATGAAAATCTGAGTTTTATTAACTTATCAGAGGCCACATCCACAGTGTTGAAAATGGCGTGAAGGGTCTGCTCAAGATGTGGATTTTGGCATTTTATCAAAACAGATTTCTATAATCAGTGGTTTAACTTTATATTTGCAACGATAAAAAGCCTGATCAAAAGCTGATCAGGCGTTTGCTTTGAAGTTCTGAATAAACAAAGATAATACCCATCGGAGTTAAGGTAATTGTTTTTCAAACCTAACATTTATTAAGAACCGAGTGAAGCTTTGTGTTGAAACCGGGCCTCATCCCCGACTCGTCGGGGCCCATGATTTATCATGGTTAACAGTGGATTGTTGAGACAACGAAGCAGCTCAAATCCTGAATTACTGGGGTTTGAATTAACTTCCTTGCTCCAATGATGGGTTTTTTTATTGCACTTGTTTGAGATAATCGCTGTAAACAGAACGAATACCCTCTTCCAACTCAATTTTGTACTTAAAGCCCAGGCTTTCCAACTTAGACACATCCATCAGTTTTCGCGGGGTGCCGTCTGGCTTAGAGGTATCGTAGGTCAGCTCCCCTTCGAAGCCCACAATCGTTTTGATCAACATCGCCAGGTCTTTGATAGAAACATCTTTGCCCACCCCGATATTTACAAATCCGGGCTCGTCGAAATGCTGCATGAGAAAAAAGCAAGCCGAGGCCAAATCATCTACATGCATAAATTCCCGTTTTGGGCTACCCGTGCCCCAAATCTCCACCTTTTGCTGGCTATTGGTTTTTGCCTCATGAAATTTTCGGATCAAAGCCGGCAGCACATGTGAGTTTTTCAGGTCATAATTGTCATTTGGACCATAGAGATTGGTGGGCATCACCGATATAAAATTGCAGCCGTATTGATCTCTGTAGGCATCGCACATTTTCATGCCCGCTATCTTAGCTATAGCATAAGGCTCGTTGGTCGGCTCGAGCAAGCCTGTAAGCAGGGCATCCTCCCTGAGTGGCTGTGGAGCCATTTTAGGATAAATGCACGAACTTCCCAAGAACATCAACTTTTTTACCTTTGCCAGGTATGACTGGTGGATCACATTGTTTTGGATCATTAAATTGTCATATAAAAATTCTGCCCGGAAAGTGTTGTTGGCAATGATCCCTCCTACTTTGGCCGCAGCCAAAAATACATAATCCGGCTGCTCCTCAACGAAAAAGTTGGCCACATCGAGTTGTGACCGCAAGTCCAGCTCGGATGATGTACGTGTGATGATATGCTCATAGCCTTCGGATAGCAACTTCCGTATGAGGGCCGAGCCTACCATACCGCGGTGGCCGGCCACATATATTTTGTTTCCTTTGTCCATTATTCGTGATAATTGAGAATTTTGTGACCTCCTTTTAGTAAAAATTTATCCCGTTTAAATAGGTCAATGTCAGCCGTCATCATGTCATTTACCAGCGCCTTCAGGTCGTATTCAGGCTCCCAGCCCAGCATTTGCTTCGATTTTGTCGGATCGCCAATGAGCAGTTCCACCTCGGTAGGCCTGTAGTACCTCGGATCTATCTTTAAAACTACCTGTCCGGCCTGCAACTGATACTCACGATTGCTACAAGTCTTTACCCTGGCAACTTCCTCTACGCCTTCACCTTCAAATTCCAGTTCGATGCCCACCTCGGCAAAGCTCATCTTCACAAAGTCCCTGACGGTGGTGGTTACACCGGTGGCGATTACGTAGTCATCTGCAGTGTCTTGCTGCAAGATGAGCCACATCGCTTTTACAAAGTCTTTGGCATGACCCCAATCCCTTTTCGCATCGATATTGCCCAGGTAAAGTACTTCTTGCAGTCCCAGGGCAATTCGGGCAACCGCTCTTGTGATTTTGCGGGTTACGAACGTCTCACCACGCAAAGGCGATTCGTGATTGAACAAAATACCATTGCAGGCATAGACCTGGTAGGCTTCCCGGTAATTTTTGGTAATCCAAAAACCGTATAATTTGGCAACGGCATAGGGTGATCGCGGGTAAAATGGGGTACTTTCTGACTGAGGAACTTGCTGTACCAACCCATAAAGCTCTGAGGTGGAAGCTTGATAAATGCGGGTTTTATCGACCAGCCCCAACAGCCTTACAGCTTCCAGTATCCTTAGGGTACCCAGCCCATCGACATTGGCGGTGTATTCCGGCGTGTCAAAACTCACTTTTACATGCGACATCGCGCCGAGATTATAGATCTCATCGGGTTGCACCTCCTGAATGATGCGTATAATATTGGCTGAATCGGTCAGGTCGCCATAATGCAATTTGAGTTTAATCTCCTTTTCGTGTGGATCCTGGTAGAGATGGTCGATCCGGTCTGTATTGAACAGCGAACTTCTGCGCTTGATGCCATGTACTTCATAGCCTTTTCCCAATAGCAATTCGGTGAGGTAGGCGCCATCCTGACCTGTGATTCCTGTAATGAGTGCTTTTTTCATGTAGATTGATTAGTTGATAAATAATTTGCAGTTTTAGTGGCAGCTTATGCCATTTAAAAAAAGTGCTTTTGCAATTGTGAAATAGTTAAGAATCGATTTTTTCAACTTTTTGACGTTGTGTAACCGCATCGATCATCAAGGTATAATTTACCTTTTTGTGGCTGGATAGCGATTCGTATTCGAGGCCTTGCGCTCCATCTACGACTTTACACTTGCCCAGATCGTAGCGATAAGAAATGACCATATCGCCAGCAATCAACTTATTTCCATTTAAGTCAATTAAGGCTGGCAAATCCACCTTTTTATTTTTTCTATTATTTTTCAAAAACCCAAACATTCAAATGGGGTTGATACGGGAAACGATATAAACACAAAATAAAGCAAGCCAGGTTCGCAATTCACCAATTACTTATCTTATTTAGGCTCAAAATTATGAATTAATACCCACTGTAAAAAAAGCTGTCATATTATTTCTTGTATAATTACCATTATGTGTCTCATCCTTTTCGCTTTACATCAACATCCCAAATATAAGCTGGTACTGGCTGCCAACAGGGATGAGTTTTTTGACCGGCCCACCAAGTCGGCCCAATTCTGGGATGACAGCCCCGAAATACTCGGTGGCCGCGATGTTGCTTCTCTGGGCACATGGCTTGCAACACACCGCAATGGAAAATTTATTGCCATCACCAATTATCGCGACCCAAAATTCATCGACCCAAAAGCCACCTCCCGGGGCGAATTGTCCTATAACTACCTGATGAAGGATACGAGCCTTGCTGATTTTACAAAAGAGATTAGGGAAAAAAGGCACAGCTACAATGGATTCAACCTCTTGCTCAGCGACGATGGCTTCAATAGCATGTATCATTATTCTAATGTGAGCAATCATCCCACAAACATACCAGCAGGAATCCATGGACTGAGCAACCACCTGCTCAATACCAATTGGCCAAAAGTGGAAATTGGCAAACAAGGGTTGGCTGCGCTGATGGAAAAGGAAGCCATAAAGGTGGATGACCTCATCTCGATACTGCAAAATGACCAGCAGGCGGCAGACAATTTATTGCCAGGTACCGGTATTTCGTATGAACTTGAAAAAAAACTTTCACCTGTCTTTATTTCCATGAATGGCTACGGAACGCGCTGCTCTACGGCCATGCTCCTTGACAGACAAAATAAATTATACTTTCATGAGGTCACCTTTGATGAAAACAGAAGAATAGTATCGGAGAAAAATTTCAAAATGAAGATAAACCACTAATTGAGGTTAAGTCCTATAAGCTATTGAGGGCTTTGCTGTTAGAAAAGTAGAAAATATTACATGTACTAAAATATTCCTGACCCGGGCAAAAGTTCAAAAGTCATAAATATGTTTAAATTTGGCATTTCGAATAATAATATCACTGTAATACTCACGAAATGATCACTAGACAGCTAAACATTCTAATTCAATTGGCCACCATAGATGGTTCACTTGCTTCTAAAGAACGCAAACTCATAGAACATATCGCCAAAGTAAACAATGTGGATGAAGCCGAAATCAAACAAATGCTCAATAAGCCTTTGCCGATCCCTGATCTTTTGCATCTTTCGGAAGATGAGCGTTTTGAATACCTCTATATGGTGATTCAACTCATGAAAATCGATGGGCAGGTTTTCAAATCAGAAATTGTGTTTTGCGAAGATATAGCTGAGCGACTTGGTTATAAGAAAAAGGTAGTTTCTGAGCTGTCTAAAAACATTTATAGCGATCCGAGCATAACTGCCGACCGAGAAATGTTGCGCGAAAAAGCTTTGAAATTCAGAGTTTAATGCCTGATCACCTCATCTCCGGAAGGTGAAGGATGCTGGTACGATGAGTTTTTGAAAGAATAAAGTAGAGACGGGAAAACAGCCAAAATTTCTACTCACTGGCGGGTTTAAATTGTTTCTCCCAATAGCATGGTCAAAAACTAGAATAGCATAACAACAACCGCCATCCGGGCTTGTCATCCGCCACGACAAGCCCTTACCGCTTGCTAAAGTCACCTCGCGGAGTGAATACAAATCCGCGCCGCAACATTTTGCATTACCCGGCCATCCAAGCTTCAATTTCCTCCACTTCTATAGGTATGTTTTTCATGAGATCGATATTGCCCTTGTCACTAATCACAATGTCATTTTCGAGTCGTATGCCCAGCTTTTCTGCTCTAATGTAAATGCCGGGCTCCACGGTAAAAACCATCCCATTTTTCATCTTCATATCAGGATATCCATAATCATGCACATCGAGCCCGAGGTGGTGCGAGGTGCCGTGCATAAAATACTTTTTGTACGCAGGCTGATTAACGTCCTGCTTCTTCACTTCGGTTCTGGTCAGCAAACCCAGGCCGATCAGTTCGCTTTCCATTATTTTACCCACTTCTTTGTGATAGGCGATGATGGTATTGCCCGGCACCAGCATATCCATAGCAGCTCGTTGCACCCTGAGTACGGCGTTATACACTTCTTTTTGTCGCTTGGTAAACCGCCCATTCACCGGCACACAGCGTGTCAAATCTGCATTGTAGTTGCCGTATTCGGCACCGATATCCATGAGCACCAATTCACCGTCGCGGCATACATTCTTGTTTTCGATATAGTGCAAAACGCAAGCGTTATAACCTGAGGCAATGATGGGCTGAAAGGCAAATCTGCGACTACGGTTCGAAATAAATTCATGAAGCAATTCTGCTTCAATTTCATATTCCATTACCCCCGGTTTTATAAATTTCAAGACCCTTTTAAAGCCCTTTTCGGTAATGTTGATGGCCTCTTTGAGTTGATCAATTTCGGTCTGAGATTTAATAGTGCGTATCTGGTGCAAGATGGGCTGTGAGCGCTCTATTTTGTGATAAGGGTATTTGGTGGTAAACCACCTGGCAAAGCGTGCATCGCGTGTTTCTACTTCCACCTTAGCTCTAAGATGTTCGTTTGAATTGAGATATACGGTTTCGAACTGGGGAACAAGTGACTTAAGCGCATCCTCAAATTGACTTAACCACATGACTGTGGAAATGCCCGAAAGTTCCCGCGCTTCGACTTTGCTGAGCTTTTCCCCTTCCCAAACGGCTATTTCTTCATTGGTTTCTTTAATAAACAGCATTTCCCTGTATTGCTTTTCTTTGGCCTGAGGAAACAACAAAAGAATACTTTCTTCCTGATCTATGCCACTCAGGTAAAATAAGTCTGTTTGCTGAATAAAAGGCATGGTGCCATCAGCACTGGTAGGCATTTGATCATTCGAATGAAATATCGCGATGGCATGGTCGGCCATTTGTTTGGTAAACTTCGATCTGTTCAAAATGTACAGCTCCTTTGCGGCAGGGGTATATCTCATGATTTTCTCTTTTTAGGTGGACTAAAGCCCGATTAATAGAATACAGCATTGATCGATATGCAAAAAAGCATATTGATGAAGCAATACTAAGGAGTAGGAACGACATTCAAAAAAAGTGGTGGAAAAATACCCGGATAAAGCAAAAAAGCCCGGACAGCAACTGTCCGGGCTTTTGGAGGGATTTCTTGGAGCTAATCATGCATTACTTTTGGTCTTGCAGGTCTTGATGCCAAAAGGCATATACAGCGGACACATGCCTACGAAACTCGTGAGCACAAAAACCCCTGCTAGTACAAGCAACACCATGCCCAAAAGACCCGTAATTACTCCGGTAAAAAACAATGCGGCGATTGCCAATGCAATTACGATCCTCAATACCCGATCGATAGTTCCCATATTCTTTTTCATAATCAATATATTATTTAGCCTAATCAATACTTACGTAAAAATAAGCCCGAAACGGGTCAATCATCGGTAACTAATATCACCTAGAGGGACTTTCCAACGGCTGTCTAAAAGTCGGCTCTTATGAAAATTCAAATATTCCAAATATATTTCAATTTCAGAAAATTCAAACTCCACGGTGCTATGGTCAAACCTTGTAGTGGATCGGTAATTATGAGATTTATTTTCTCAATTTGCCTATTGGCCTGGTACCTGTGCCTTCTACCCCTGTATTGAGATCTCCCAAGTCCGCCCTGGCCTCGTCGCCAGCTTCCATCAGCGCTGCCACCACATCAGGATACATATGCACCACATTGTATCGCTCACCGGGGTCGCGCATTAAATTATAGAGTTCAAGAGAATCTACCGTAGTCTTAATGCGCCCCCCTCCGTGACCGTCATTGCCGGGCACGGTAGCTTCGTACGATTCGTAGGTATGTGGATATACCAACTTCCAATTCCCTTTCCGTACTGCATTCAGGTTGTTTTTTCCATAGTAATAATACAGCAATTCTCTGGGGCTGGCTTCGAAATCTCCTTTCCATAAATCCAAAATGCTTACCCCGTCAATCTTATGCGAGGGCAATTCGCCACCAACAACTGACGCCAGCGTTGGAAAAAAATCGATAGAGGAAGCCAATTGATTGCATACCGTACCCGCAGGCACTGTACCCGGCCATTTTACGATGCAAGGTACGCGCTGGCCACCTTCCCAACTGGTGGTTTTACCTTCGCGCAAGCCACCCGAAGATCCGGCATGGTTGCCATAGTTTAGCCAAGGGCCATTGTCGGTATTAAAAATAACGATGGTATGCTCACTGAGTCCGTTTGACTCGAGCGCTGCTAATATCTGTCCTACCGACCAGTCTATTTCCATCATCACATCACCGTACATTCCCTGCTCGCTTTTCCCCTTAAATTTGTCCGAAACACCCAAGGGAACATGTGGCATACTATGCGGAACGTAGAGAAAAAATGGATTTTCTTTGTTGCGATTGATAAAGTCGACAGCCTTTTGGGTATAGAGTGTCGTCAGTTTGTCTTGCCCGGCAAAACTGTCTATCAGCTCCATGGTGCTATCGCCCTCTATGAGAGGCAGGTCAGGGAAATCTCCCCTGCCAGTGCCCGGGGCAGATCGACTACCATCTACATTGATGGGCCACATATCGTTGGAATAAGGCAAGCCGGTATATTCATCAAAACCGTGCTGTTGAGGGAGAAATTGCTTGTGATGCCCCAGGTGCCATTTGCCAAATATAGCGGTGGCATAGCCTTGTTGCTTGAGCATTTCTGCTATAGTGACCTCGTCGTCATTAATGCCCACCTCGTCTTTGGGAAACAAGGCGCCAGATATGCCCAACCTGTTGGGATAGCAACCGGTTAACAACCCGGCGCGGGAAGCACTACAGACAGGCTGAGCTGAATAAAAATTGGTGAATCTCATGCCCTTTGCAGCCAATTGATCGATATGAGGCGTTTGAAAACCAGTTGCACCAAAGCAACCGACATCACCATACCCCTGGTCATCGGTAAAAACAATTACAATATTGGGCAAACGGTCAGTTTTGGGTGGTTTTTCAGTACCGCAAGCGCTCATTATTAGCAAAAAAAAGAGCGCATGCTTCAGGTTTTTAATAAGCATAAAAATATTGTTTAAAATGAATAATCCATTCCGGAAATTATTCAACAAAAGGATAAAACAAAAAGTAATGAGTAGCAGCCAAAGATTGATTATTTGGCTGCTATGGCGTTTTTTCTCGATTTAGCTGCATTGCTAACCGTAACCCGGTCGTCGTTTTTCACAAAAAGGTCAATTTCCTCTTCAGAGTTCAATTGTCTGACATAAGCGATTGCTTCTTTGGAATTAAAATCTCTGCTGATCGACGTTGAGCCATCTTTTGCCCCTTCTTCATCCTTATTTGCCACCAGAGGATGTTCTATTTCAAAAACCTCGTCGATAATGGTGTCGCTTGCATCGCTTTCTTGTGCACTTTTAGAAGCTTTGGGGGGTTCGGTAAGTTTTTTGGCTTTTTCTTTCAGTTGCCTGGCCTCCTCTTTTTTCTTGAGAAGTTTTGCGGCGATTTTTTTTGCCTTTTCCTCCGATTTGGCAGATTTTGCCTTTAGTTTTTTGACCTTGCTTTTTTTCAGTTTGTCAGATTTCTTCAGCTTTTTGTCAATCTTCTTTTCCTTGTCTTTAAGCTCATCTTCAAAAACTTCAAGTTTCTTGATTACTTTTTTCAGCTTCGAAAGCTGCTTTTTTTCTGTTACGTTGGTGTCACCTTTTGACATAATAAATATTAGAATGTAGTTAAATAGTGTAAGTGAATAAATTTAAGCGAAAAAATGGGACAAATAGCATTTATTTGCTGATTTGTTCCATACCTGGCGAAAACTTAACATTGACTGCCAATCTGTAGTTTGGGTTGCTAATCTGCTTTGCCACTTCCCCTGCCCTGTCCTTTATGCCTCTGTCTTTCCGGGCGCTCAAACCTCATTTTCATCAAACAATCCGGTATGTGCAAGGTTTTAAACTTGTTGTCGAGTCGTGTCATTATCGATAAAGTTGAAAATCAAAAATTACCATTGCCATGTTCAAACTTCCATACCAGGTGAAGCAAACCCTGCAAATTGAGCAGAAGAGTTATACTTTCTACAGCCTGTCCGAGCTCGAAAAACAAGGTCATAATATCAGTCATCTGCCATTCTCCATTCGTATTTTGCTGGAGAATGCCTTGCGCAATTTTGATGATTATGCTGTTACCCGAGCGCATGTAGAAACCCTGTTGCATTGGAAACCCGAAACCACAGGCCTTGACATTCCTTTTAAACCCGGCAGGGTATTGATGCAGGATTTTACCGGTGTGCCAGCCGTGGTTGACATAGCTTCACTGCGTGCCGAGGCGGCCCGAAAAGGCAAAGACCCGCAAATCATCAACCCATTGATCCCCGTGGATTTGGTAGTGGATCACTCAGTACAAGTGGATTATTTCGGTACCAATTATTCGTACCAACGCAATATGGACGAAGAATATAAACGCAATAGGGAGCGGTATCAGTTTCTGAAATGGGCTCAGCAATCTTTTGATAATTTTAGTGTGGTACCTCCAGGCATGGGCATTTGTCATCAGGTAAACCTGGAATATTTGGCCAAAGGAGTGGTCGCCCGCCACGAGGAAGTGTTTCCTGATACCCTGGTAGGCACAGATAGCCATACGCCTATGGTCAATGGCATAGGAGTGTTGGCCTGGGGCGTTGGCGGCATAGAAGCCGAAGCAGCTATTCTGGGTCAGCCAATTTATTTTATCATGCCACAAGTAGTCGGGCTGAAACTCACCGGCAAATTACCAGTCGGATCTACGGCCACCGACCTGGTATTGAACATAGCCCATCTGCTGAGAACACATGGAGTTGTTGGTAAATTCGTAGAAGTTTTCGGCCCGGGACTCGATCACCTTTCTGTGCCCGACAGGGCTACTATCGGCAATATGTCGCCTGAGTTTGGATGCACCGTGACCTATTTTCCCATAGATGACAAAACCCTGGATTATATGCGAAAGACCAATCGTGACGAGAACCAGGTAAACCTCGTGGAACAGTATTGCAAAGCTAATTTGCTATGGCGACAGCAAGAAGATAAGATTACCTACTCATCTGTGCTCGAATTGAATATTGCCGAAGTGGAACCCACGGTGGCCGGCCCCAAGCGGCCTCAGGATAAAATCAATCTTAAATCTTTTAAAAATACATTTATCGATCTGTTGGATAAGGGGTTCGATCGGGCATACGTCGAACCTGAAGAGCGGGATATTGCACGCTGGAAGGCCGAAGGAGGCAATCAGCAAGTTCCGGAAACCAAGACAAAAAACCTGGAAACCGAAATAGAAACCAGAGACAAAAATGGATTGAAAACGGTATCAATTACCCATGGGCAGGATAAATTTATGCTTTCTGATGGATCTATTGCTATTGCAGCCATTACCTCATGCACCAATACCTCCAACCCATATGTGATGATCGGAGCCGGCTTGGTAGCCAGAAAAGCCCGGGAACGCGGCATCGACGTGAAACCGTGGGTAAAAACCTCCCTGGCACCAGGCTCAAAAGTAGTGACAGATTATTTGATGAAGGCCGACTTAATGAAAGACCTCGAAGCGCTTCAATTTCATTTGGTAGGCTATGGCTGTACATCCTGCATCGGCAACTCAGGCCCCTTGCAGCCAGAGATTGCCCAAGCCATAAAAGATTATGAATTGGTGGTTGCTTCTGTACTCTCGGGCAATCGCAACTTTGAAGCGCGGGTACACCCGCAGGTAAAAATGAATTTTTTGATGTCGCCCATGTTGGTGGTGGCCTATGCCCTGGCAGGCAGAGTGGATATTGACTTGCTCAATGACCCAATAAGCTACGACCGAAACCAGCAAGCCGTATTTTTAAAAGACATTTGGCCATCGGAAGCAGAAATTCAGGAAATAATGGACAAGGTGCTCTCGCCCGGTGATTTTTCTAAAAACTATGGGAAGATATTCGAAGGAAATGAAATATGGAGGAATTTAGAAATTCCTACGGACAAAGTTTATCAGTGGGATCAGCATTCTACTTATATCAAAGAAATTCCATTTTTTCAGGATATTCCCGAAATACCCCAAAAGCCCGGGAATATTGAAAATGCCAAAGCATTGCTGGTTTTGGGAGATAGCATCACTACTGACCACATCTCCCCTGCGGGAGCTTTCGGCAAGGAGGCTGTGGCAGGCCTATACCTTTTGGAAAAAGGGGTTGAGGAAAAATCGTTCAATTCTTATGGTTCGCGCAGAGGCAACGATGAAGTAATGGTACGGGGCACTTTTGCCAATGTACGGATAAAAAACAAACTGGCCGAAAAAGAAGGTGGCTATACAACATACCTGGCAAGTGGTGAAGAAATGAGCGTGTATGATGCTTCGGTTAAATACAGGCAAGCCAATACGCCTTTGATAGTATTGGCCGGAAAGGAGTATGGGAGTGGCTCCTCACGCGACTGGGCTGCAAAAGGAACGTTTTTGCTCGGTATCAAATGTGTGCTGGCCGAAAGTTACGAACGCATCCACCGAAGCAATCTGGTGGGCATGGGCGTGTTGCCGCTTCAATACAAAACAGGCGACACGGCCTCATCTCTTGGCCTCAGTGGAAAGGAAACATTCTCATTTATTGGCATTGCATCTGGGTTGGAACCCCAAAAAGAGCTCGAGGTAATTGCCAGGGATGATGCGGGCGAGAAAGAGATCAAATTCAATGTGATAGCACGTCTCGATTCAAAAATTGAAATTGAATACTACTTAAATGGAGGCATCCTGCAATATGTTTTGCGACAATTTTTAAATAAAGAAGAATAACAAGAAAAACCGATAGAGCGTGGTACGGTGCGGCGGTATCAATTCAGTTTTAATTTTCCGGGTCGAACCACCCGGTAGTTGCGCCAAAAAGCAGGATCGGCGGCAACCTGCTCTTCGAGCGGTTTTTCAGGATTCAGACGCTCCTCTTTTGGGATTTCATGTACTTTTTGAAGCTCAAATTTAGTATTGACCAGCCCCATTTGCATGCCAAATACGCTGCGGTCATTTTTGCTAAACATCTTTTTCTTGGTCAATTGCATACTTCCCTGAATAGAAATATCATTGAGGAACCAGCGTGTGCCTATAGGTTTATAGTGTACCATGGCGTGTATCTCCGGATTGGATATTCCAAAACCAACCACAAACAGCAAGGGCCTTATCGCCACGGGAATCACTACTTCGCTGCTGTATTCTATGGCCATAATGGCATCACTTTCCAGCGAAATATATACACTTCCTTTCTGCCTTTGATGTTCAAACTTTCCCTTGCTTTCGAAGCCAATTATGATGACTTGCTCCCCGTAAAATCGGGAATATCCCTCGATACTGTAAACATACTCTTTCTTATGGGAGGAATTGAGGTAAGAGGCGGTATCTCGCAGTGGATCAGCGCTTAATATCATCTCGGGACCACCAAAAGATGCCGCTACTATTTGCGCGTCTATGGTCTCTTCATTTTGCCAATCTTCGCCCTTCTTCTTTGCTTTGCGCTTTTCCTTTTCAAATTTTTTGTCAAGTTTATCTCGCATAAACTGCAATTTGCCCAAATCAGCCCCCCGTCGCGCTTTCAACACCTTTGACTGGCTACCCGAATCAAGCAAATAAGGAGGATTGTACGTTTCGATTACAGCTTCTGTAAATTTGAGAAAAACATCGTTTTCGGTGATGTATTCACTGTAGTATTCATTGGTCATGTAGGCGTTATTCGGATAGTTTTGGTCAATATGCTGCATGGCATTGTGTATATAATCCCATGGCTCCCAGGGTCGTATTTCTACTTCGTCTAAAGTAAAAACATCAAGCTCCATGGCTATTTCGGGTCTGTCGTTTAGCAGAGATATGCTCTTTTCATAATTTTTGTACCCCATATACGAGCACATGAGGATGGAATCTCGCAATTGGGCAGGCACCGCCAACACAAAGTACCCTTCCACATTGGTAGCCGTACCAATGGTGGTTCCTCTGATGCCCACCGTAGCAAATGGAAGGGCCTCGTGACTATGGCTATCATATATAAATCCTTCCAACACCCGTTGCTGAGCCGTGGAAATAAATGAAGCAAGCAAAAGCGAAAATACTGATAGAAAAACAAAGGAATTTTTCATTCCTCTAAAAACGTCATGCATGTAGATTTTGTTAAGATAAATGTAGTTCGCATCCGAAAATATTGAAAAATATTTCATACCAAAAATCCTCCTGACGGCGTTTTGACAGCATAGAAATTCCAGCCTGAATGCTGCATCTCGGTATGGGGAATAAAATTCCTTAAGCATTATGTCTTGATAATATCATGGATTTATAATGGATTTTATGGGTTTTATACAATTATGGTATCACGACGGATATAATTAAGGCCAAATCTTGGTATATTCAAGGCTCATATTTTCCCTTACATGCAAACGAATTTTTTTTACCGTGGAAAGTTTTGGATTATTTCCAGTGTGATCATCATCATAGTTGCCCTTATTGTGTTGAGCAAAAAGATAGATAAGACCGTGCTGAAGATAGAATATGTCACCGTAGAAAAGGCAGATGATATTGTATCTATAGAAAATAACCTCGTCCCTCCTATCCTTTATAGCGATGTGAAACTGCTCAACGAATTGGATATGGAAACACGCAAAAAAAAGTTTGTGGAGGTTATCCTTCCCACTATTCTCATCTATCACCATCAACTTGGCCAGGAGCGTGAAAAAGTAAAAATACTGCACGAAAAATATAGAAATGAAGTCGCCTGGTCGATAGAAGACAGTATGTTTGTTCAGCCTGTTTTCCAAAGGTACAAGACTGACGAATTTGAAGAACTGATAGACCGCATGGAGCCGCCCCCAACCAGCCTCGCTATAGCTCAGGCGGCATTGGAAAGCGGATGGGGTAGTTCGCGCTTCTTCAAAGAAGCCAACAATGTCTTTGGCATTTGGTCATTTAGCGAAAATGACGAACGCATTGTCGCCAACCTTTCACGGGATGGCAAAGCCATTTACCTGAAAAAATACTCCAATTTGTTGGGATCTGTCGAAGATTACCACTTGCTTCTGGCCAGCTCCGATCATTACAGCGACTTCAGAGATTGTATTCAGCGCGGCAACAATGTTTTTGAACTGATATGGTATTTGCGCACCTATTCAGAAAGGAGAGATCAGTATGTAATTATGTTGCGAAATGTGATTGCAGCTAACCAGCTCACCAACTATGATGAATACATTCTGGATCCGGCTTATTATGATTACCCAGATAAAAAGCCAGATTTGTTTAACCTGTCCAAGCAATGAAAATTTTAACCATGCTGTGCCTGCTGGTGTTTTTGCACTGCCAAAGCAAGGAACAGCCCAAATCTTATTCTGATGCCACACTACTCCACCATCAACAAAAAGAAGTGGTGGCATTTGTGTACCATCGATTTGGAGACGACAAATATCCCTCTACCAATATTTCACTTGATTTATTTGAAAAGCACCTGGCGTATCTCAAGAGCCACGATTTTAAGGTGATGACTTTTGGCGAAGCCTACGCTTACCTCAACGATCCGGAGATACCATACACTAAAAAAGCTGCTTGTATCACCATTGACGATGGCTACAAGTCCTTTGTGTCCAATGGCTTGCCTTTGCTGCAAAAGTATGGTTTTAAAGCCAGTATTTTCATCAATTCCGAAAGCGTGGGTGGAGGCACCTACATGGACTGGCAGGAACTAAAGCAGATACATGAGCAGGGCATAGAGATCGGTAACCACAGCCACAGCCACGCCTACTTTCTCAATACGCCCTCAGCTCAAAGGATCGATTTTTTTAAGCAGGATGTACAAAAATGCCAGGAGGAGATTAACCAGCACCTTGGTTTTTATCCTGATGTCTTTGTCTATCCCTACGGTGAATTTGACCTGGAAATGAAAAAGGCGGTTGCAGAAATGGGTTTTAAAGCCGCCGCAGCACAAAATTCGGGCATTATGCATCAATGCGACAATTTTGCCATGCCACGCTACCCCATGGCCGGACCCTATACTAAAATGGACGGCTTTATCGAAAAAGCCAATATGAAAGCTTTGCGTGTAAAATGTGACAATTCGCCGTCATTTGTGTTGCAAGGCGCTAATCCACCCACCATTTCCATTGCGGTGGATTCATGCGGTGCAGACCTGTCCAGGATCAGCTGTTTTACCGATGGAGCATGTGACATCAAGGTCGAAGGCAATAAAATTAGTATGATCGCCAAAAAGAAACTCGACAAACGCCGAACATTATATACCCTAACGGCTCCGGCAAAAAAAGGCAATGCATGGTATTGGTACAGTCATTTATGGATCAGACCCGAAATCCCCGAATAACTTAGTCCTGTCCTTAACGGCACTATTGAAAATTCACAAATCCCAAGGGTCAAATCTCAAATAAATTCCAATTTCGAAAAATTCAAAATCCAAGGGGTTTGAGCATTTGGCTTTTGGGTTTTGATCATTATTTGTTATTTGATTTTTGGTGCTTGAACAGTGGCCTCACACCCATGAAATTTTATGATAAAAATTGCACTTCCACTTCGGTAAAGCGATCGGGTTGGCTGCGAACCATCACTTTACCACCCAGCGATTCGGTCTGAAGTTTTACCAGGTACAATCCCAGACCCTTTCCACATTTATATGAGTGAAACCTTTGATAGGGATAGAAAAGCTTATGACCGTATTTTTCCAGGTCTATGCCCACCCCATTGTCACGAATCACGATACTGTAGTAGCCATCCATCTTTCTAAGGCTAATATTTATCTCCGGAGGCCTGCATTCTGAACGGAACTTAATCGAATTGGAAATCAGGTGGAACAGGATACCATTTAGTCGTCGTTCATTGGTCTTCAATACCTTCTGGCCATTAAAATCATATTTGAACGAAATATTGTTGCCCTGCATTTCTGCATAGAAAATATTGTACAATTCATCAATCAACTTCTGTAGATCAACCTCTTCGATAGATTGATATAGTGTATTGCGCAATTCAAGCATTTCGTTCATATCAGAAAATACCTCATGCATTTTGCGAACAGTATCGTGTAGATAATCCAGCAACTCCAGGTTGGCCTGACTCAGGTTTTTACGATCTATGAGATTGAGCAAACCCTGAAATGTGGACACCGGTGACCTGAGATTATGCGATAATGTATGGGAGAACTGGCGCAATTCGCTATTGATGATGATCAACTCTTCGTTTACCCTAGACAAATCCTTTGTTTTGTCCACCACCTGCTTTTCCAGCGTTTTATTCTGATTGATCAATTGTTGCTTTTGATTTTCGATGATCTGACTCGCCTTCAACAGCGCATCCCTGCTCTCGGTCAGCCTGTCGGCCTGGGCATTCATTTCATAATTTTGCTCATTGATGAATGAATTCATATGAACCAACTCCCTGTTCTTTTCTTGCAAAGCCTGCTGTTGTTCGTTCATTTTTTGTTCAAACTTTTCGGAAATGACCACCTGGTTGAGCAAAAAGCCAACTAAACCAAAGTAGGCCAGGGCGATCATGATGTCAAGAATATAAAAATTGGGGTCATTATAGCCGAGTTGATTAAATGCCAAACCAAAAGGCCGGTGGAAATAATCGAAAAACACAGTGCCAATAAAGCTTGGCAAAAGATTGAAAATCAATTTTAATGGATTGGAGGTGCCAAAAACCATAAGTGGAATGATCACCGTGGCCATCAAAAAGAAACGATATGAGAAAAAATCCTGAATGCTGATATGCTTGCTCAATGACTTGTCGCTGATAGACAAAAAAATGACCAAAATAGCGGGGAGCCAGCAAATAAGCCATTTGGCCAGTTCGTGTTGGCCATATTTGTTGATGAACAACACCAGAAAAAACACTATGCCGGTAAATAATATAAACAGCCAGGCGGTCTTCACCTCCTGGTCAGCGGCACTCCAATACAGCAAGGCCAACACGAGGAAACTGATTAAACCGGAAATAAATGCGAATCGGTTGGTAAGAATGATGTATCTGGACGCAGATTGGCTATGCTCAAGTTCGATACCAGCATTGCTTATATTATTCCAAAACTTTGCCAGCATAATTAATATTTCATTTTCAATTAATGGTTTGTCTGTTACAATTGAAAGGTAGCTGGTGGCAGGTAGGTCTGAATGGATTCAAAGTTACAGTTATTATGTTAATCATCAATCGCTTATAACATTTTATCGATAAAAACAGGCGAGTGTCCGATAAACTAACCCATTTAGCTGGTTAATTATTTCTTTCAAATATCGATAAAAACGAACAATAATTACCAATGATAATATCAGGTCGGCTTGGTATCAAAAAGAACTATGCCCTCAAATATTCTCCCCATCTTATCAGTTTTTATGTTTTCTTCTTATAATTACCTCCCTTTTTAATCAAGTTTATATAAGAAACCGACAGACCAAATTATTTTGCCTTACTGTAAAACCGTTAAAATAAATACAACTTCTTTGCTTTAATTTGTCCACATTTAGCATTACAATTCCGCTTTTGCTCATGCACACTTTAAACTATTATTTTATCATCACTACCCTGCTGATTATTCCTATGAAAACGATAAGTCAAAATATTAATGAATCAACTTTGCTCATTACTCCATGCGAAGACTTTGAATTGAATGGTAATGGAGACCAGGGGCATTGGGACGAAATCCCATGGACTACTTTGCAAAGCGCCAACAATGCCGCCTATAAGACACAAATAAAAATGATGTACTCGGCTACCGGTGTATATGTACTTGGCCACTGCGAAGATCGGTTGATTTCTACCAGGTATCGCACCGACCAGGGCGATATTTGGAACGGAGATGTGTTTGAAATTTTTCTGCAAACAGGGATAAATCAGCCCCTGTATTTTGAATATGAGATTAATCCGCTTGGCGCAGAATTAGCCATACTTGTTCCCAATGATCAGGGCACTTTTTTTGGCTGGTCGCCGTGGCATTACGAAGGCGACAGAAAGATAAGAAAGGCGGTGAAAATCCATGGAGGAACCCCCGATCCGGGTGAGAAAATCAAGGCCTGGAGCGTGGAAATATTCATACCTTACAAACTATTGACGGCTCTGCAAAATGTTCCGCCAAAACCGGGCACGGAATGGCGAGGCAATTTTTACCGGATGGATTACGATAGTGGTGAGCGGGAAACCTGGGCGTGGCAGGCAATAGAAAAGACCTTCCATGAATACGAAAAATTTGGCAGATTGATTTTTGAATAACTGCAAAGGACATAAACTCCCCGCTCCAGGTAATACGGTTCCTGGCCGGGTCGCAACTCAACTTCCTGATTTTTTTTACATCAAATTAGGCATATGATCGTCGGCAGAGCTAAAGTCTAATGAAGTGTCAGGTGCTATGTTATTTGAAAATGGCTGTGAAACGCTAGGCACTGTAACTATGTCTTGACGAATTGTCGGAGTGCACCGACAGTGCCACTACAATTAATATAGCCCAGGCGATCAATGTCCATCCAAACAGTAGATTGAACCAAAATACCAGATGTTGTCCACTAATACGTCGATATCGGGCGATATAAAATGGTACGAAATAGGCAATAAATGCCAAAAGGTAGAGGGTTAATTCCATGGTGCTCATCGTAGTAAGATTTAGTGTAACACGAGCAAGGTTGTGCTTTGCCATGCACAAGGAAAACAAAAATTGAAGATGAAGAGTTCAACTCCCAAATGGAGGCTTTCTGGCCATAAAATTAAAAAGCCCGGAGTTACCAGGCTTTTTACAATGTTTATTATTTAATTAAATCTTAGGCTCCCAACCGGGCTCATACTCCCTGCTCCACAGGGCCATAGCATCCCGGTCGAAGATTCTGCCGGTTTTTACGTCCACATCAAATCCCTTACCTATTCTGGAAGCAATATTGGCATAGTGCGTCAGGTTTTGGCTTACCACGCCTTGCTCTATCGGGGAGGTGAGCTTTTGCTTGCCCCTGATGGTCTCGAAAAAATTAATGGCATGGAGGGTGGTCATGCCTCCGCCACCTCCCAGTGTGGTGCCGCCTTCATCGCCTGAGCCTTTTTTCTCTCTTATCAGTTTGCCTTTGAGGTCGTATAATTTATATCCACCCCGGTCAACAAATACTGTGCCCTCGCTGCCATAAATAATGGTACCGCGACCGGCTCCGTAGGTTTCGTATCCTTCCCGACTTTGCCCATCCCATTTGATCAGGCGATCGTTGTCAAAGTGGAAAAACGCCTCCATAGTATCATACATACTCCATCCATCATTTACATAGTGGTATTTTCCGGCATTTACATTAACATAAAGAGGGTACTCGACATCGAGCGCCCAGCGTGCCACGTCGAGTTCGTGAGTGGCATTGTTGCCCATTTCGGCTGTCCCAAAATCCCATCCGTACCAGTGCCAGTTGTAGTCCCAGGTGTCGTGTTCATAGGGTTTTCGTGGTGAAGGTCCCTGAAACAGATCCCAATCCAGCCCTTCGGGCGGCGCTTGCTTTTTAGGAATTGGTACTTCGCCCCTGCCATTGGTATAGAACGCCACTGCCTTGTAGGGTTTGCCGATTACCCCATTATGTATGTCTTTGATGATTTCTATAGACTCTGGCGATGAGCGCTGTTGGTTGCCCATCTGTACTACTTTATTATATTTTTGTTGAAATGCTACTACAATCTCGCCTTCGGCGGGGTTGTGGCTACATGGCTTTTCGAGATAGACGTGCTTGCCTGCCTCCATGGCCATGCAAGCTCCTGGTGTATGCCAGTGATCTGGTGTGGCATTGAAAATGGCATCGAGCTTGGGGTCTTCGAGTACTTTACGGACGTCATTTTCCAACTTGGGCTTATTTTTAATAAGCTCGGAAAACTTAGCAGCTGCTTTTTCGCGCTGGCTTTTCATCACATCGCAAAGGTAGGTCAATTCCACATTGCTTTCTTTACGAGAAATGGGATCGTAATAAGCCCCCAACCTACGACCAAGGCCGATAATAGCGACATTTAGCCGGTCATTGGCGCCAATTATTTTTTCGTAACTTTTGGCTGACGAAGCCAGCGCCGTGCCTGTGATGGCCGCACCGGTGGCTCCGGCTACTGCTTTGCGCAAAAAATTCTTCTGTTTGTATTCATCATTTTAGATTTATGTTTTACCAAATATTAAAAAATAAGCTCCCATACCACAGTGAGCTATTTGAAAACGGAAAGAAAACAAATCCTGCAATCGTTTGCAATAGTTTAAATCAATAGATTTTCTCTTTTCATTAATCAATAGTTGCGCCGATCATCTTCCACAATACCATAATGGTAGCTGTCTTTCCATTCACCGCGTATGGGCAGGATTTTTCTTCTCACTCCTTCCCTCAGCATAGAGAGTTTTTCTAACACCCTAACAGATTTTTCATTTTCGGTGGCAACGCCGGCTTCGATTTTATGTAGTTTAAAATGTTCGAAACCAGATTTGATCAGTGCCCTGCCTACTTCTGTGGCATACCCATGCCCCCACGAAGAAGGCAAAAGTTTGTAGTAAATTTCTCCCAATCTGAAACGGTCTGCTGAGAGTATCAAACCGGCTACACCAATAAAGTTCCCCTCGATTTTACGCACTATCTTCCACATATACAATTTTCTGCATTCCGACTGCTGATCTTCCATGACAGGCCTGATGATCTCTCTGGTTTCCACCTCACTTGCAGGAATACCCAGCGTATTGTATTCATCAACTTCGGCGATGGAATGCAGATGGTGGATATCATCTACGTCATCCCAACTCACCTCGCTTAGTATTAGTCTTGAAGTCTCGATGTTCATTTTTGTGAAAATGGGTTTGATTATGGCAATTTAGGGATTTACAGGGGAGCATGCACGGCAAAGCTGAAAGAATAATGCACGACATTGAGAACGAAGTATATTCTACCCACCAACGTACATGCCGCCACCATTGGCCGTCATCAACTAATCTTTCCTTTTGAACAGCTTTTTCAATCCTTTGAAGATTCCCTTTTCTTCTTTTTCCGGCACTGGTTTTTTGGAGTATTGCCGCTCCCCTTCTTCTTCACTTCCTGCCACGCCGCCATCAATTTTTTCTTTCTTTTTACCAAATAATGATTCCCAAAAATTCACGTCTTCCCTGAAAGGGTCACAGTCGAGCTGGTTGCGTACCGATGCCGGTGGATTGGGAAACCGTGCCCGTGCCAGCTTGGCAAAAGGACTACTGTTGTTGATTTGCTGTTGGAATAGCGCATAAATGGGCAACGCCATATTTGCCCCCTGGCCTAGTGCGGTGCTCCTGAAATGAATGGCTGGAAATTCACCTCCCACCCAGATGCCAGTGACCAGCTCCGGGGTCATGGCCATAAACCAACCGTCGGCATTTGACTGGGTTGTGCCGGTTTTTCCAGCGATATCGTTAGGTAGTTTGTAAGTATTTCGTAAGCGGGCGGCTGTCCCGGTATTAACCACATTTTTTAGCATTTCTATCATCATCTGGCTGGTAGCCAGCGACATTACCGGTCTGGATTTTGGTTTTGCCTGCTGCCATATCACGCGTCCTTCTTTGTCTTCAATTTTTGTAATAAAATATGGCGATACACTTTTTCCTTTATTCACGAAAGTGCAATAGGCCCTTACCATTTCAATAAGTGAAATGCTCGGTGTGCCCAGGGCAATAGAGGGCACCTTGGGTACCTGACTGCTGATGCCCATATCACGTGCAAGCGCGACAGTAAAGTCTATCCCTGCCTTTTCCAGCACCTTTACCGATACCGTATTTACCGATTCGGTAAGGGCGCCTTCCAGTGAATATTTTCCTTCGTAGGCATTGTCGGCATTGGCGGGCTTCCATTCTTTGTCCTTTTCGCGGTAGCTTTCCTGCTCTGCTTCTATGTATTCGCAGGGTGATACATCTTGCTCCAAAGCTGCTGCATATACAATCGGCTTAAAGACGGAGCCCACCTGACGTTTTGAATGTTCATTTACATGGTCATATTTAAAAAAACGGTGGTTGATGCCACCCACCCATGCCTTTACTTCGCCGGTGGCCGGATCCACCGACAAAAAGCCGGTATTCAAAAATCGGAGGTAGAATTTGACAGAATCGAGGGTGCTCATCAGGTGCGTTTCTTTGCCTGCCCACGAATACACTTCTGTTTCCTTTTTCAGATTCATAAAGTAATTTACAGAGTCGGCGGGCACGCCACTGGCCGCCAGACGGTCTGTGACACCACTTTGCTTCAGAGACAAGTGCATCAGGTTTCGGTCGTTTTCCCAGGGTTTTGTCCTGCCTTTCCAGTGCACATCAAAGGTCTCCTGCAACTGCCGCATGTGTTTGTACACGGCCTTTTCGGCAAAAGTTTGCAGCCGTGAATCGAGTGTGGTATAAATCTTAAGTCCGTCGGTGTACAGGTTGTAGCTCTCGCCCAGGCTGTCCGCGATCTGAGGAATTAGTTTGTTGAGGGTAAGCCTTACCTGCTCACGAAAGTAGGTCGCCAGTCCATCATTTTGATCTGTTTTTTTGTATTTCAATTCTATAGGCAGGTTTTTGAGGGAATCAAGCTCTTGTTTTCCGATCTTGTCGGTACGATGCAACTGAGCCAAAACCACATTTCTGCGTCGAAGAGCCCCCTCTGGATTATTTTTCGGATTGTAATAGGTCGTCGCTTTTAGCATTCCGATCAGTACGGCGGCTTCCTGAATGTTAATTGCCTTGGCAGATTTGGAGAAGAATTGTTGGCTGGCTGCTTCCACGCCAAAAATATTGCCTCCAAAGGGGACGGTGTTGAGATACAATGTCAATATTTCATTTTTGCTATAAATTCTTTCCAGGTCTTTGGCAATGAGCATTTCACGCATTTTGGTCATTAACATGGAAAAAACAGCATATTGCTGGCGATGATAAATATTTTTGGCCAACTGCTGTGTAATGGTGGATCCACCTCCCCCGCTTCTATCGCCCAGTAAGAAGGTTTTAAAAAAAACCCGGGGAGGCTTTTGAAATCGATGCCGTGGTGTTGGTAAAAGCGCTCATCTTCCGTGGCAACGAGTGCATCCTTGATATGGCTGGAGATGTGCTCATAATCCAGCACTATGCGGTTTTGAATATAATAGCGCCCCAACAGTTGGTGGTCGGCACTATAAACTTCCGAAGCTTCAAAATTTCGGATACTGCGTAGCTGATCTTTGTCGGGCATATTGCCGACGATGCCCGTCTTGATGGAGAACAAAATGATAAATGGAAAGCAAATGATGCCAAGCAGCACATAGAGTCCTATTTTGCGCCATGGTTTTTTGCTAAATGTAAGCGGCTGCAGCAGGGCTTTTTTCCTGCGCCTGGGTTTTATCTTTTTTCGTTTCAATACACCTGAATTTTAGCTGCAAGTTAGCATGAGTATCACATATATTAATAATTGTTATGTCTAAATTCTATCGCAGGCGCCAAATCCACTTCAAGTCTTTTTAAAGCGATCAGCGATTCGGTTGGCCTTTTTATACAGTTATTGGCCGATATTCCAATAGGCAATTTCACGTCAGCAAACATGCAATCAATTTCACTTAACGTACCAATTCCCCGAGCTTATGTATGCAATGAATTGGTGTTCTGTCCGGGTGGTTTCGTGAATATTTAGATATAGTTTATATCTTGTTGCTCAAACCAAAACCAGGAGCATATTATGAAATATAGACTTTTGGGCCGCACTGGCCTGCGTGTATCCGAAATAGGCTTTGGAGCCTGGGCTATTGGATCTAATTGGGGGCGGCAAAGTATCTCTGACTCTGTCGAAGCCCTGAACAAAGCCATCGATATGGGGCTCAATTTTATCGATACTGCCCTTGGATATGGCAACGGCAAAAGCGAACAAATCATTGCTGAGGTGCTGAAAGAAAGGCGCGAAAAAGTAATTGTCGCCACCAAAATACCACCTGTAGAAGGACCCTGGCCCCCCTCGCCATATTGCAGCAGTAGCGACCGCTATCCGGAAACATACATCCGCAATGCCATAGATACCTGCCGGAAAAATCTGGACACCGATAGCATAGATATTCTACAACTACACACCTGGACACGGGCATGGAACCGCAACCCCAGACCACTTGATATTTTGCACAAGTTAAAAGAGGAAGGTGTGATCAGGCATATAGGCTTGAGCACCCCTGAGCAAGATCAGAATGCGCTGATATTTCTGATGCGCGAAGGCTATCTGGACACGGTTCAGCTCATCTACAACATATTTGAACAGGAGCCGGCAGCAGAGTTGCTACCCGTTGCCTTAGACAAAAACATAGGCGTAATCGTTCGTGTAGCCCTTGATGAAGGTATCCTTACGGGAAAATATAAGTCTGGTCATTTGTTTCCCAAAGACGACTTTCGAAGTAAATATTTTGAGGGCGACAGAATGCCCCGCGCATTGCACCGGGTGGAGCTGATAAAAAAAGAACTTGAACATACCGACTTTACCATAGCCCAGGCAGCACTCAAATTTGTTTTGGCGCACCCCGCTGTGAGTACGGTCATTACCGGCATCAGAAATAAAAACCAGGCGACACAAAATATGAAAACCACAGATATACCTGACCTGCCAGATGACTTGATGATAAAGCTCCGTGGCCATGTCTGGAGACGCGGAATATGGTATAGTGGCAAGTGATTTTTTTTTGGCATGAAACTAAGCAAATTCCCATGAGTACCCTTACCCTGTTTTTGGTCACCCTGGTAGCCATTGGCCTATTGTTTTTTCTGGTTATCAAGCTGAAAATCCATGCTTTTATTTCGCTTATGCTTACCAGTGTCTTTGTGGGTTTACTCACCGGAATGCCTCTGATGGACATCATCAAAAGCGTACAGGATGGCATGGGCAATGTACTGGGTTTTATCGCCATTGTGGTAGGTATAGGGTCTATTTTTGGTGAAATCCTTCAAGTGTCTGGGGGTGCCGAAACCCTTTCGCGCACCATGTTGCGCCGGTTTGGAGAGGAGCGTTCGTCATGGGCCTTAATGACCACGGGGTTCATCATAGCCATTCCGGTTTTCCTGGATGTAGGTTTTATCATACTGGTGCCCATGGCCTACGCATTGTCTCGCAAAACCGGGCGTTCGGTACTATACTACGCCATTCCGCTGTTGGCCGGTCTGGCTGTGACACACGCCTTCGTCCCTCCTACTCCCGGACCGATTGCCGTGGCTGAGATCATTGAGGCTCAATTGGGTTGGGTCATCTTATTTGGCTTTGTGGTAGGCTTTCCTACCGCCGTGGTAGCGGGCCCATATTTTGGCAGGTATATCGCTAAAAAAATATACATCGCACCGCCAGACATCAGTGTGGAGCAGAAAATGCTCTCTGAAAACAGACAGGAAGATTTGCCCTCGTTTAGTTGGGTCATTTCGTTGATCGGTCTGCCGCTGGTGCTCATCCTCCTCAGCACCATTGCGGGGTTGGCCCTATCTTCAGACTGGGTACAGGACAACATATTTCTGGAGGTCGTGCGCTTTATTGGCCATCCATTTATTGCCTTGCTCATAGCCACACTCCTGGCCATGTATGTGTTGGGAGTGAAACGGAATTACACCGGCAGCCAATTGATGCAAGTCGCCAATAAGGCATTAGGTCCTGCAGGGCTTATCATTCTGGTGACCGGAGCCGGGGGAGTTTTTAAGCAAATACTGGTGGATAGTGGCGTTGGAGCAGCCCTTGCCGATATGGTGAGCAACAAGAATGTACCCCCCGTAGTATTGGCTTATCTGCTGGCTGCGATAATTAGGCTTACCCAGGGATCGGCCACAGTGGCAATGATCACTGCGGCAGGCATGGTGGCGCCTGTTATTGAAGTGGTTGGCACAGGAGAAATAGGCAAAGCTTTGGTGGTTTTAGCTATAGCTGCCGGTGCAACTACCTTTTCTCACGTGAACGACAGCGGTTTTTGGCTCGTTGGCAAATACCTGAATATGACCGAAAAACAAACACTCCGCTCCTGGAGCATCATGGAAACCATCATATCAGTAGTAGGTTTTTCGCTTATATTACTGCTGAGCCTGTTTTTACACTGATACCTCAATACCAAGAGCAAATTTACTACCCGGTGGTGATTGGTGTGCTGATAACCCGACGAGAAGCCGGAATTGAGAAAAAATGCCACACGGCTGTCTCACCAGCACCCAATTTTCTGGAATATGCTTAGGATTGCAGAATAACGCCAATTATCATGTTTTATGGGTCAATCACCGGGCATGTAGTGCATTTCCTTTATGCCCAAAGACATAGTTTAAGCCCAAATGTCGGCAATGGCCGTACACTTTGGATATGTCTGAGTGCCAAAATCATCAAAAGAAAGCTCCTCTCAGTCGTTTTTGTACCTGACAAAAACCAGGAACAAATCTTCCCTTACCTTCTTAAAGTGCATAACGCTTTCGCGAGTACGCTGCCAGCGGATGTAGTTCAACCTGGAATATTCGCTGGGCCTTACAGGCCGCTCATATTCCTATTTATTGTGGGTATGTGCCTATTTTTGGTCATCAATCCCTTTAACTGTCAATAGTAAAAAATCAAGGCTCTTTGAATAGTCCAAATCCTCATATTCAAGTCCAATCTTACGGATATTTGAGTAATAATCTTTAAGTCTCTTATAATAGTTTTTCTCTAACTGAACTGATGTCGCCTTTTCTCCAATTTTCTCAATCAGGAACCATTTTTCAATCAACCGTGCGGTGCGTCCGTTTCCATCTTGGAATGGATGAATTTTTACGAAAACTAAATGCAATAATGATGAATAATAAAAAATCTCAAACGGATTTAAATCAGTCCGTTGTAATACGTCAATATCGTGAAATAATTTATTAAGTTCCTTTTGGACAATCTCAGGGCTTGCGGCAACATACTCGATTCTATCATCACTATTTATTACAAACATTGGATTATTACGAATAAATCCTTGTTGACTCTTAGGCAAAAGATTCTTGCTCAGTATCGAGTGTGCTTTTTGAACATTTTCAAGTGTCAAGGTATTATTGTCTATAAAATCATATGCTGTGAATAAATCATCTGCTTTTCTGGTATAATCAGGTTTAAATTTAACTTTTAAGAATTTGTGTTTAAAATAACTATCAAAGTCAATATCCTCTCCCTCAATCTTTGAGGAATAAACTGATGAAACCGACTTGTAGAATTGAAAATAATCAACTGGCATTTCCAGTTTTTTTATTTTATCAATTTTATCTAAAGGTGATTCTCTTACAGCTTTGGTGTAATCATCCAGTAATTTATCAGTCAGAATTTTAAAATCCATTTATTATCAATTTATATACAAAGATAATCTTTTAATTCCTGTTTGAAAATTAGCTTATTATTGAAAACGTGCAGCTCTCATGGCATTACCCACAACGGTTGGCGGTATGAAATCGTTGGGGATTGCGGGCTACATTCCTGTCCTGTTACACCGAACTTGATGCGTGGCAGAATATTTAAATAACCACTTAAACCCCAATGTTTTATATACGATGTTGAACTAAACCTCCCTTTCGGGAGGTAGCCTGAGCATTCCACCAAAAATCAGTATCATGCCCATAATCAAATACATTATGAGCAAAAATACTATTTATGAGAAAGCATGCAACAAGGTTGCGGGCTTTCGTTCGATGAGTGAAGAATTCACGCGCAAGCTGGTCATTTACGGCAGGTCTAAGTCCACGCATGAAAATTATCTCAGGCAGATGGCCAAGCTGGCGGTGCACTACAACGAGTCCCCCCTTGATCTTGAGATCGACCAGCTCGAAGAGTACCTCTACCACCTGGTCCAAAACGACTCGGACAGCCGGAGTTCGTTCAAGCACCTGGTCTATGGACTGCGCAAACTCTACCACCTGTTTGGCAAAGATGACCTTCAGATTTCCCTGCCCTCGATCAGCAGGCCAAACAAACTGCCGGTGGTGCTCTCCGGCCACGAGGTGAAGCGCCTGCTAAAAGCTTCTGGCCGCATTGGTGACCGGGTGATGTTTGGCCTGATATACGATGCGGGGCTGCGCATCAGCGAGCTGACCAACCTGTTGATCGGCGATGTGGACCTTGACAGGGGTCAGGTGCATGTCCGCCAATCAAAAAACAAGAAGGACAGGTATGTGCCCATCTCGGGTCATGCAGTACGGGGAGTGAGGAAACACCTCGCCCTGAACAGTCCCAAAGACTACCTGTTCGAGAGCCCCAAGCGCAAAGGCATCCCGATCAGCAAAACGCTCATCCGCAACCTGCTCAAAGAGGCCATTGTCCGGGCCGGGATTCGCAAGGACGTTTGCGTGCACACGCTCAGGCACACCTATGCCACCCATCAACTGGAAGCGGGACAAAACATCATGACGCTAAAAGACCTGTTGGGGCACGGGCATATCAGCACTACCTTGATGTACCTGCATATGTCCCAACTGGCCATGGTCAACAAGTTTGGGTGCATGGATACCATCTATGGCCCTCTCGATGCATGAGTTGGCAGATGTGATCGGCCACTTCCTGCCATCCATTCAATCCTCACAAAAACTCCCCGCCCATAAGCTGCGGGCATTGGATGCCCTGCTCAAATGCCGTACCCCGTACATGGGCGGGCACGTGGAAGTTTGCGGGGACTGCGGACAGGTGCGAGTGGCACACAATAGCTGTCGCAACAGGCACTGCCCCAAATGTGGTGCCATTGATAAAGAGAAGCGGGTGGTCGCCAGGGAAGCCGACCTGCTGGAGGTAAAATACTTTCATGTAGTATTCACCGTTCCCGATAAGCTCAACAAGCTGTTTCTGGTCAATCAACAGCAGATGTACAATCTGCTGTTCAGCGTGGCTTGGGACGTACTCAGTGATTTTGGCAAGGACAAGAAATGGATCGGTGGTCGCATCGGAGCCACTGCCATTCTCCATACCTGGGGGCAAAAGCTCAATTACCATCCCCATTTGCACATGATCGTGCCTGCCGGTGCGCTCATGGGAAACGGTGCATGGAAACATTCCAGAAAACGCGGAAAGTACCTTTTCAAGGTCGATATGCTCAGCAATGCTTTCCGCGGCAAGTTCGTTGCCAGGGCAAGAGGACTGCTTGCCGCCAGGGAGATCATGGGCACTATGCCAACAGGCCTGTACGAAAAGCCGTGGGTCGTCTATGCCAAACAGCCCTTTGGCGGGCCGAAACAGGTGGTCGGCTATCTGGGGCGCTACACGCACCGCACGGCCATTTCCAATGACAGAATATTGAACGTGACGCAAGAAAAGGTCACTTTCTGTTGGAGGGACTATGCCAATAAATATGCCAGGCAGGTGACCACAATGGAAGGGCATGATTTCCTCGATCTGTTTTGCCAGCACATCCTGCCGCCCGGCTATACCCGTATCAGGCATTACGGTTTTCTTTCGAGCGCCTCCAAAAGAATATCTTTGGCTACTATCAGAAAATCGTTGGGGATAAAGCACATAGGTGCCGATACCCCTCCGAAACCGTGGCAACAGACAGTTTTTGAACGGATGGGCATCCAGCCGGGGATATGCAAATGCTGTGGCGGTGCGATGCTCATAGTGGAAGTCATCCCCGATCAGTTACATAAACAGACAAGGGCACCGCCTGAAAAACTCCTTGACCAAACAGCTTATAAATCAACTTTTTAGAAATGTCTTATAGGGGAGAGCGGGTGGTCTGACCCCCTATTAATCGGACAATTTAAATTTGACTATTGTATAACTGCATTTTATCAATATACCTTTGTGTTAGCAGGGGACGACTGAAGGTGATTATTATACCGATGTTGTCCATTTACATTCAGAGTG
>JAAUQL010000130.1 GCA_012033595.1 Cyclobacteriaceae bacterium | reverse complement strand
AACCACAGCCGATTATACCGGGGATGACCACTATCCGGTGAATTAATACCTTTTTCGATGTTTAGCCTTGCTTGCTCGCTCGACCCCCACGTGCCGGCTTGATTCGCCACCCACTGCTTGCCCAATTGTTCCGGACTCAGCTCCGCTCCATATTTTTCAAGTGCATTTAAGGCCACCATTTCATAAAACCAATCATCGTCCATGGGTGCTGCGTCATATTTTTTGGGAAAGCTATCCACCCAAACCGCAGCAGCCGGCTTATGCTCAAATTGCCAACCCATCATCGCCCCAACCATCTGAGCTAACCAAATAGCCTGGACTTTTTCTTCATATTCTTGTTTGCTCAGTAAGAAAACTGAATCTTGTGCCTCAACAATTTGCGGAGGCATAAGACTGACCACCATTGCATAAACTACACTTGATTTCATTGAATTGACCGATTGCAATTCACACAATAAGCTTCCGCACTGTTGATTTGCTTCATTTTTACTTTTTGATGTGTATGCATTTTATAGAAAAAAAATTTAGGCTAGAATATCATCAAACTATTCAAGTCTTTTGGAAGAATTGCCCTGAGTGCAGCTAAAGATCTGTAAAGTATATTGCGCACCGTTTTCAACTTTGACACACCTAATATTTCCCTGATTTCGTCATAAGAAAGATTCTGGTAATACAAATAATAGACTACTTCGCGCTGCTTTCTGGTTAAACTCCCGATAGCCTTTTGCAGCTCTTTATTGCGCGCACTTTCAGAATCCTGAAGTATGATTTCATTTTCGATGGTATAGGTGAGCATAAATTCTATGTCTGCACCATCAGAAAATCCGAAACTTTTGTTGAGTTTATTTTTTATAATCAAGAATACGCCTTCGAAAGGAAGCCATGAGGTAAACATCAATTCTACTCTTCAATTCCCCCAAGCGGCTGCGTTTGCTTCTCAAATAAATAAACAAATCCTGGATACAGTCCAGCACCAGTTCTCTGTCGTGTGTAAACTGCCAGCCATATCTTAATAATGTCTGGAAATATTGGGTATAGATGTAAATAAAAGCCAATTCATCTTCCTCGCAAAATGCCTTCCACACCTCCTTATCTGAGCTATGCTCAAATTTGCTTTTTGCAGAATGCGGGACTTCATTGGCCGAATTTCTGATAAATTTTCTTGTCGCATACTTTTTTTCCATTGCCATCTTTGCTGGTGTAAAATGATTGGAGAAGCAATAAGCTCGTAAATCCTTTTTGGCTTGTTAGCGAAGCAAATGTTCCAAAAAGATTAAAATGTCCCCATTCAAATCTATTTTCTTTTATCCGAGAATTACATTGATTATAAGTATGTGAAGCTACCAATAAGCAAAGCGATTACGAAAAATGCATTCGAATTAATAGCTATTTATGACTGGGAACGTTCCCGCCTTCAAAGGCAATTCTTCGGTGTGCCGGATGTATTCAAACCGGCTGTTTTCAAAAAATGTCAACTATTGGCCACTCCCCCTTTTACAAAAGGGGGCAGGGGGGATTCAGTAAAAAGATCTTTGCAGATTGACAGAGATTGCCACGTCGCTATGCTGCGCAAGCGCTCCTCGCAAAGACGCCTGCCTTACGCCGTCATTGCGAACGGAGCTTTTCGCGGAGTGTGACAATCTGCCAGCGATTAGCCGGGAACTATGAGGATCATTGCTTTATGGGAAACGGTTTATAATTTTTACTAATCCTGGTCATCCTGCAATCCTGCGCATCCTGATTCAGACAGTTCACAAAGACGGCAACCCCCTTTGTTAATAATGGCGCTTTTGATTTTTTCAGTACAGCTAATCGAAACTTTCACCCTGAAACTCTTCAGGGTGAAAATTTTTGTCTAGCAATTCGGATAATGCTCTAATTTTTTCTGAATATGCCTCATTGAGGGCTTCATTTATCATTTCATACTCACCTTTCCGAAGGTCATACAATTCCGTCGCAAGTATGGTGGTTGGAGACTTTTTATCAATCCACCGAATGAAACGAAATTGATCTGTTCGCACCGTCTGACCAATGACTTCTGCATCTTTGTACGTGGTATAATTCCTTTCTTGATTTCTAATAAACTGACTGAAAGCCACGTTTTCCTCATTGCCACCTGACTCTATCAAAGATAGTAGGGACTTGCCCTCGATAGTATCTGGTATTTCAAACCCCGCCAGACTGACCAGCGTAGGATAAACGTCCAACAGTTCAACTATAGACTTCACCTTTGCATTTACAAATACTTTCCCGGAAGGTTTTATGATTAAAGGCACTTTAGTGTCCACATCATAATTTGTATGCTTACTCCAACTACCATATTCGCCCAGTTTCCATCCATGGTCTCCCCATAGCACCACAATAGTATGCTCCAGTTCTCCCCGATCCTCAAGCGCTTGCAATAGCCGGGCTACCTGAGCATCTACATAGGAAACACACGCCATGTAACCATGAATTAATTTTCTTGTCAATGAATCTGGTAAAGGCGTTCCGCTGGGCAGTGGCGGCACTCCGAGATAATTATGGTGCTCTGATCTGGTCAAAAATGCATATTCAGGAGAGCCTATCGGCCTGGCAGTGTTTTGGGGCAAATCAATATTGTCATCATCGTACATTTCCCAATATTTGGCAGGTGCATTAAACGGCAGGTGCGGCTTGTAGTATCCTACCGCAAGAAAAAATGGGCGCCCATCCATTCCCTCAAGGGCCTCGATTGCTTTGGCTGTTATTTGACCATCAGGGTAATCATCGTCCAACACATTTGCCCTTTCATAGGGTGTGGCATATCCATTTCGGTTTTTGGCCGCTTCAATATTTTCTGATAGCACATAGTGTTTTAAAGGATCAATAACTTTTGGCTCCCAGGTAGGTATCGACCAGGAAACGGTATCATCCATATTGCTGTGAAAAATCTTTCCAAAAGCTAATGTTTTATAGCCATTTGATTTAAAGAATTGAGGCAGCGTAATCGCATTTGGGGTGGCGTCTCTAAAATTTGTTACCAAATCATATACTCTGGTTTTATCTGGTCTCAATCCGGTAAGCAAACTGGTTCGGGAGGGAGAGCACCATGCCTGCTGCGAAAACGCATTTAGAAACATAATACCTTGATCGGCCAATTTGTCAATCCCTGGTGATTTGACATCTTCTACACCATAGCAGCCCAGCATCGGTCTCAAATCATCAACCGCTATAAAAAGGATATGTGGCTTTTTCGACCCGCTATCTACTTTTAATTGGCACGAGCCATATAAAATTGCAGATACAATCATTACAAAGGCGTTGAAATACTTCATTCTGGGCATATAAACGTTAAAAAATAATCTTCTGTCCTAGTAAAATGCCTGGGACAGAAGATAAAAATGTGATTTCCTATTGGGCTTAATTATAACCAGGATTTTGTTCCAACTCCTTATTCAAGTCCAACTGATTCTCAGAAAAAGGCATAAATTTATACACATCGTCTCTGATTCGGTTTACATCAATGACTACTTTGGGTCGGTTATTAATGTTCGGGTCAGCCAACTGAGAGGTTGCCGCTACCTTTTCGGTATATATATCCCAAAACCGCTTTCCATCAAACCATGAGTGACCTTCCATGACCAGTTCTTTACGACGCTCATTATAAACAGCCCTTCTGAATCCTTCCTTGTCAAGACCGATATAATCAGTCTCTGCATCGGGTGTATTGATGGGCTTACCAAAGGCTCTCCTGCGTACCATGTTAAGGTAGGTATAGGCATCGGCTGTGGGGCCTGTGGCTTCATTTATAGCCTCAGCCAACATAAGCAATACATCAGAATACCTTAGAATAGGATAATTGGGCTCTTCTGCGTTGCCCCGGGCATTGGGGTCATTGTCGATAAATTTGCGAAATCCTGGTACTGGTGCATCGACTACTGCACGTGGCAATAAGCTGTCATCATCCACTCTTCTCCAGGTGCCGACATATGGATCGGCATCAGGATCAAAATATACCTCCACATTGGGTGTACCACTTACGGTTACTTTCATTCGATCGTGAAAAGTAACGTTTCTGCGATGGTCGCCATCTTCAAAAGATTTGTAGAAATCGATATTGGCCGGATAATCATAGTATGGAATAATGAATAATTCCTGCGTTACGCCAGTAGCAATAAATGAAGTCAGGTTGCCTCCCACGCCAGCGATACGAACATACTGAATATCAAAAATAATCTCAGCGTTGTTTTCATTGGTCATGCTGAATACATCGGCATATTTTGGCAGCAATGATCTGTCAGCATCACTAACACAGGCGAGCAATACCTCTATGGCCCGTTGATAATCACCGCCTACAGCCACAGCAGGATTGCCCGCCCTGGTCAGATATACTTTACCCAATAACGCCTGCACCGCACTTTTTCCTACTCTGCCTTTATCAGCATTGCCATATTGGCTGTTTAGCGGCATATTTAAGGATTCGAGGATGAAGGTGAGGTCATTGATAATTTGCTGATATACTTCAGAAGCAGAAGCTCTGGGAAATGATAGTGTAGTAAAATCTGTCGTCGGTGTGGTTTTCAGAGGCACACCACCATAAACCCTTACCAGATTGAAATAAGCCAGGGACCTCAAAAAGGTGGCTTCTCCTATCACCCTGTTTTTTTGGCTTTCCTGCATATCAACTTTAGGCACATTGGCAATAACCTGGTTTGCCCTCTCGATCAACTGGTACGAAGCATCATATATCTGTGCGAAATAGCCTACGTCAAACTGCCATGTATCCATATTGCTATAGAATGACCCAATATTTAACCTGGTGGTAACTGTTTCACTGGGGTATTCATTTAATCGCATGATATCGGTCTGATACATGCCATTTTCACTCAGTGCAGCGTAAACGCTATTCACTGCAGTAATGGCATCATTGGCAGTCTGGAAGAAATTATCTTCGGTGATTACGCTATAGGCCTTGTCCTGAAGAAAATCTTCATGACAGGCAGAGGTAATGGTAAGCGCCACAAAAGCGATGATTATTCTAGATATTTTCATTTTGGTAAAATTTAAAAGCGTGAGACTAGAAGGACAGATTAACACCCAGCATATAGGTTTTTGCCAATGGATACGACCCCATATCAACTCCCTGATTGATATTATTTTGCCCTTGTTGGTTTACCTCCGGATTAAATCCAAGATAATTTGTGATGGTAAACAAGTTTTGACCAGTTACATACACCTTGGCAGTAATGCCCTTATTTTGCATCTTTTTACCGGATACATCCATGGTAATACGTGCATTTTTTAATCTCAGATAGCTTCCGTCTTCGAGGAAGAAATCGCTGTAAGTGCCCCCAGGTATACGTTGTACAATACCAATTCTGGCATTGGCCCTGGGATATTTTGCATCGGTATTGCTTTCTCTCCATGCATTGTCAAATCTATCTTGCGAAATGTTATAACTGGCAGATTCATTATACAAATCACGTCGGTTGAGGTTTAGGATTTTGTTGCCAAATACTCCCTGAAAGAAGAGTGTCAGTTCCAGTTTTTTATAGTTGATGGTGTTGTTCCATCCATAAATAAAATCAGGATGCGGATTTCCTATTACGGCCCTATCGTGAATATCCACTATACCATCGGGCTCGGTATAGTTGCCATTTTCGTCGAGCGGACCCGAAATATCTTTGTATCGGGCAGATCCTAAATCGGGCAAAACGTTTCCTGAGTAAATAAGTGTATTTTGATCAAGATCGGCCTGGGTAGCATAAATACCATCTTGCATCAGGCCAAAAAATGAGCCTACCGGATAACCAACCTTTACCAAATTCCCCGAACCGAAAGCCGCACCATAATCATAGCTAAATCTTTGACCTCGCAATTCAGTGGAAGGTCCTAAATCGATCACCTTGTTTCGATTTGCCGCAAAATTAAAATCTGTCCGCCATCTAAAACTGGTTCCTTCTGCTATCCATCCGCCTAAGGCCAGCTCTATGCCTTTATTTTCGAGCGAGCCTACATTACCGGTTGTAGCATCATAGCCCAGCTCTGTAGGGATATTGAAGGTCATAAGCAAATCGTTGGTAATCTTGTAATAGACTTCTGCTGTTAAGCTGATTTTTTCATTCAAAAAGCCCATATCCAGGCCTACATTAAATTGGTCGGTGGTTTCCCATTTCAATGTTGAGTTGCCAACATTTGGCTGGTATGTATTTACTATTTGCCCACCAAATGTATATGAATTGCGTGTATATCGAGTCACTGCCTGGTTAACACCGATTTCTTGATTACCCGTGCGCCCCACACTAGTTCTTAGTTTTAATGTGCTAAACAAATCTAATGATTTAATAAAATCTTCATCTGTCATGTTCCAGGCCAATGCTGCTGAAGGGAAAACCCCCCATTTGTTGTCCTTACCAAATTTGGAAGAACCATCAGCTCTAACTGACACCGTAAGCAGGTATTTATTCTTGAAGGCGTAGTTGATTCTACTCAGATACGAAGCCATGGTCCATTCTACCCAGTTGGATGATATCGCTGGCCCTCCGGGTCTGGTACCTGCTCCAATGTCATAATATCCGGTGATGTCATTGTCGAAAATGCTGTTGGACATAAAGTATCGCTGGGTAGTCCGCTTTTGAAGTTCAAAGACACCAATGGCATTGATGCGATGATCGCCTATGGTTTTGGCATAGGTAAGCATATTGGTATTTATCAGACTCAAAGCCTTGGCATTTCCTATAGATGCGCTGCCTCGACGGTTTAATGGATCTTTATTATTTGAAAAATAATAATCCCGCTCTCTATTATCCAAATCTAACCCTATTACACTGCGAAAAGACAAGTCTTTCACTATTTGAATATCTGCAAATATGTTTCCCAGCACCCTGTCACTTACGGTAATATCAGTAATTTCATTTACCAGTTGGACTGGATTTAGCCTGTTAAATGGTGAATAACCGGGAATTCTTGCATCTTCACGCCGCGAGTAGTTGCCTGTGGTCTCATTATATACCGGCAACATGGGCACAAATGATAGTGCCGCAAATAGCGCACTGGAATTGGCATTGCCTGAGCCTCCATCAAATGCAATATTATTTATTGTTCTGGCAAAGGAAAAATTGTTGCCAATTTTTAGCCAGTCTTTCAATTGAGCCTCCAGGTTGATGCGAAACGCATACCTGTCAAATCCGGATCTATTGATAATGCCATCTTGTGAGAAATAGTTGCCTGACACAGTATAAGACAGTTGATTGGTGCCACCTGTGAAGGTAAGCTGATGATTTTCTATAGGGGCATTCTTCACCAATATTTCATCCTGCCAGTTGGTATTATACTCGGGGTCGGCAATCATATCGTCGGAAAATGGTGCCGTCTGCCCTGCATACATTGCGCCTTCGTTGGCGTAGCGCATGAGGTCGGGGCTACCCAGCACCTCAAATTTTCGAGTGACATTTTGCACGCCCCGAAATACGTCGTATTCTATTCGGGACTGACCGGCCTTGCCCTTTTTGGTGGTGATAAGCACCACCCCATTGGCTCCTCTCGATCCATAGATTGCTGTGGCACTTGCATCTTTGAGCACTTCCATCGATTCGATGTCATTTGGGTTGAGCGATGCCAGGGCGTTTGGCGATGTTCGCAACTCATTAAATTGTCCGCCTCCGGGGCTCACTTCATCGTTATCGCTGTACACAGGTACTCCGTCTATTACGTACAATGGTTCATTACCCCCCTGAATAGAATTTCCACCACGGATACGCACAGAAATACCTCCCCCGGGGGCAGAAGAAGCCTGAGTGACCATCACACCAGGAGCACGGCCTTGCAGCGCAGTTTCCAGAGAGGCTACAGCAGCTTTTTCTATTTCTTTGCCAGAAACACTGGCAATAGAACCGGTAAGGTCACCTTTTCTTTGTGTGCCATATCCCACTACCACTATCTCTTCCAAGGCTGTGATGTCGGAGGTAAGCGAAATGTTGATGACACTTTGTGTACCTACAACTACTTCTTCGATAATAAAACCGACCGAACTGAACACTAGAATCGACTCAGCATCTGGTACATCGAGGGTATAATTGCCTTGAACATCGGTTACCGTGCCGGTATTTGTTCCCTTTACCAATACATTTACGCCTGGCAGACCATCGGCATCTTCAGATGAGGTCACTTTGCCAGTTATGGTAATGCCTTCAATAATTACCTCCAGAATTTTATCATTGGAGTGCTTACCCTTCTTCTCTGATACGATGATACTTTTATTTACCTGCCTGAATTTCAGATTGGCTGCCTGAGAAATGTCAAGAAGTATATCGGAAACAGCAATCCTGCCACTATATTTCTTGTTTATTCTAATATCACCGCTTATCTCCTTTTTTTCATAGGCAAAATGATATCCGGTTTTTTGCTCTATCTTTCTGAATACATCCATCAATGAATTGTCGTCAAATTCAATATCGATGAAATTTTCTCTTACACTCACCACGGATTGGGCCTGGCCATCTGAGGCCAGCAGCATCCCCGTAAAAACCACTTGTGCGAGTAGCCCATAAAAAGTCCATTTACTCATCATGGCAATTTGTCTTAGTACATAATTCTTCATAATTTTAAGTGTTAATTTGACAAAATTAATTCAGCGAGGTTGTAGATGATTCTGCTTCCAACTGTATCATCTTAACCTCGTTTTTTCCGTTATCGTAGCTGTTAGGAACTGTTCATTGTAGTATTCTTTAAAATTTTAGTTTTACATTTTTTCCGTCTATTTCGTAGCTGAAGGCGTGACCAAATTGAAGTGATATCAATACGTTTTCGAGCGTTTCACGCTCAAATTTGCCATTGAAGCTCCAGTCTTCTGTAGGCAACTTGTTCTCCGAGATTGTTACCCCATACCAGTGTTCCAGTTTATTGATCAGTCCAGCATAATCAGCATCTCTGAACAACAACACACCATCTTTCCAGCAAATTTTTTCATCAATATTAAATGTTGACTTTAGCAGACGATCAGATCCCATCGCGCTGAAGACCATTTCTCCCGGATGCAGAAATAGCGAATCGATTTGTTCTTCTACCCCGGGCACGGTCACCACCACGTTGCCGGAGGTAAGGGCCACTTCTGTTCCTGCATTCTCATCGGAATTGATATTAAAAGTGGTTCCTAAAGCAACTGTCGTTATGTCTCCCGTTATCACCCTGAACGGCTTTTCTTCCATTCTGCTCACTTCAAAAATGCCTCTCCTTCCAACTTTACAGTTCGGGTATCACCAATAAATTGTTCGGGAAATTCAATTTTGGATGCTGCATTTAATACAACTATAGAATGATCTGGCAGCAATACCCTAAGTTTCTGTCCTTTAATTGTTTGCTTGGTCAATACAACATATTCCCTTGGGCTTTCTACCGTACTTTGTTTGCTCAAAAACAATCCAGCAAACAAAACAAAGAAGGCTAGCACGGCTGCGATTGACCATTTCAACCATGTTGTATTGTTGGATTTGACGGAAGCACCGATACGTTGGCTTGTAGCAGATGCATTGTTTTTTAAAATATCTGATAGTGAGCGGTCGAAATCTCTGGCCATTGCAAAAGGATTGAGGTATCCGGTGACAGGTTCAGAAAATTTTACTGCCAAAATGATTTTTTTTGCTTTAGCAAAACTTTCCAAATCTTCAGGCTTTTCTTCCAACCATTTTTTCCAGTAGAGATTACTTTCCTCATTAGGATTCTTAACCCAGTTTATAAACTCCGGATTACATAATAGTTTTTCAACCGTATTATTCATTTATGATGCTCATTTTTATGATAGAGAGACAAAGCCCTGCAATGACCTAAAAAAAATTTGATTTTATTTTTAATGAGAAAAAATGCTAATCAGTCCATCCACCGGGGGTCTATGACCTCTTGAAAGCCATGAGATGAGTGGCAATCCACTAAAGAATTTGGCGTACAGCACCGGCTTCTTCCCGTTTCATGCCGGCTAAAACCATCAAAGCCGACTTGCCAGGCCCTTTGCCTGGCTGCGATTATTTGTGGACTATTTCAGCTTTTTTCCAATATGCATTGCCCGGTATTTTGTTGAGCAGCAACGTGTACTGATATAATCGTATGTGAACCTGCTGCCCCGCAAACTGCCCCAATGGCACTTCAATGTGTTCATATTTCCTGGCTTGTTTAAAAGCAACAAATTCAGATTCAGGATAAGACTGGGGAGGCATTTCTTTCCAATCCATTGTGGCGCCTCCGTCCAGTTTTTTTGTAAAAATTTTTTCATTGTTCACATACACCAACATTTGCCATGCCCGTCCCGGATCAGCCGCCACTTCTAACTTCAATACATCATTTTTCTCAATTTCAAAGTCCCCTCTTAAAACCACTCCTCTCACCTCATCTCTAGGGTAAGTCACCAACACATCATCGATCAGATACGTCCCCCCTCTGAGGTTTCTTACACCCCCTCCCGGAGCCCCAAAACCAGCCCTTTCCAACTTCCAGGAAGGATTCCAATATTGCGTGAAATCAGCAAGTTTCCACAGCTCGGCTTCCATGGGTATAGGAATCTGAACTTTGATGAGGTAATGCGCTTTCTCAATTTTTACATTGTTTTGAATAAAAATCTGCTCTGCAACCTTCACAGTGCGTTTTGCCAGATTGGAAATAGTTTCATCAACCGGAGGGCTTAATTTTACAGGACCAATGTATTGTCCTTTCACTTTGTTATTAAGCTGAGCTACCAATAGAGGAGGCAAAGCGTTCAACCCTTTACTGGCCGCAACTACTGCTCCTGAAATAGCCGCATTGTTATCGGTATCAACAAAATCGGCAGCACCATAGGCCAGATTTACTGTTTTCAAAAAATCGCCTTCGCCAAACCACACCGATGCGGCCACTATACCCGCATTGGCCACCGTATTGTTGGATGCTGGGTATTGGATATGCCAGACATCTTCCACATAATCAACAATTTGCCTGAAAGACTTGCCGTCTTCCGCCATTGCTATCACCTGATGGATACATTGATGATGTGGTGTCTGCGGATTCAGTAATTTAACGGCCTGTTTCACGATTTGCTTAACATCAATTTCTACAAAAGCCAGGCTAATCATTCCTGCTACCCATATTCCTCCATCTGTGCCTTCGGCATAAGAATTGACCCTCCCCAATTTTCTTGCCCACTGTGCAGAAGAATTCGGCATTCCCGGATTCATCATACCCGGTAGTTCTCCTCTGGCTTGATTGCCCATTGTAAACCACAGCCGATTATACCGGGGATGACCACTATCCGGTGAATTAATACCTTTTTCGATGTTTAGCCTTGCTTGCTCGCTCGACCCCCACGTGCCGGCTTGATTCGCCACCCACTGCTTGCCCAATT
>JAAUQL010000129.1 GCA_012033595.1 Cyclobacteriaceae bacterium | reverse complement strand
TGGAACCATCAGAGTGGCTCACCGATGTATTCACCCGAATCCAAGATCATCCGATCAATAAAATAGAAGAGCTACTGCCGCAAAAACGAACCAAACATTCCCCCCACCAAAAATATTAAATAACTCAACTCAATGATAGGTGTACTTTACAAGGTGGATACACAAATCACAAGATGCAGCCACAAAGGCTTGGAACTTTTGCACAGCACTTTATTACAAAGGGCTTCAAACTATTCCTTGGAAATTGGATGTTGATGAAAACAAACCAAAAGTATGTTTTGTCGGAATTGGGTTTTATAGAAGCAGGGATAAAAAGACAATTCAAACCAGTCTAGCTCAAATTTTCAATGAGAACGGTAAAGGCGTAATACTTCGGGGAACACCTGTGATGGAAGATAAGGATGATAGAAAGCCTCACCTGAGTTATGACCAATCATTAAGTCTTCTGAAAGATGCTTTAACTAAATACAAGTTTGCAACAGGAACATTGCCAGGTCGAGTAGTTCTACACAAAACTTCAAAATATTATGAAGACGAATTAGACGGCTTTATACAAGCAATGCAAGATTTAGGCATCACAGAATATGACATTGTAACAGTTATGGAAACCGATTTGCGTTTCTTTAGAAACAATCTATATCCACCAGTAAGAGGCTCGGTTTTTTCATTGACAGAAAACAGACACATTCTCTATACAAGAGGTTCAGTACATCAGTATCAAACATATCCCGGAATGTATATTCCGGCACCTTTGGAAGTGCGAATTGTAAGTTCCGTATCATCCGTTAAAACAGTCTGCAAGGAGGTTCTCGGACTAACAAAAATGAATTGGAACAACACACAATTCGACAACAAATACCCAATAACAATAGGTTGTGCAAGACGAGTCGGAGAAATTATGAAATATCTTGGAGAAAATGAACAACCAAAAGAATCTTATGTATTTTATATGTAATGAGCCGTATCACCGAAAATATCATTGAAGCCTTTACCATTGAACTGCTCAATAAGCTCGGGTATGAATACATCCATGCACCCGAAATCGCTCCTGATGGAGAAAATCCCGAGCGGGAAAGCTACCAGCAAGTAATGCTGCTGACCCGGCTCCAAAATGCTATTCAGCGGATTAATAAAACCATCCCTTATGATGCACAGGTTGAAGCCATAAAAGAAATCCAGCGCATAGCCTCCCCTGAATTGCTGGTGAATAATGAAATATTCCACCGCTACCTGACCGAAGGCATTCCCGTGTCAAAACGCGTGGACGGGCATGATCGTGGTGATCGCGTGTGGTTGATTGATTTTAAGAATCCACACAACAACAACTTTGTTGTTGCCAATCAGTTTACCATTGTTGAAAACAACAATAACAAACGCCCGGATGTCATTTTATTTATCAATGGCATTCCCCTGGTAGTGATGGAGCTAAAAAATGCGGCTGATGAAAACGCTTCCATTCACTGCGCATTTAGGCAAATTGAGACCTATAAAGCCATCATCCCGAGCCTTTTTACCTACAACGGCTTCATCGTTATTTCAGATGGCTTGGAAGCTAAGGCAGGCTCCTTATCTGCGGGATTCACGCGCTTCATGGCCTGGAAATCTGCGGATGGCAAAGCTGAAGCATCGCATCTGGTAAGCCAGCTGGAAACCCTGATCAAGGGCATGCTCAACAAAGAAACCCTGATCGATCTGATTAGGCATTTTATCGTATTTGAAAAATCAAAAAGGGTTGATCCAGATTCTGGTATCACTACAATTACCACCGTTAAAAAATTAGCTGCATACCATCAGTATTACGCCGTTAACCGCGCGGTTGAATCTACACTAAGGGCAGCAGGATATATTGTTGAAAAGGAGACACCCGTTAATCTGTTTTAGGAATCGCCCGAAAGTTATGGCGTTCCAGGCGTTAAAAGTCAACCCGTAGGTGACCGCAAGGGTGGCGTAGTGTGGCATACACAGGGCAGTGGCAAGTCACTATCCATGGTGTTTTATACCGGGAAGATCGTGCTTTTGATGGACAATCCCACCATTGTGATGATCACAGACCGCAATGATCTGGACGATCAGCTATTCGACACCTTTGCGGCATCCAAACAACTTTTACGACAGGAACCTGTCCAGGCCGAGGATAGAAATCATTTGAGGGATTTATTGCGGGTAGCCTCTGGAGGCGTGGTTTTCACCACCATCCAGAAATTCCAGCCGGAGGAAGGAAATGTCTATGATTTACTTTCCGACCGCAATAACATCGTAGTAATTGCTGACGAAGCGCATCGTACACAATATGGTTTTAAAGCGAAAACCATTGATGCCAAGGATGAAAATAAGGTGGTGATTGGAAAAAAGATCGTCTATGGCTTTGCGAAATACATGCGCGATGCCTTACCCAACGCAACCTACCTGGGATTCACAGGTACACCAATTGAAAATACTGATGTCAACACCCCGGCTGTATTCGGTAACTATGTGGATATTTATGATATCGCCCAGGCGGTTGAAGATGGCGCCACCGTCCGGATTTATTATGAAAGCAGACTCGCTAAAGTCATTCTGAGCGATGAAGGGAAACAATTGGTGGAAGAGCTGGACGAGAATCTGGACCTGGAAGATCTGACCACCACCCAGAAAGCCAAAGCCAAATGGACACAATTGGAAGCACTGGTAGGCAGCGAGCAGCGGATTAAAAATATTGCCCGTGATATTGTTCATCACTTTGGGGAGCGACAATCCGTATTCGAAGGCAAGGGAATGATTGTCACCATGAGTCGTCGCATCGCTGCTGATTTATATGATGCTATTATTGCAATAAAACCAGAATGGCATTCTAAAGAACTTTCGAAAGGAAATATTAAAGTGGTGATGACTTCCTCATCTTCCGATGGACCCAAAATCGCCAGACACCATTCCACCAAAGACCAAAGACTGCCTTAGCTGAGCGGATGAAATCCCCCGATGATGAATTAAAGCTGGTGATCGTCCGGGATATGTGGTTGACCGGTTTTGATGCCCCCAGTATGCACACGCTGTACATTGATAAACCGATGAAAGGGCATAACTTGATGCAAGCAATCGCCAGGGTTAATCGGGTTTATAAAGACAAGCCCGGAGGTCTGATTGTCGATTACTTGGGCATAGCGGCAGATTTGAAAAAGGCGCTATCCTTTTATTCAGATGCAGGTGGGAAGGGGGATCCTACCATTCTACAGGAACAGGCGGTTGAGTTGATGCTGGAAAAATTGGAGGTAGTCGCCAATATGTATCATGGCTTTTCCTATGAGGATTATTTTGACGCAGGCACCTCCCAAAAACTTTCCATGATCCTGGCGGCAGAGGAACATATCCTGGGATTAAGAGACGGCAAAAAGAGATACATCGATGAGGTAACTGCATTATCAAAAGCATTCGCCATAGCAATTCCGCATGAGCAGGCCATGGATGCTAAAGATGAAATATCTTTTTTCCAGGCTGTAAAAGCTCGGCTTGCCAAATTTGATGGCACAGGTACCGGGAGAACGGATGAGGAATTGGAAACTACCATTCGACAGGTGATCGACCAGGCTTTGGTTTCTGAAAAGGTAATCGACGTGTTTGATGCTGCCGGGTTAAAGAAACCGGATATTTCGATTCTGTCAGAAGACTTCCTGATGGAACTAAAGGATATGGAGCATAAAAATGTGGCATTGGAAGTCCTGAAAAAATTGCTTAATGATGAAATAAAATCCAGGACGAAGAAGAACCTGGTGAAAAGCAGAACGCTCAAAGAGATGCTTGAAGATTCCATTAAGCGATATCAGAACAAGATTCTGACCGCTGCAGAGGTGATCGAAGAATTGATCAAGCTTAGCCGGGAAATTGTGGAGATGGACAGTGAAGCCCAGGCTATGGGATTATCTGATTATGAGTACGCCTTTTACACCGCCGTAGCGAATAATGACAGCGCCAGAGAGTTGATGCAGCAGGATAAATTGCGCGAATTGGCTATAGTGCTGACAGAAACCATCCGGCAAAACGCATCCATAGACTGGACCATAAAGGAAAGCGTGAAAGCCAAATTGAAGGTGGCGGTGAAACGATTGCTGCGCAAGTATGGCTATCCCCCGGATATGCAGATGCTTGCCACAGAGACGGTATTAAAGCAAGCTGAGATGATTGCGGAGGAGTTGTTGAGGTAGGTTTAGGTTTCCGGATTACCTACGGCAGCATGACCAGGAGTTGTTCTTATTTCTCTAAGTTCAGGTAAAACTAATCTTAATGTTAGCGATGGCGATACGATTACCCTGAATGGTGAAAAGATTCTATTGACCTTTATTGATGCCTCAGAAATGACACAGCCTTATGGACTTGAGGCGGAGGAACACTTGATGAATCTTTTAAAAGATAAGACCATTAATGTTGCCCGGGAGAGCAAGGATCAATACGGCAGAACACTCGCCTGGTTGATTGTTAATGGAGATACCATAAATAATACCATGGTGCGAGACGGTTTTGCATGGTGGTATGAATATTACTGCAAAGACATTAAAATTCTTGAACGCCATCAAGTCAATGCCAGGAAAAACAAATTGGGTCTATACGCGGATTCAAATGCCATCAATCCTTATGAATGGAGACGCGCGAATAGGAATTGAGCCATCTAAGCCGGGAAATTGTGAAGATGGACAACGAAGCTCAAGCTATGGGATTATCTGTTAGTACGCCTATTTCACATTTGGTAATACTCATTAATGTCCTTGACTATTTTTATTGTTTGATCAGCGTACTTCTCGTTCATTTTTGTTCCACATGAACTGATAAGTCCTTCAATAGGCTTTTTTTCGGGCACAGCCTTCTTATCGCGTATATCGTTTGTGGGGATTGTGTGAAAGGAGTAATACTTAAATTTCTTAGAAATTCTGTCCTTTAGTTCTGCCATATTGTTGTCGAGGATGCAAGCCACTTTTTTAAATCCCAAAGACTTTAAAATATTTAGAATAAGTTCCAAGTTGTCAGCACCTCCAATTCCCCACCCATAAAAACTTCCTTTGAGTTCAAGTTGCAGAATTCTCAGAAGTCGCTTATAGAAAACAACATCTTCTTGTCCTTCAACCACAACAACGTTATCATTTAAAAAGAATATTTCCTTTGCATCAAGTCCAAGAATATGAGGATTATTTAGGTTTGCCATTAGCCCTTTAATCTTTTTCGTAAAATCAGGCTTAAGCTTGTAAATCTTGCTCTTAGAACCTTCCTTTACGATCCGGGCAATCTCCCCGCCATTGATTATTGATTCCCAACTGATGAAGTAAGGGGAATGAGTTGAAACAACAATTTGTCTATCTTTAGAATACTCCAAGAGTAAGTCTAAAAGGTTTCTTTGCAACGATGGATGTAAGGATAATTCTGGTTCATCAATAACTATTATTTCTCCAGGTTTTGAGTCATAAAGTGCGTCAATTATTGTAAAGAGGCTGAGTAAACCCTCACCAGCACCATCACTATCGTGATAATTTCCATTGTAGTTGAACTTTAAAAAATGCTGACCTGTATCATGTTGGTCAATTGTCCAAGTTGGAATTGGGTATAGGACTTTCTCAAGGACTTTGTTAAATGCTTGAGGTTCTTTTTGAATATGAAAAAGTCGATACTGAAAACGTTCATAGGTAGTCCCTCGGCCACTATTATTAATAGAATCGTTTTGTATAAATTGGTCTCTGTCCCAAATTGCTTTATCAAAATATGGATTAAATGTCCTGCGTGATTTTATTACAAAAATCTTAAACTGATCTCTTTTTATTTTTGGTTCGATAAATTCTGTTTCACTTGACCCAGGCACAATTGATTTGAGAGTTATGGAGTCGCCAGTTTCGGTTATTAGTTTGATTTCAACTCTGTCACCGGATTCTTTATTTCGTTTTCCAGTGGCGAAACTTGGGGCTTGTCCCAGCAATGAAACTGCTTTGAATGCCTCAATAACTGTCGATTTACCTGAGTTGTTAGGTCCGACTATTACTGTAAGACCGCTACCGAGGGCTTCCTTTGGAGTGGCAACATTTAAGTCCTGATTGTCACCAAAACCTCTATATCCGTCAATCGATATTTTGTTAATAAACATGTCCTTAATAAGCCATTACATCGGGCTTGAGTTTTCTCCTGCTAATCCCGTTGAGTTACGAAGTAACGCAAAAAAGGAATTAACTGCAATTGGATTACTGTGACTTATACCCATGAAAAGAGCAGTTAGAATGGTATTCAGAATTCCTGCAGCAGCAAATGTGCGCCAGACCAATCATAGAGCTTCGATAGGAAGCGAAGCACAATGATTGTCCTTTGGATTGCTGCGCAAGTCTGTCACAGCATTTGCTTTGCCCTTGAAATTCCTCACGGCAGCTCTCCCTGGATTCAAACCGGCATCAACTCACTTCACTTCAACCGAACAAGTTCGACCTCGCTCCGTTCGCCTCAGCCCATTTGAATCCAGCCGCTGCATGGAACTGCTACATTTAACTCGACAGATAAAACAGCTCATGAGATATAAAATGAGATACAATTTGAGGTTAAAAAAAACACTTTAGAGCTCAGATTATATTCCTATATGCCGTTGAGAAAACACCGATTTTTGAAGTTTTAATTTCGGAGGACAAATAATTTCAAGCCGGTAAGTTTCTTGATGGCTTAGTAGTGAAATTGGAGAAACCTCTTTTTTTTTCAGTATCAACTTCTTGTCTGTTTTGTCTTCCCTTGTGCCATATCTCAATTTGGAGGACGAGTTGTATATATCCTTGTTCGTTGCTTGGGTCAGGATACTTAGTGAGTGCCCAAAGACCTCACAATACGGGTGTACAAGCACCCTCGAATTTTTATGATTATCTTTTTATTTTTTGATCTGGTAACTTTCTTACATATTTATTTCAATTTTGATCTACTGACATTCCTATTCCACAGCCACCTCTATTCCCGCCCTCTCCGCCTTGTACCTGATCTTGGTGATCAGATCATAATAACTCCAATTTCTCAGCACAAAGCTTTCCTCTTTAGCCATTTCTTGCTTTTCAGTCTGGTCTGTCAGCAGCAATGTTCCCGCCTGGTGTTTGATGCAGTAATCTATCAGCCTCTTGCTGTAGAAGTGCAGCCGGTCGTTTACATATCTCCTCTCGGCATTCCTGAACCTCTCCAGGCTCTTGCCCTTCCTCTTTTTTCCCTTACCGGATCTGTTCGATGCCAATCCTTCTTTCACTCTTTTTATTGCTGCCTGTATCGCCAGCCTCCTGTACAAAAACTCTTCCCTGTTCCCTATCGTTACCTGGTGCTTGCCTATCTTCACCGTTATAGGATATTCGATGCTGAGGGACGCTTCTGCGATGACATCAGGTTTTAGCTCGTGTTTCTCCTTTTTGATCTCTATCAATGCCAGCCATATGATCTTCCTGTTCTTCAGTTGTATAGCACTCATACAGAGCTTGGCCTGTCCTTCCAGTACCCTTTTCAACAATACCGGTTTATCGGAAAAGTCATTTCCCAAATACACCCTCAAGGGTACTCGAAACAGCCTGAGCCGGAACACCTTCTTCTCTTCATCATACCTCAGCCCTCCAATCCGTTCAGGAGAAAAAGGGAAGGCGATGTCTTTCTTGTAGTTGCTCAGTGACCTTTCCCCCTTCCAGTAATGGATCCGTTCCTTCTGATAGGTAGCCCCCAAATTTAAGATCAGGCAGCTTATTATGTTCATCGGGATTTCATCTTCGAAACGGTAAGACAATATCTTATAGGTAGAGTGTTGCTTCGAACAGTTCAGTATCCCCGCTTCATCTTTCTTCTCATCGGCCAGTTTTACTTTCACTCCTTCCGACAAGTACACGAACTCTTTGATCTGTTCCTGCAGATAGAGATGAGAGGTGATCATATTGGCTGCCCTGAAGGCCACATTCTGCCAATGGTAGAGCTGGTCCAGGTATTCCTGTCTTTTATCCCTGTCCTCATGATCCACCAGGAGTTGTATCTTTCGAACGATCCTTACGGTATCCTGCTCCATTGGCTGGTTATGCTGACTTTTTAAATTCCTTATTGTGCATCTTACTCAACAGCCTGTAGGCAAAGACAAACTGTTTGTGTACTTCCGATTTAGGAACGTCCATCTTTCGGGCAATGGCATCAAAGCTTGCTCCTTCCTCATTTCGCATTCGCAAGATCTCAGCCTGAGATGAACTTAGCTCTCCTGAGAACGATATCGTTTTTTTATTCTCTTTTCCAAAGCCCTTCATCTCCTGGCCATACACAATTGCCCTGAGGTCAGCGATGGCTTGTTTTACCTCATGTACGACAAAGTAATGTTTCATCCCCGTCAGTTCCGATATCCTCAAATAGCTGAACTCATGTTCCAGGCATAGCTGAAGGACTTTTCTTCTTTTATGCGAGAGGAAAGGAAGAACTCTTTTTACCTTCTCATAGAGCGCTTCTTTGTGCTCTGAGAGCTCCTTTTCATATTCATCTTCTTCCAGATCAAAGCCATGCAAATATTCGTGGTAGTTTTCAAACCTGCTTAGCTGGCTCATAGCAAGATAAAACTTGTTCCTGGGAGCGGACATGAACCTTATGACTTCATTTTTTACCACATGGCGAAGGAAGTTATAGACATGACCCGGATTCTCAATCTGGTCTCTGTATTCCCAGAGTCTTAAAAAGGCGTGCTGGACAAAACACTCTACCGAGAAGTCATCCATGATAAGACACTTGCCATAGGCATACAAACGGTCGAAGTTTCGATAATAGATTTTACTAAATCCAATCTCCTCTCCTTTTTTAAAAAGGGTATAAATATCTTCTTCTGTCTTTTTCGAACTGACGGGCATGTAATTGGCGGTTTGTTAAACAAATTGGAAAAGGCAATAAGAGTGAAAGCATCTTCTGTTCTGAAGAACGGAGCCGTTATTCGGGATTTCTTATAACTAACTGATATATAAACTTTAACAGACACATGTTTTAGAAACCAACATTACAGGTACGACAAATTTATTTATTAGTGAATACCGAAGTTATTTATGCTCCTTTTTGTATCATAATCCGTATGTTTGTAAAATACGTTTGTATTTTTTGTATAATACAAAACCACTATGTAATGTCGTTTAAAACCTTATTTTTATACTATGGAAACCACCAAAACCGGAAACAGGCATAAAGGCAGACAAGTGAAACGCTTCCGCGAAGCGATAGGCATGAAGCAGGAAGTGCTGGCCAAAGAGCTGGGGATCACACAGCAGAACATCTCATATTATGAAAAGCAAGAGGAGCTTGATGAGGAACTTTTTGCCAAGCTTGCTAGTGGAATGGGAGTAAGTCCTGATGTATTGAAAGATTTCAGTTCTGAGCCTTCAATTTTTAGCATCCAAGAGATGAGGGATAGTTCGCAGGCTATTTACAACTTTAATCCTATTGAAAAATTAATGGAACAAGCAGCCAAAATTGAAGAATTGTACAAAGATCTTTTGAAGAGTGAACGGGATAAAATTGAGGTGTTGGCAAATGCGAATAAGGCGGTGTTGGATTTGGCAGAGGAGGTAAAGAAGTTGAAGAGGTCATAGAGCTTCTTTAAGTATATTTTTTGCTGTAGATAATCTTTATGTTGTTGAGTGGATGTAGTATCACCACAGTAAGAGAACCATGTTATGCGCCAATAGGTAACATTAGTTTGAAATAATCAGCATCTGATCTGACTTACAATGAAACTTGATCGCGATATGACCATTCAACACTTCCTTTTTTTGTCTTTTTGTTTATTTCACTTGAAAAGTATACCAGGGTTTCAGTTTAAAAGTATACCACTTTTATTTAATTAGAGACTGTAAACCGAACTCTGTCTAATACGAAAATAGTTTAAACTTGTATTAGAAAACAGAGAGAATGGAATCAGAAGAATTTAAAGTCATGCAGGCCAAAGCACTGGATCAGTTGCGCAGGGGCCAATCGTTAACTGGGAAAGACGGGGCATTTGCTCCCTTGTTGAAACAATTTTTGGAGGCTGCGCTAGAAGCCGAGATTGATGTTCACCTCAACGCAGTGGAGCGTGCTAATGGCAACAAGCGCAACGGCAAGGGAGTCAAGACGCTAAAAACGATGGATGGTGCAGTGACAATCGAAACGCCACAAGACCGCCAGAGCAGTTTTTCCCCCCAAATAGTCAAGAAACGGGAGACCGTTTTGGCAGAGAACATTGCCCCGAAGATCATTGGTCTGTACGGTTTGGGGATGAGTTTCAGGGATATTGCCTCCCATATCGAGGAAATGTACGATGTTGAAGTGTCACACAGCACGCTCAGTGAGATCACCGAACGTGTGGTCCCCTTGGTCAAGGAATGGCAATGCCGCCCACTTGATCCGATGTACACGATAGTATGGCTTGATGCCATGCACTACAAGGTCAAGGACGGGGGCAAGGTTTCCAGCCGTGCCGTTTACAATGTGCTGGCCATCAACAAGGACGGGAAAAAGGAACTTATAGGGATGTATGTCTCGGAGAATGAAGGGGCCAATTTTTGGTTGAGCGTGCTCACCGACCTTAAAGCCCGCGGCCTCAAGGATATCTTGATTGCTTGCATAGACAACCTCAATGGATTTGCCGAGGCCATTTCAAGCATTTTCCCACAGGTCGAGATCCAATCGTGCATAGTTCACCAGGTCCGCAACTCCCTGAAGTATGTGGCCTCCAAAGACCAGAAGGCCTTTATAAAAGACCTCAAATGCGTTTACCAGGCGGCCACCAAAACGAAGGCAGAACTTGAGCTGTCAAAACTCGATGAGGTGTGGGGCAAAAAATATCCGGTGGTACTTAAATCATGGCAGTCCAATTGGGGGAAACTGAGCACATACTTTGACTATGACGAGCAAATAAGGCGCATAATCTACACCACCAATGCAGTCGAGGGCTTTCATCGCCAAGTCCGCAAAGTGACCAAGAACAAGGGTGTTTTCCCAAACGACATGGCCCTGATGAAGTTGATATATTTGGCCACCGAGCACATATCGAAAAAATGGGTCAAGCCACTGCAAAACTGGGCAATAACTGCCCAGCAGTTGCATATCAGGTTTGGCGACCGGATGAAGTTGGATTTGTGAGCCCAATCTCAAACGCAAAGGAAAAATTTGGGACAAAGCCAGTCAAGGGTATATGAACGGCCTCGTGCCTCGGCCGCCCTTGACTGGCTTCGCCTCCAAATTTTAAAGGCATTTAAGAGTTGGGTTCAAAAAAAACAGTAGTTTTGAAGACCACTAAAAAAACCAGACCAGAGTTTATTTTATCACTCCCTTTAATTATCAAGAACAGGAGAGGAAAAGGGGTCACCCCTTTTTCTCCTCCTGTTCTTGTGGGTGCCCT
>JAAUQL010000128.1 GCA_012033595.1 Cyclobacteriaceae bacterium | reverse complement strand
AATTTGCGTGGGCAGGCGCCGAAGGAATACTGGTGGTGCCAATAGAAAAATGATATTATAAAATGAAAATACTCAAAACCCGTCATCAGATGCACTGAAGATTGCCCTTGAGCGACCGGTAAAAAGGCTGAAGAATATTAAAAAAACCGTAAAGCCTATATTAAAAAATGTAAAGCTCAAAGGTGACCGGGCGCTGATCAAATACACATTGGAATATGATCATGTGCAGATTGACAATCTGGTGGTCTCACCGGAAGAAATACAATATGCCTGTGAACAGTTGAGTGAGGGCCTCAAAAATGCCATCCACCTGGCCGCAGAAAACATCCGGAAATTCCATGCGGCTCAGATAGGTTCACCACTGGAAGTAGAAACCATGCCCGGGGTTGTGTGCCAGCGCAAAAGCGTGCCCATAGAAAAAATAGGCCTGTACATTCCAGGCGGCACGGCACCGCTTTTTAGCACTGTGCTCATGCTGGCTATTCCGGCCAAACTGAGCGGTTGCAAAGAATTGGTGCTGTGCACCCCACCCAATAAGAGTGGTAAAATACATGCAGCTATTTTATACTGTGCGCAGCTCACCGGCATAGACAGGGTGGTAAAAGTAGGAGGTGCCCAGGCCATTGCTGCCCTGGCATATGGCACAGAGAGCGTGCCTCAGGTATATAAAATATTTGGCCCGGGCAATCAGTATGTAACTGCTGCCAAGCAGATAGTAGCCGAAAAAGGTATTGCTATCGATCTGCCTGCCGGCCCGTCGGAAGTAGCAGTATTTGCCGACGATACCGCCATTCCGGAATTTGTGGCGACTGATCTGCTCTCACAAGCCGAGCACGGCGGCGACAGCCAGGTAATAATGATCACCACCAGCGAAAAAATGGCCAATAGTGTGATGGCAAGTATCAATGAGCACCTTCTGGATTTGCCCCGTAAAAAAATTGCCGAAAAAGCCTTGGAAGAAAGCACCATTATCATCATTGATACCGAAGCTGAAGCAGTGGATATATTGAACCAATATGCCGCCGAGCATGTGATATTGGCCATAAAAAACCCGGACGAAGTGGCCGGAAAAATCATTAATGCAGGTTCGGTGTTTTTAGGCAATTATTCCCCTGAATCTGCTGGAGATTATGCGTCGGGTCCTAACCACACCCTGCCTACCAACAAGGCCGCGTTGGCTTATAGTGGAGTATCGATTGATAGCTTCGTCAAAAAAATCACCTATCAGAAACTGAGTGAAGCGGGCATTCAAAAAGTAGGACCTGCTGTAGCCAAAATGGCCGCTGCCGAAGGGCTCATGGCACATAAAAGAGCCATAACAGTAAGGTTGGATTACTTAAAAAAGAGGAATGGAAATAAGTAAACTGCTCCGACCCCACCTCCTCGATATCAAGCCGTATTCTTCGGCCAGAGACGAATTTAAAGGAGAAGCGGATGTATATCTCGATGCAAATGAAAATGCCATAGGCAGCACTTCTACCGATCAATATCGCCGGTATCCCGACCCGTATCAGACTGCATTAAAAGCTGGCATCGCCAGCATAAAAGGTGTAGCACCTGAGCAAATATTTCTGGGAAATGGCAGCGACGAACCGATAGACCTGCTGATACGTGCTTTCTGCAATCCTGGCAAAGACCGTATCATCATCACCCCTCCTACCTACGGCATGTACGAGGTAAGTGCGGGCATCAATGATGTCGGAGTCGTAAAAGTGCCGCTCACCGAAGATTTTTCGCTGGACAAACCCGCCTTACTGGAGGCGATAGAACCGGGGATCAAAATCATTTGGCTGTGTTCGCCCAACAACCCGACCGGCAATAGCCTTAACCCTGATGATTTGATCGAAATCGTAAAAAATTCCAGGGTTTGGTCGTAATAGATGAGGCATATATTGACTTCGCCAGTCAGCCCAGTCTGATACCCCGGCTTGCCAACCATGCTAACCTGGTAATTTTGCAGACTTTCAGCAAAGCCTGGGGGCTGGCTTCCCTGCGCATAGGCATGGCCTTTGCCGATCCGGAAATCATCCGGATTCTGAACATGATTAAGCCGCCCTACAATATCAATGGAGCCAGCCAGCACCTGGCGCTTGAAGCCCTGGCAAACCGGGATCACATGAATAGGATGGTGCATGAAATACTGGAACAGAGAAAGCACCTGGTCTCCATGCTTTCTAATCTGAAACTAGTGCAAAAGATATTTCCAAGTGATGCCAATTTTGTATTGGTAAAAATAGATAAGGCACATGAGGTGTACCGGCAACTGATCGAAAAGAAGGTGATCGTTCGCGACAGGTCAAAAGTAGAGCTTTGCGAAAACTGCCTGCGCATCACCATTGGCAATGCTGTGGAAAATAAAGTGCTAATTGACCAATTGTATCAAATCCACCTTTGATTTCGTATTGACATGAGTGGATCGGCGTGGTATCAGGAGCCTATATTTTAATTGAAACAGATGAAAAAAATACTTTTTGTAGATCGCGACGGCACCATCATCAAAGAACCTGCCGATGACTTTCAGGTAGACTCTTTAGAAAAACTTGAATTTGTGCCAGGGGCGATTTCCAACCTTAAAAAAATACGGGAAGAACTTGATTTCATATTGGTGATGGTCACCAACCAGGATGGTCTGGGTACAATCTCCTTTCCGGAATCCACCTTTTGGCCGGCACACAACAAAATGCTGGGCACATTGCAAGGCGAAGGAATAAAATTTGATGAAATTCTCATCGACAGGTCATTTGAAAAAGAGAATCTGCCCACGCGTAAACCCGCTACCGGACTGCTGACGCACTATCTCGATGGCAGATACGATTTGGCAAACTCATATGTCATTGGCGACAGATTTACTGATGTGCAACTAGCCAAAAACCTGGGCTGCAAAGCCATTTTTCTCGGTGCCGACTTCCACTCAGATGCCTGCTTGTGCACCACCGACTGGAATGAAATATACCAGTTGCTGCGTCTTCCCGATCGCATCGGAAAAACCAACAGAAAGACCAATGAAACCAATATTGAGATAGAGCTGAATCTGGATGGCACCGGTACTACAAGCATCAGCACAGGGCTTGGCTTTTTTGATCATATGCTGGATCAGATCGGACGGCATGCCGGTATAGATCTTAAAATCAATGTCGAAGGCGACTTGCATGTAGATGAACACCATACTGTCGAAGACACCGCCATTGCACTTGGCGAGGCATTTCTCAGGGCACTCGGCGATAAGAAAGGCATAAACCGCTATGGATTTTTATTGCCCATGGACGATTCACTGGCACAGGTTGCCCTCGATTTTGGTGGCAGACCATGGCTGGTGTGGCAGGCAGAATTCAAACGCGAAAAGGTTGGTGATTTGCCTACGGAAATGTTCTATCATTTCTTCAAATCATTTAGCGATGCGTCCCGCTGCAACCTGAACATTAAGGTGGAAGGGGACAACGAACACCATAAGATCGAGGCGATATTCAAGGCGCTGGCTAAATGTATTAAAATGGCCGTAAAGCGAAACGAAGATGAATTGAACAAGTTGCCAAGTACAAAAGGATTGCTTTAATACAGAAAACACATTATAAGATATGAATTGGGAAATACTTAAAGGAGATGAAAACTTTCACATTTATGCAGAAATCGCTGTTACCATACTGCTGGTCATAGCTTTTTTTATCGTAAAAAAGGTATTGAGCAGGTTTATCATCAAACATTCGATACACGAAAACGAAATCAATACGCGCACCGCGTATATTATCAAACTGACGAATTTTGCCCTCACCCTCGTCTTCCTGACATTGTTGGCCATCGTGTGGGAGGTTTCATTCAAAGGACTTTCCATCTATTTTGCCTCATTGTTCACCATTGTCGGCGTGGCATTTTTTGCTTCGTGGTCTATTTTAAGTAATATCACAGCATACGCTATCATCTTTTTCAATTTTCCATTTAAAATTGGCTCGGCCATCAGCATTATAGACGGAGATAATACGGTCGAAGGCCTGGTGGATGATATCACTTTTTTCTTTATAAAAATAAAACTGCCCAGTGGCGAATTGGTGACCTACCCAAACAACCTGGCCATTCAAAAGCCCATCAAGCATTTGGCTAAGCATTAGCATGCCTGTTTTAAGCCCCAAAATTTTATTTATAATCCATATTGCTCTCAAGTTTAATATTATTTTTGCATCATGTCCGAGCAGATACTCATCATTGATTTTGGTTCTCAATACACCCAGCTGATTGCGCGCAGAGTGCGCGAACTCAATGTTTATTGTGAGATCCATCCATATAACAACTTACCTCACAGCGTAGAAAACCTAAAGGGCGTAATACTATCCGGCAGCCCGTGCTCTGTGCGAGAATCGGATGCACCCAACATTGCACTCGATGCCTACAGAGGCCACGTGCCAGTGCTGGGCATTTGCTATGGAGCCCAATTGCTGGTGCATCAGAATGGAGGCGAAGTGGTACCTTCTACCATCAGAGAATATGGAAGAGCCAGATTGCAAAAAATCGACCAACACCCGGAGCTGCTCAAAGAAATGACCATCGGCAACCAGGTTTGGATGTCGCACGGGGATACCATATCCACCTTACCCGAACATTTCATCAATATTGCCAGCACCGAAGATGTGGCCAATGCCGCATTCAAAATCGATGAGGAAGATACCTATGGCATTCAGTTCCACCCGGAAGTCACCCACACCGACGATGGCAAGGTACTGCTGCGCAACTTTGTGGTACACATCTGCGGCTGTGCCCAGGATTGGACACCTGATATTTTTGTAGAAAGTACCGTGGCCAATTTGAAAGAAACCATCGGCAACGACAAAGTCGTTTTGGGGCTATCTGGCGGGGTAGATTCATCAGTGGCGGCTATGCTCATCCATCAGGCAATTGGAAAAAACCTCTATTGCATATTTGTGGACAATGGATTGCTTCGAAAAAATGAATTTGAGGAAGTGCTTCACTCCTACAAAGACATGGGACTGAATGTAAAAGGAGTAGATGCAAAAAATGAATTTTACAAGGCCCTCGAAGGCCTGTCCGACCCTGAAGAAAAGAGGAAAGCAATTGGCAAAACATTTATTGAAATATTTGATATAGAAGCGCATCAGATCAAAGATGTAAAATGGCTGGCACAAGGCACCATTTATCCAGATGTGATCGAATCAGTGTCTGTCAAAGGCCCTTCAGCCACCATCAAATCCCACCATAATGTAGGCGGCTTACCCGAGAAAATGAACCTGAAGGTAGTAGAGCCATTGAACACACTATTTAAGGATGAAGTGCGCAAAGTTGGGCATACGCTCGAAATCCCCGGCGACATTCTCAACCGGCATCCTTTTCCCGGACCGGGATTGGGCATCAGGATTATTGGTGATGTTACAGCACAAAAAGTGCGCATCCTGCAGGATGTGGATCACATTTTCATCAAAGGGCTCAAAGACCGCGGACTGTACGATGAAGTATGGCAGGCGTTGGCGGTGCTATTGCCGATACAGTCTGTCGGGGTAATGGGCGATGAACGTACTTATGAAAACGTGGTGGCCCTGCGGGCAGTGACCAGTGTAGATGGCATGACGGCCGATTGGAGCAAGCTTCCATACGAATTCCTTGCAGATATTTCCAATAAAATTATTAACAATGTGAAAGAGGTAAATCGCATTGTGTACGACATCAGTTCTAAACCCCCCGCAACGATCGAATGGGAATAATTTAAACCATTATTATGAGATTGATCCATATAGCACTTTCGATAGCCCTTTTTATTACCTCGAATGTTGCATTTTCACAAAAATCACATCCTGACGAGGCAAAGCTCAACAATGGCAGGGAATTATTGAAACTGGGCAAATACGGACTGGCCATGCAGGCGCTCCGTCCGCTCACCAGTGCATTCGAAAACAGCCCCTACCAGACCATAGCCTCCTTCTATTTTGCAGTGGCCGCTTATCACGACAAGCAAAAATATGTGGCCCGGGATATGTTTTTGCAGATAACCCGGCAATATCCCAAATGGAAAAAAATAGACGAAGTCAATTTGTGGCTTACCAACCTATACCTGCAAGAAGGAGATTACAACGCGGCTACTTTATATGCCCAAAAAATCCAGGACGAAAAGCTCTTACAGGAGGCGCTAAATTTCAAAAAACAATACGTGAAAAAGCTGGATTTTGAACAGCTCGAACTACTACTCGAGGATTTTCCCGATGATAAAGAAATCGCAATAGCACTGGCCAACCAGATCATCAGTAAACCCCTCAGCGAACAAGACCGGGGCTTGTTGGAAAATATAGTGTCTGTACACGAACTGGAAACCTCCAAATATCTGGTAGATGATCATTTGCAATCGGTAAAAAAAGACAGGTATCAGGTAGCCCTGCTGCTTCCGTTTATGACCAATGAGCTGAAGGCCAATGCCAAATACATTTCCAATGAATTTGTGATTGAACTATATGAAGGCATACTGATGGGGGTGTCTGATCTCAAAAGCAAAGGCATCAATATTTCTTTGTCGATATACGATACCAGGCAGGATAGCTCGACTACCGCCAGGATACTGAAATATGACGAACTCAAACATATGGATTTGATCATCGGGCCATTATATCCCGGCCCGGTAAAGGTAGTGACGGATTTTTGCTACAAATACAAAATCAACATGATCAATCCATTGTCAAGCAATTCAGAGATAGTTGGCAACAATCCTTTTGCCTTTTTATTTATGCCTACCGATGAAACCATGGCCAAAAAAGCCGCTGAATATATGGTAAAAACGCAACGCAATAAAAATGCTTTGATATTTTATGGCAACAATTCCAGAGATTCTACAGTAGCGTTCACGTACAAGCAGACAATAGAAAGTATGGGTTTCAAAGTCAGGTACATGAGTGCCGTTGCCACCGAAAATGCTAAAAATATTTTGAATCTGCTCACCACCACCATGAAGGTGGAGGTTGACCAATCGGAGTTTGATGAACTGCTGGACAATGGCAAAGTGAGGGGCAATATGCGGATCACCGAAAAGGAATATCTGACCATTAAGCCAGACAGCATTGGCCATGTATTTGTGGCATCGCAAGATCCTGCATTGGTGGCCAATACCATCTCAGGCCTTGAGACCAGGGGCGACTCTATTTCCCTGCTGGGATTTGAGCGTTGGCTCGATCAGCGCAATATTTCCATCGAAGGGCTGGAGAGACTGCAAACCCACCTTATTGCCCCTACTTTTATCGATGATTCCAAACCGAAATACGATGAAGTGAATACGCAATACATGAAGCGCTTCAATGCCTATCCGACCCGCAATTTCTATATAGGATATGAGGCCATGATGACGGCTGGTAAATTGATGAAAAAGAATGGGCAATCTGTTTCAATACGACCCGGCTATCGACCAATTGATCTCCGGTGAGCTGTTCGCCGGCACCCGCTATGGCGATAAAAACAGCAACCAGGTAGTACCCATTATCAAATTCGAAAACGCCAGATTAGTAATAGCCAATCCACAAAAACCTTAATTATGTTGGTCAAAGAGCAAAGCAAAGCACTATTTAATGCAGCCAAAAATCTCATTCCTGGCGGAGTCAATTCTCCGGTGCGGGCTTTCAAGGCTGTTGGCGGCGATCCTCTGTTCATCAAATCAGCCCAAGGGCCTTATCTCTATGATGAAGACGGCAACAAATTTATTGAGCTGATCAACTCATGGGGGCCAATGTTGCTGGGTCATGGCAATATAGCCATAGAAAATGCAGTGATAGAGGCCATTAAAAAATCACCCAGCTTTGGCGCACCAACACGCAAAGAGGTGGAAATGGCAGAATTGATTGTAGCTATGGTTCCTTCCATAGAAATGGTGAGAATGGTGAACTCGGGCACCGAAGCCACCATGTCGGCCATACGACTGGCCCGAGGATACACCGGCCTGGACAAAATCATTAAGTTCGAAGGCTGCTACCATGGGCATGGCGATTCTTTTTTGATAGCGGCAGGTAGCGGCGTCGCCACCATGGGTACGCCCGATAGTCCGGGTGTCACCAAAGGCACGGCCAATGATACCCTCACCGTGGCATACAACGACCTGCCGGCAGTCGAACACACTATAAGTGAAAATAAAGATAAGATCGCGGCCATCATCGTGGAGCCGGTGGTTGGCAACATGGGTTGTGTGCTGCCTGCGTCAGGCTTTTTGGAAGGCTTGCGCACCCTGTGCGACCAACATGGCATCGTGCTCATCTTCGATGAGGTCATGACCGGATTCAGACTGTCCAAGGGAGGAGCTCAGGAAGTATTTGGTGTGATGCCCGACCTTACCACTTTGGGCAAAATCATTGGAGGGGGACTTCCGGTTGGAGCCTATGGCGGAAGGAAGGAAATTATGAGCCATGTTTCGCCCGCCGGCCCCATCTATCAGGCAGGTACCCTCAGCGGCAACCCCATAGCCATGCATGCCGGCGTGGCCATGCTCAGACAGCTCAGCGAACAACCAGACATCTACACCCACCTCGAAAACATCAGTGCGCAAATAGAAAAAGGCTTTAGAGCCAACTTAAAAGCCATCGGACAACATTATACAATCAACCGAATCGGATCAATGATCAGCCTCTTCTTTACCGAAAATGAAGTGAGCGATTTCGCGTCTGCCAAAACCTCAGACACCGAACGCTTTGGCAGGTACTTTAATGCCATGATGGAATGTGGGGTTTATGTTGCCCCTTCACAGTTCGAAACACTGTTTGTATCTACGGCTATTGACGAAAAGATCGCAGACGAAATAGTAGCGGCTAACCGCAAAGCACTCGATATGGTTTGCTAGCACCAGCCACTATTATCCAGCATATTTAAGACTCTTATTTTCAATAAATAAGCAATTCATTATTAAAGCGATACTTGGCATAAAACAGCCTCCTTTTATTGTAATGGTGCATGGCTTGTAGGAGCTAAATATAATTTTTATTTAAAATCTTACATCCACTTCTTTTCACACATACCTTTCCGGATTTTCATCATATCAATTAATAAATATATTTGTTTAGGCCAAGCTTAAAAAAGCGGCTGCATAACCATCATTAAATCTTTTTAGAGGTGAAAAGACTATTTATAGCCATATCGATTTTTACGATTTTAATTTTTGCCGATAAGGCCTTCGCCCAAAACGAAAACCTGAACACTGAGGCCAAAACACTCACATACGAGGAATTGTACGATGATCCTTTTGATATAAACAAGCTTTTCATCCACATCCAACCTATGTATGGCGAATTGTTCAGCACCAACACCACGATGGGTCTTGGGCTCAAAGCCCAATACTATATGAAAATGTAGCTGATTTTGAAGCCACAGTTCGCACCCCCTATACCAGGGGATTTGACCTAACCCGTGATGCGGCATTTAAAAACAGCACCGTAGATAACGAGGCACGGCCATTTGTATATTTCGAACTATTGGGCACCTATCACATCAAAGACGAAGAACGCGACACGGAAACAAAGTTTATTTTATATTCTAAAAGGTACAAAGGGGATAAATGGGCTGCAACTGTACCGTTACACACCATCATCCCCACCAAAATGCGCAGAATATTTGGTGCCAGGTTTGGCGCCATGTCTTACACCTCTGCGGTGAATTATAGCAGTATAATGAAAGAACAAGGGGTAACACTCATTTCTTCAGAAGGTGGCGAAATGAGTCCCGAAGAATCGGTTTATGGCAATATGTCTGTACTTGGTTTTTACATCGGCGGATCGATGAGCCTGATTAAAAATGTGGCCGTTCAACCGGACAAAATCTACGGCACGCTGGTCAACGACCTCATCTTTACTACCTTTTTCGATATAAATTTTACGCCGGTGGTTACGGTAGACGACATCTACAAAGATGGGATACTGTATGTTTCGGAGCCCATCCAAAAAGTGTACTGGGAGCCAGGGCAGGCTTTGAAGGCAAATTCAACCGCGCCTTTAGCTGGTCATATGGTGGTGAGATAGGATACCGACCGGGGCTTAAGAAAACAGGCTTTTTTGCCCTGGCCAAAATATCCTTCCCGGTATTCTCCACCCAATTGAGGTACCAGGTAGAAAGCTTCGGAAAATAAGCGTTCCTTTCCCTTCATTCCATCATTCACAAAAATTTTACATTTTAGACTGACCCAAATAAGGTTTTGAATCTTTGGCGCCAGGAGCAAATAAGACCCCAAAGGCAAAAAGTGATGGTACTGCCTGATTATACAAAAAACAACATAAAGCTTTTTTGCAAATGCCAAGGCTTGCCCCGTTGCCTAACGGTCTGAGGGAAGTTCAACCAGCCTTAGGCCAACTGGTACGACTTCAACAGCTCATAGTCTTTGATCTCTGAATATATCTTCATCCAAAAGGGGAACTGGTATTTATGTAAAAAAGCATAGTAGATGTGCTCTTTGTCGGTATTTGAGAGTGTTTTCAACAACACCCCTATCTGCTCCCATTCTCCTTTTCCCATATGGTCATAAATCAAATCACTGGTAAGCAAATGACTTTTGGTAGGATTGATGTGACCAAACTGGTTGTTGACCCAAACATATGTCTTCATATCATATAGAATTGTGCTGCAAAAATAGTCTCAAAACCACAGAAGAATGTGAAGCGAATGTGGTATTATAATGAATTCTGCATTGGCCTTGACCCCGGCTACTTATCAAATCAAAAATCTTCCTTTAGTCACTCCGGCGCGACACGGTTAACAAATTGTTCTTATAAGGATAACAATCAGGTTAAAAATCCATAAACTCGCCCGCTTAACTTCGGCAAAAAATGTGAAATGGTTTTGATAGGGAAATTGATTCGAAAGGGAATAAAAATCAGAGAAAGTCTTGAACAAAAATACGGCAATGCCTTCGAGCTTCAAAAACAAGAATTGATGAAATTACTGATAGCAGCGCGCCATACCAATTTTGGCAGCTATCATCAATTTGAACTCATTCTGGATAAATTTGGCAAAGACAAACAAAGGGAATTCATCACCTCTTACCGCAACAACGTTCCCATTCACGATTACGATTCTATCTTTGGGCAGTGGTGGTCATTGGCACGTGAAGGAGGCAAAAATATCTGCTGGCCGGGCAAGGTTAAGCATTTTGCCTTGAGCTCAGGCACCGCTGGCGGATCTACCAAATACATACCCGTGACCAGGGAAATGCTAAAGTCAATTAAAAAAACCAGTGTAAGGCAACTGCTTTCGCTGTCTCAATACAATTTGGAACCCGCCGTTTTCAGCAAAGGTGTGCTGATGCTGGGAGGCAGCACCAATCTAAAAAAAATGCGTTCCTTTTACGATGCCGACCTGTCGGGAATCACCGCATCCAATATTCCTTTTTGGTTCCAACACTTTTAT
>JAAUQL010000023.1 GCA_012033595.1 Cyclobacteriaceae bacterium | reverse complement strand
TACCATACATCACTACAATCGACTTTCTAAACACAAAACCCCGATTCCAGCACGCAGTACATGATTTGTACAAGAAAATATCTTAAAATTTGTGTTTTCGATGCCCTTCCGGTGCAAGTTGGGTTAAAGGTTGCTAATTCCATACCACGGCATTGTACCAGACCGCCCTGCGGGGCATAAGTCACACTGGGCGGTGAAAGCCCTTCAAAAATGAGCATTAATTCACTTGAATATGCGTGTAATCAAGCGCGCAAATGTTGCGAATCTTACTCATGAGTGTAGTAAATATTCTACAGTTTTACCTTGGTATTGTTCGCCACTATGGGACTAGCAAAGGCAATGTGAGGACTATTGCTCTTCTGTATGGCGCATTTGTGTCGCACTTACCAGCACAGAAAATAACAGGGTAAATGTGGTACCCTCACCGGGTGTGCTATGCACTTTGATACTCCCCTGGTGGGCATGCACTATATTTCGGGTGGTAGTAAGGCCAAGGCCAGATCCATCTTTGCGGCCGGTATAAAAAGGCTCAAAAAGGTTTCCCAACTCTTCGTCAGGTATGCCTTTGCCATTGTCAGAAATTTCAACCGCCACATGTTTTCCATTTGTGGAAGTCCGCAAGCGCAGCAGCCCATTGCCCGCAGGCATGGCTTCTATGGCATTGAGCAGAATATTGAGAAAGGCAATTTTAGATTGGTTTTTATCAAGAAGAATATCCGGCAAGGCTTTGGCAAGCTCGGTTTCTATGGCTATTTTTTTCAGCTTAATACGATCCTGAATCAGTTCGATGGTTTCAGTGAGCACCTCATTGACCTGGCATTTTTTCAATTCCAGCATTTTTTGTTTCGACGAGTTCATCAGATCGGTGATCAGGTTGGAAATGCGCTCGGTGTTTCTGGCTATCATTTCCAAATAGAAGTCTGCATCGCCGGGTTCCTCGGGCAATTCCTCTTTGAACTGATCGATGGCCAAACGAATGTTGGTGAGCGGATTGCGCACTTCATGGGCTATACTGCGGGCCAGTCTTCCTGTCAGGGTCAGTTTTTCAGCAATAATGAGCTGTTGTTCGGCTTCTCTTCTGCTGGTCATATCGCGGATTACGCCTTGGTACACATGCAGTTTGTTATGGTCGTCGAGCACCGGAATGGCATTGATGATGCAATAGCGAATTTCACCATCGGAGGTAAGTAGTTCGGCTTCAAATTCCTCCACAAATTTCCGTTGATGCAGCAGGTCTATAAATTTGAGGTATGCATCCATATGCCTGAAAATTACTTTCAGTTCCAGTGTATCCAGGTCTGCACCTTCATATTTAAAAATATCGCAAAACTTGGGATTGATGCTTGTGATATTAAAGTTGTCCACCGCTAAAAAAATAGCATCCAACGAGGTCTCAAAAAGTTCTCGGTATTTAATCTCTTCTTCAATTTGAGCCTGGTTAGCATTGTTTTTTTTGCCGGTGCTTTGCAGATATAGCACAATGTACTGATCCATCTTTACGGCCTCTACAAACATAGCAATGTATCCTGACTTGGTTTTGAGACTTAGCAACCGGCCATGGGAACTATCGGACAAAAGTGCATCTACACACAATTTGTAAATATCGGTGGCCTCCGGATCGGGAAAAACCATGTTGACCAATGGGATGTCGCCCACCTGGGGGCAGGGGAATAAGGCCTTTGCCTGCTGGTTGCACAGCACCAGCCTTATGGTGTAATTGCCGTTATTTTCCAGCAGCGAGGGTTCAAACACCATGATGGGGTATGGTGCCCGTTCAAAAATTTGCCCTGCTATCTCTTGTACATTATTCAAATTGGTAGTCATAGCACACCATTAATATTCTCCTTTTCAGCAATGGGCATCTTTATTCACAAGTCGATGTCATATGCATTTATTTTGTTATACAAGGTTTTCCGGTCTATTCCCAGCATTTCGGCGGTTTTTGATTTGTTGTTCTGGGTTTTACGCAGCACTTCAATAATGGCCTTGCGCTCGGCCTCTTCCGTTACGGTTTTCAAGTCCTTAGGCACAGCGCTATTGAAGACTATACTTAGCGACTCCTGTTCATGGTTGATGGTTTGCAATATTTCGAGCGGAAGGTTGTCCTTTTGGATATGCCTTTCCTGGCATATCAAAACGGCTCTTTTCACCACGTTGCGCAACTCCCGAAGGTTTCCATGCCAATGGTAGTTTTTGAATGCATCGACGGTTTCCTGGCTAAAACCCTGAATATTTTTGTCGAGTTGTAGGTTGGCATCGCGCAGGAAATGCTCGGCAAATAGCTCTATATCTTCGTGCCGTTGCCGCAGTGGGGCCAGTTCAATCACAAACTCATTGAGCCGGTGAAATATATCCTCCCTGAAATCGCCTCTGGCTACAGCTGCGCGGAGGTTTTCGTTGGTAGCCACGATCAGCCGCACATCCACTTGCGTACTCTTGATCCCGCCAACATTTTTTACTTGTTTGTCTTGCAGTACCCTGAGCAACTTGTTTTGGTTTTCGTAGGTAAGGTTGCCGATTTCGTCGAGGAAAAGTGTGCCGCCATCTGCCAGTTCAAAACACCCCTTTTTATCGGCAATGGCTCCGGTAAAAGCTCCTTTCACATGGCCAAATAGCTCGCTGCCAACCAGGTTGGTGGGCAGCGCCCCACAGTCAACGGCCACAAAAGGCTTTTCACTCCGGGTACTTTTCAGATGAATTTCACGCGCAACATACTCTTTGCCTGTACCTGTTTCGCCCAAAAGTACTACAGACATATTGGTAGGCGCTATCAGGTCGATGTGCTTTTGCAGGGTTTGCGATTGCGGACTGATACCTATGATATAGGTATCGACCGGGTTGATATTGGGCTTGGCTTTTCGTTTTGGTGCCTTGGTTTTGAGGGCATTTTGAATGGTGAGCAATATTTCATCGGGGTACAAGGGTTTGGCCACGTAGTCAAATGCACCCTTTTTGAGCGATTCTATAGCCACCCTCATATCAGAATAGCCCGTGATAATGATCACTTGGGTACCGGGGTTCACGATTTTTATTTTTTGCAACACATCTATACCAGTATAGTCGGGCAGTTTAAAGTCGAGCAGTACCAAATCGACATGATGATCCTTTAGATGTGCAATGGCGCCTGCTCCTGTATGAACCGTAGCCACATCGAAAGTCTTTTTGGTCAGGTATCTTTCTAAAAGCAAACAAATGTCTTTGTCATCATCAACAATCAATATGCTTTTCATCTATTAAAATTGGTGAGTAGTAAAATCAAACTAAACTAAGGCTAATATTTCTGATTTCGAAAATGGTTTTTTGACAAATTTCCGTGCGCCCAATGCCAATGCCCTATTTATGATTTCAGCGTCGTCGTATGCACTTATGGTTACAATATTGGCTTTTGCGTCCCCTTCTTTTATATTACTTATTAAATCGAGCCCGGTGCCATCGGGCAGGTTTATGTCAATTATAAATAATTCATACGAAATATTCCTGCTTTTGGCTTTGCCCTGCGCTACAGAATGGGCGCAGTCGCAAACTATACCTTTCGATTTAAAAATCCTGCTTATCATCATACAGATATCGCTTTCATCATCTATGACCAGTACGCGCATGTGATTGTTGAATAAAATTCCTAACCTTAGATAGTTCGCACCCACATGGTGATGTTTTCACCAGGGTGCGCTACCATTTTCCATCCTCCGCAGCATTTTGCATCATCGACTGAAGCTGTCCCAAATCCGGCATCAGCACCACCTCTATCCGCCGGTTGAGCATGCGACCTATTTGTGTGTCATTTTCCATGAAAGGCTGATATTTACTTCTTCCGGCCAGTAGAATTTTTTCAACCGGCATACCGCTTTCCACCATCAATTCCATCACAGCCTGTGTCCTTTCCAGACTCAACTCCCAATTGTCTCTGGAGGAAGAGACAAAAGGTTCACTGTCGGTATGTCCCAGTATCATGATATCGGCCTCTTGTGATTTGAGCAATGCAGCCACCTCTTTCACCACATGGCGACCATCATCACTCAACACCTTCCCGCCTGAGTTAAATAGCACCCTGTGCGGCAAGCCCAAATGCAAATAGCCTTTGTCAACGTAGGTTTCCAGTTTTTCATTTTCAAGCGTTGGTACAGCCTTGTTCAATCCTGCCACCAAGTTGTCGAGTCTTTGCTGCATGTGTTGAGCTTGTCTCTTCAGACTATCCAACTCTACTCTGGCATAGCGTAGGTCACGGCTTGTTTCGAGCAGTTGGGTAGATTCGTCATACCTGACATCGGCAGCCCGATGCGCCATCACTGAGCTGTCCACTTTCATTCTTGCTATTTCGTCCAAAGCCGAATTATACTTTTTGTTGCTAACACAAGCGCTTGCCATCATGACAAGTGTGGCCAATAGTGTAATTTTTGAGATATGGTGTTTCATATGCGTTTTGCTTTTATTTGATACTCCTAGACCTGCTGCCGCCGGATTTATTTTTTTGCGTTAATGATCAACTATGCCCACTCGAAGGGACGAAAAACAACAGCAGACCGATCACTTTTGTAATGTTATCTGTTGAGCCATGAAATTAATGTGCCTAAATCCATACCTCCCCATCAGGCGCGTTCCTCGTGCATTTGGTCGATATGGGGTATGGCTTTAGATGAAAGTGGGCAAAATAATACACACTTTTTGTGTAAATGCTCCACACATCAAGAAGCGAAATTTTTCCACATAACCTCAATCGCGTTGTTTTACCCCTCGTGGGAGTTAAAGCTCGGGGTATCTTACTTAGGTATATTAATTGCCTAAGCAAAGCCTATGGTTCCGGCTACGTTCGCCAATTATAAAAATTTTAAACTTTAATATTTTTTTAATGCAAATCAGACTATTGAGTTTTGATATTGACGGCACGTTATTGTTGCCGAGTCAAAACAAACAAGAATTCTACAACCTATGGCAAAGCCTTGATTTTAACGAAGAGAAACCATTATTGTGCTATAACACCGGCAGGCTCGCCGACGAAACCAAATCATTAATAGAAAAAAAATACTCCCACCCCCTGACTATATCATAGCAGGTGTAGGCACGCAGATATTTGATTATAATAATAAGCAAACCATCAAGGAATTTTCTGAAATACTGGAAGAAGGATGGGACAAGGGGCGTGTTGAGCAAATAGTGTTTGATTTGTACCCCGGCATAGAAAAACAACCGGATCATTATCAGAATAATTATAAATCGAGCTGGTTTTACGACAATGCCAGCCCGGACGATATCGATGCTTTGCGCAAACGACTGGAAGAGGGCGAGCTCGACACCAATGTGATCTATTCCAGCTCGCGGCATTTGGATGTGCTGCCCAAATTTGCCAACAAGGGAAACTCGCTGAGCTGGTTGCTCAAATTCCTGGAAATGGATCCGAAAAATGCTCTGGTAGCCGGTGATAGCGGCAACGACAGCGCGATGTTTACCCTACACGGCATCAATGGCATAGTGGTAGGCAATGCCCAGCCCGAGCTCTTGCGTGAAGTACGGTCTAAGCATGTATTCCACTCAGAAAAAATAGCCTATGAAGGCGTAATAGAAGGATTGATGGATTATGAGATCATCAAACCGCTGAACAAAAAAAATTGGGAACGCCTCTTGCAAAGAGATGAACTCACCATTTCGACAAACTTTCTTGACCTGGAAGAAGTCACTGGGCTTACCAACGCCCAATACGAGTTTGTAATGGATGGATACGAGAAGGCATTGCAAGCCTTGAAGCGAAACATCACCAAAATGGGATTTGCGGCATGCTCGCTCGACGACAACGAAATAGTAGGTACCGATGCCAACTACAGAAGCGTATGGGCCCGTGACGGTGCTATCGCCATTACCGGCAGTATATCGCTTATAGATGACGCAGAGATAAGGGAATGCCAGCGAATAACGCTGAAAACCCTGCTCGACCACGTCACCCCCAATGGTCAAATTCCATCGAATGTGAGCATTGACTCCGAAAAACCCGATTATTCGGGTGTAGGTGGCATTTGCTCCATAGATAGCGGACTTTGGGTGATTATAGCATTTCATGACTTCATCAAAGCGTCACACGACATTGACTTTTTGCGTGAACATTATGACTCCCTAATGAACGTGATGGACTGGCTGGGCGCCCAGGACGGCAACAACGATGCCCTGCTGGAAATACCCGAAGCCGGCGATTGGACAGACCTTTTTGGCCGCAGCTACAACGTGTTGTACGATGAAGTACTTTGGTACCGCGCCAATATCTGCTTTGGCAGGATGCTGGAGCTACTGGGCAAAAACGAAAAGGCAGGAGACTATATCAGTTGGTCGCAGATCATCAAAAGAGAAATACTCATCAACTTTTGGCCTACCACCAAAAACTCGCTATACGACTCCATCACCTTTGCCGAACAGCAATTTTCTCTGGGCGATGCTAGATACCTGCTGGCGCAGGTTACCCCTTTCGACTTTAGCTGGCGCTGCGATGTGTATGGCAATATCCTGGCTTTTCTCTACGATGTGGTCAATAAAGAAAAGGCTCTCCAAACTTTTCGCTTTATGTGGGGAGCGGGCGTCAACGACCCCTACCCGGTGAGCAATGTGTATCCGGCTGTGAATCCGGGCGACCCCGATTGGCGCCCCTACTATACCGTCAATTTACTCAACTTACCTCAGCACTACCACAATGGCGGCAAATGGCCTTTTGTAGGAGGGGCATGGGTTCGATACCTCAACAAACTGGGCTTGCGCAATACCGCTCTGAACGAGCTGTTTAAGTTGGCTGAGCTCAACCATCAGGGCGTAAACCATGATTGGGAATTTAATGAATGGGCACATGGGCGAACAGGCAGGCCTATGGGCAAGTCCTTTCAGACCTGGTCAATCACCGAATACATAGCTGCCTGCCATGATTTGAAACTGACACAAAAACTAAAATAAATATGAGAATTTTAATGATTTCTACCCACGGATATGTAGCTGCCGATCCGGAACTGGGCAAACCAGATACTGGTGGGCAGGTAGTGTATGTATTGGAACTTGCCAATAGGTTTAGCCGACTGGGATCGACGGTCGACTTGGTTACACGCCAGTTCGAAGACCAACCGGAAGAAGATGTGGTCAACGAAAACTTTAAAGTGGTTCGCATTCCTTTCGGCGGCAAGAAGTTTATCCGCAAAGAAGACATGCACGACCATTTGAGCAAGTTCGTTACCAATTTTCTTGCAGATGCGCGCACCAAAGGCAAGCAATACGACATTGTGTATTCGCACTATTGGGATGCTGGCTTTGCCGGTCAAAAAATTGCCGAAGAACTGGATATTCCCCACATTCATACCCCGCATTCTCTGGGATGGTGGAAAAAGAACAACATGGGAACTTCGATGAAACCGGAGGAAATGGAAAAAAACTATCGATTTGAGGAACGAATAAAAAAGGAATTTTTCGTCTTTCAAATGTGCAACCATGTCATCGCAACTACAGAGCCCCAGACCGAATTGCTGATCGACAAATATGATGTGCTGGAACGGCGCATCAGTGTGGTGCCGCCGGGGATGGACGAAGGGCGCTTTTCGCCTGTCAGATTTGAAGATCTCAAATCCTTACGTAAAAAATACAGCTTCAAAGATCACGACGTGCTGGTAGTAGGCCGTATGGCCAAAAACAAAGGACATGACCTGCTCTTCGAGAGTTTTCCTACCCTAAAAAAACTGGTGCCTGATGCCCGCTTGTTTGCCGCTATTGGCAGCGATGACTCAGAACAGGATAAAAAGGGCGTGGACGAGCTAAAAAAGCTTGCAGCCAAACTAGGCATCGAAGAAGACGTGGTGTGGCGACCCTACATTCCTGACAATGAATTGGCAGACCACTACCGCTGCGGATCGGTATTTTCCATGTCCTCGCGATATGAGCCATTTGGCATGGTAGCCATAGAAGCCATGGCCTGTGGCACACCGAGTGTAGTCACGGTACACGGAGGCCTCAAAGATGTAATTGATTTTGGCAGCCAGGCACTTTTTGCCGATCCCAACCGGCCTATCGAATACGGCACCATGCTGGCCATCCCTATGCTTTATGAAAATGTGCGTAAGGAAATCTCTATAGAAGGGGCACGTTTTGCCAGAAGAGTCTTTGGATGGACTGGTATCGCCAAACGTATACTGAAGATTTTCGAATCGCATATACAAGTCACCACTATGAATATCCATAAAAACTCCAGGTTTTAAGATTGCCCCGGGAGTCCCGGCATGCCGGAGTGCATAACTTCGACATGCCGGGATTAATATTTTTTGTTTGCCACCCAATAACTTAGCTCCCCGCTTTAGCCTCCTGCTCAGATGTTCTGCCTTTTCTTGACATAGCTGGATATAAGTGATATTTTTAAGCCTCGTAATTTTTACCATTTTTATAAAACTAAAAAATGAAATCACGCTATCTGATACTCATTGCCATATTGGCAACCATCAACTTTTTTTCGTGCAAAACACAGCAAAAAGAAGAATCTGCCGATACTAAAGCGCGCCCGAACATCATATTTATGATGGCCGACGACCATGCCTACCAGGCCATCTCTGCCTATAGCGACCACCTGATCAATACACCGCAAATAGACCGTATAGCCAATGAAGGCATGAAATTTACCAATGCCTCTGTCACCAATTCCATTTGCGCTCCTTCCCGGGCTGTGATACTTACCGGAAAGCACAGCCATCTGAATGGAAAAATCGACAACAGGTTTCCATTCGACACCACCAATGTCACCTTCCCACAACTACTCCAGCAAAATGGCTATCAAACGGCCATGTTTGGCAAATTGCATTTTGGTAATAATCCAAAAGGTTTTGACCAGTTCAAGATACTTCCCGGACAGGGCAATTACTACAATCCGGATTTTATCACCAAAGATGAAGGGAACATCAAAGTAGAGGGCTACACTACCGATATCATTACCAACATGACCCTTGACTGGCTCGAAGAAGAGCGCGATCCTGACAAGCCATTTTTATTGATGTATCTGCACAAGGCTCCTCACAGGGAATGGCTGCCCGCGCCAAGGCATTTCGGCGCGTTTACCAAACGCACCTTCCCGGAGCCATCTACCCTTTCGACGACTACCAAGGCCGAGGCAGTGCAGCAAAGGAAGCAGAAATGAACATTCTCGAACATATGAATTGGGCTGGCGATTCGAAGGTGTATCCTGAGCTGATGGACAAATTGGGTATAGAAGAAACAAGCAACTGGGACAAAAAGGCATTTGAAAACAATATTGGCAGAATGAACCCTGCCCAACGCGCCGCCTGGGACGAAGTGTACAAACCAATAATGGAGGAATTTGAAAAAGCTTACCCCACTATGAGCGAAAAAGAAAAAATGAGTTGGAGGTATCAGCGCTACATGCAAGACTACCTGGGCTGCATAGCCGCAGTAGACGATGGGGTAGGCAAAGTGCTCGACTACCTGGATCGAAGCGGCTTAAGCGAAAATACGATCGTTGTTTACACCTCAGATCAGGGATTTTACCTGGGCGAGCATGGCTGGTTCGACAAACGCTTTATCTATGACGAATCATTTAAAACCCCGCTACTGGTGCGCTGGCCGGGGGTGATTGCACCGGGAACAGAAAACAGCCAAATGGTACAAAACCTGGATTTTGCACAGACATTCCTCACTGCGGCAGGCATCGCACCTCCGGAAGACATGCAGGGCGAAAATTTGATTCCCTTGTTCAAAGGCGACACCGCAGGTTTTCGTGAGGCGGTGTATTATCATTATTATGAATATCCTTCCATACACATGGTAAAAAGGCACTACGGCATAGTGACCGAAGACTACAAACTGGTGCATTTCTACTACGATGTAGATGAATGGGAATTGTATGACCGCAAGAAAGACCCCAATGAAATGAATAGTGTGTATAATGACCCTGCCTATTCTGAAATTGTGGCTGACCTGAAAGTGAAATTGGCAGACCTGCGAACCAAATACAAAGACTCCACAGCGCTCGACCAAATGTATATTGAAAAATACAATAAATAAACGAATTAGAGATTTGGCCTCAGCGGCCTTCTAGCAAAAAAATAGCACACCAGTCAGGATATCAACCGGGCTGGTTTTTTTTATGATCAGGACTAAAATAAATCCCGAATGCGCCTCAGCCTGACCCACGGGAGATTGGCTGTTCAAAACTGATATACTACATCACTATTTCAAAATCCGGAATTGAAACAGCGCAGATGACATAAAACTTTTTTGCAGCAAACAAATTACCCTTCGTTAAGTTAAATTTGCAGCTTATAGCATAACACATGAACAACAGCATGGTAAGTAAAACGGCCGCCGGTTCCTATTGCAATAGCCTGACGCAATATGTGCGTAGAGAGAGTATAGAAATAAAGATTGGCGATGTTCCTCTAGGGGCGCAGCATCCCATCAGGGTGCAATCGATGACCACCATAGACACCATGGACACGATTGGTACAGTAGAACAGTCAATCCGTATGATAGAAGCTGGCTGTGAGTATGTGCGTATTACCGCACCAAGTATGAAGGAAGCAGAAAACCTGGCCAACATAAAAGCAGAACTCAAAAAAAGAGGCTTCGAAGTGCCCCTCATCGCCGACATTCACTTTACCCCAAATGCTGCTGAAATAGCCGCGAGAATAGTGGAGAAAGTCCGGGTGAATCCGGGAAACTATGTAGATAAAAAGAAATTTCAGCAAATAGAATATACCGATCAGCAATATAGGGAAGAAATAGAGCGCATCAGGGACAGGTTTTCTCCCTTGGTGAAAATATGTAAAGCATATGGCACAGCGATGCGTATAGGCACCAACCACGGCTCGCTGTCTGACCGCATCATGAGCCGATACGGCGATACCCCACTGGGCATGGTAGAGTCGGCCCTGGAATTTTTGCGCATTTGTGAGGACGAAAATTATTTCAACATTGTATTGTCTATGAAAGCCAGCAACACTCAGGTGATGGTGCAAGCCTACCGCCTGCTGGTTCAAAAGTTAAATGAAGAAGGGTTGAAACCCTATCCGCTGCATTTGGGGGTGACCGAAGCCGGCGAGGCAGAAGATGGCCGAATTAAATCTGCGGTGGGTATTGGCCTGTTGCTCGAAGACGGACTTGGCGACACCATTCGTGTATCGCTCACCGAAGACCCCGAATTTGAAATCCCCGTGGCTCTGGACCTGGTCAACAGGTACAAGAATCGCCCCCTTCACCCACCAATAGCAGAAATTGAAAACTATCCTGTTGACCCCTTTGCATATGCTCGTCGTGCCTCCGATGAAGTTGATGTGCTTGGCGCTGCCAATGTGCCAAGAGTAATGGTGGATCTTTCTAAACTGGAAATAAATAAATATGAGGATCTGGCACAGATTGGGCATCGATATCATCCGACGCTGGATAAGTTCAGCATGACGGATCAGGGTGCTGATTTTGTGTATAGTGGTTCCCGATCTATTCCATTTATGCTGCCCAATGGTCTCAAGGAAATCGTTGATTACGAACATTGGCTAATGTGCTCCGACCATTCTGCTCGCTTCCCGCTGATCAGCTTCGAAACATTGGATAGGGTGGACAACTGGCATCCCAAACTCAATTTTGTTCAGGTAGATGCCTCTGAACAATATCTGGAAAAGTTGCTGGCATATCAGGACAAAAAATTGGTGATATTGCTCCGAACCACCAACAATCATGGCATGGCAGAGCAAAGGCGATTTTTTGTGAGTCTGATAAACCTAGGCCTCCGCCTTCCGGTAGTCGTCAATCGCAATTATGATAATGTATCTCCCGACCAGTTTTTGTTGCATGCTTCTACCGATGTCGGGGGTTTGCTCATCGACGGGCTTGGTGATGGGCTGATGTTAACCTTGGATCAGAACAACAATCCAACTCAAATAGAGCTGGTCAACCGCACTTCATTTGGTATCTTGCAGGCTGCGCGCACCAGAATCACCAAAACCGAATATATCTCGTGCCCTTCATGTGGCCGTACACTCTTCGATCTTCAGGAAACCACCGCCATGATTCGCTCCAGAACTGACCACCTGAAGGGGGTGAAAATTGGGATTATGGGGTGCATCGTGAATGGACCGGGCGAAATGGCAGATGCCGACTATGGCTACGTAGGTTCAGGCAAAGGCAAAATCACTTTGTACAAAGGCATGAACGTGATAAAAAAATCAGTGCCCTCGGCTGCGGCCGTCGATGAGCTCATTGACATCATCAAAGCCGATGGTGCCTGGATAGAACCCTCAAGTATTTGATATGACACAGGAACACAAACAGAAACCCGGAGCCGGAGAATATTTTGCCTTTGGCGAGCTCTTTGGCTACTTTTTCAGAAAAAAAGACCCGGATCGAAAATCGAATTTCAATCTGAAAATGATGCATGGCATCAACAAAATATCCATATTGGTGTTTTTGGCAGGCATCATTTACCTCATTTTCAGACACATTTTCCGATGAATATAGAGTCATTCCGCGATTATTGCCTGAGCAAAAAAGGAGTCTCTGAATCTTTTCCCTTTGGTGAAAATACCCTGGTATTTAAAGTGATGGACAAGTTGTTTGCGCTTGCCGATATTGAACAATTCGAAAGCATCAACTTAAAATGCGACCCTATGCGGGCAATGGAATTGAGGGCACAATTCCCGGCTATTGTACCGGGATATCATATGAACAAGCAACATTGGAATACCGTAGTGATGAATGGGTCGCTAAGCGATACCTTGGTGTACGAGCTCATCGACCACTCATACGAGCTGGTTGTTGCCAAATTGCCAAAGGCATCGCGTACTTTTTTGACTGATTATTAGTATTTTTGCCGGGTTACATGCCCCTACCCAGTTGAATATAGAAAGAGGCGGGTAGGAGCGATTTCATCAGTTGTCCATTCTTTAATTCCTAGCAGCAAAATATTTCATATTCAGGTGAAGTTATATGCTGTATAATCTCAAATTAAATTACATCCATTTTGGCATATAGATAAAAAGGTGATATTCGCGCCAGCAACTTGATGAATAAAATTTTGGCTTATATTTTTTGCGGATTCGCAATGGTGTACCTTTCTGCATGCCAGCAGAAGATGATTTGCCCTGCCTATCATTCTTATTTCATCCTTGATGTTGACGAAACTAAAAACACCTTCTCACTTTTCGGCCCCGATTCATTGCCAAAGAAAACCTGGGAGGTGGACAAAGAAAAATATGGCATAGCCAAAGAAATTCCCAGAGAGAAAAAGCTCAAGGAAATGCGCATCATCTCCATGAATTCTGTTTATAAAAAACTCGAAGATCCCTTTGCCAATTTCCAGCGTGAATTTGCCGAATCAGACTCTGTGATTTATATTGATTCGGCCGCAGTAATGGCCCAAAGTCAAACAGACCGGGATTTTCAAAATATAGATCAGATGATCTATTTGCACCATTTTGGAAAGTATTTGCCCAAGAAGGGTGAAGACCGTGATCTGCTCAAAGAAGACCTGAAAGAAGAAGAACCCCTCATAGCAGACGATGAGGCAGACCAGTTGCCCCCGGAAAAAAAGAAAAAATTCTGGCCTTTCGGCAATAAAAAACAAAAAACCAACGATAATCCGGAAGAAGAAGAACTGGAGGAGGAAGAAGAATAGTTCTACCTGAAAAACCGACATATAATAAAGTCACCTGTGCCTTAAAGCAAAAAAAGGAGCCATCCTCAACTCATCTCAATCGCATTGAACCTGGCACCAGGCATCATTGCTGGACTTAAACTCCTCCCCTTTTATTGTGGAGAACCAACTGACTTTACAATTTGACGGAGCATATCGAGCGGTAAAATCCTGCAAATAATCGACTATTGCGTTTGCTGCTTCACCTTACCGAAAGGGAAGGATTGATATAAGTGATTTTTTGGTTCAGAACAAAATCATAAAGGGTGAGGATACGCAAATAGTAGTACGACTCCCAGTAGTCTTCCAAAGAGGATATATAGTCGCGTTTACCTTTCTCGCGCTCTGAAAGCGAGATATTCAAATCGGTGATGCTGATCTCCCCATTTTGAAATTTTTTGAGTGAAATCATATATCCGTTTTCCGATACCTTATCTGCCTCTTTGGCAGTCTCCAGCTGGTCTTTGAGCAAGTTAAACTGCTCAACTTCCACCACCACTTCCCGCTCGAAGTTTAGTTTTTCGCGTTCTACATCGTATAGCACCAAATCACGTCTGGATTCTGCGAGTTTGACTGCCGAGGCTGATTTGCCCCAGTCAAGAATGGGAATGTTCATAGTTAACTTGAGCATTTGTTGTTTTTCTGTGTCTTCGTACACCCCGGCCAGCTCGGGCGAATTTTTGGAAGTGCCATAGCTACCCCTGAGGGTGGTACTCAATCCCGTATTCCTTTTTGCCTTTACCAGCTCCCTGTCGGCCTCTATCAGTCGGCGCTCAAACTCCGGTGCTTCTTTCCTGTTGGCCAGGGTCTCAGCCAGGGCTTTATCCGGATCGATATAAAACAAGCTCATTTCAGTAGGTATCTCCAGGGCGATGTTTCTATGCTGATCCATGCCGATATAGGATTTTAATTCAAAATCAGCATTTTTCAAATCCATGCTAGAGGTGTTCAGCGCTTTTTTGGCATTGAGTACCGAAAGCTGAATTCTTGAGAAATCGTTTTCTGAGATCTGGCCAAGTTTTCTTTTTACTTCGGCTATTCGCAGGTTGTCCTCACTGTTTTTCAGGTTATTGGCTGCCAGGTTATAGTTGGTTTGAATACGTAAATAATTAAAAAAACGGTTTGCAGCACTTAGCGATACTTCTTCTACCGATTCTATATAGTCTCTTTGCGCTTCTTCATATAGCAACGGCTCTGTCATCCGCGACCATTTGTACCAATTGTAGGCAAAAAGAGGCTGCACAAAGCCGATATAAAATGGAGAGCCAGACCAATTGATCGTATTTTTATTATAATCCTGCACCCTGTAAAGGGACGACGCCCCATAAATGGTTGTTCCGGTCTGGGGCACTATCTGCGATAGCGACATATCTGCCGTGGTGCGCAATTGGGCGATTTGCCTGAATTCTATACTCCCATCAGGTTGGGTAATGGCCTGGTTGGTTTGCTGATAGTTGGGCAAATCGCCTGACAGACCCAGTTGCGGCCTGAAATTGGCTTGAAAATTCTTCCATCGCCAATAGCTGTTCACATTCAGGTTTTGCCTGTATTTTATTGATGGAGATTGTTCAATGGCCATATTTACAACATCATCAAGGGTAAGTTTTACCGCTTCTGTACTGTCGATGTGCTGCGCATTGGCGGCATATATTTGAAATAAAAAAATGATGGGATAAAAAATTCTTTTTGTCATAAAGCAATTCACTTGTTCCTTCTTAATTCAATTCCACCTCTTTTGCTTTCTGAAAGATGAGATATCCGATATGATAATTTCGTCACCGGGAAAGGCGCCTTCCACTATTTCTGAAAACTCATCACCCGTCAGCCCTGTTCTGACCGGCTTCAATGTGGCCATATCGCCATTTCTGAAATATAGATCGTGCCTGTAGCTGTCGTCTATAGCCGGTCCGTTTTTTATTCGCAGCACGCCGTCTTTTCGCTCTTGCACTACACGCAGGTCAATCGACATATTTGGCCGCAACTTGGCATAGTTGCTCTGATCGAGAAATACGTCAAACTCAATTTTATTGTCCCGGATGGTGGGACTCACCGTACCAATCTTGCCGGTAAGGCGTTGGTCACCAACCACGGCAAAGACCCCGCGGCCAGTTTTGGTGACGCCGGCATGCTTGTCTTCTATGGTAGCTCTGAGCTTGAAGGTGGTCAGGTCAGACATGCGAACCAGCAATCGGTCTGTTTCGACTTTTTGACCTTCGGTGGCGTTTACTTCCAGAATTATGCCCGAAGAAGGCGCCTTGATCTCCATCTTATCGAGCAATTGTTTTTTCTGATCGAGTTGTTTTTGTTGTATCTCTATTTGCAGCTTTAGCCCTTTTTCTTCAGCGGCGAGCTGCTCCAGCCTGATGTTATTCTTTATCTTAATGGTTTCCAGGTCTTTTTCTGCCAGGGTGAGCTCTTGCTTTGTTTTTTCAAATTTGGCTGGTGATATACCACCTACTTCCAGTAGCTGCTCCTGATCTACCAGATCAGACTTAATAGAAATGATGGTCAGTTTCTTTACTTCTACATTATAGTCCAGATCGACCCGAATATTGCGGGCGCTCAAAATGGTTTTTTCCAGATTGTTGTTTTTCATCTCCAACTGGTCTTCGATATCTTCGATCTGGTCACGGATGGGCTTGTCGTCCAGTACCAAAATGATATCTCCTGCACTCACTTTGCTACCCACTCCATTTACTATTTTGGTAACCACAGATGAGGCCGGGCTGAGCAGCAACACCTCGCTGGCTGGCTCTACTATGCCTTTGGCAGGTACTGTTTTTACCACGGTACCCACCTCTACCGTACTGGTGGCTATTGCACTCGACATTACCGTAGGGGTAAGTGGGTTTTTCCAAACTACTGCTGTGATGATGGCTCCGAGTGTGATAATGGAAATAACCCAAACTAAAACTTTTGTCATGACGATTTATTAAACTACACCTACAAAAAATTCTGAATCAACTGATCAATTAAGATTTCGCTGATCATTTGCATTGCATGCTGGCAGTGAAGAAATGCGGCGCGGATAGTTAGTAGATGAGTCTATACTTGTTTGGCAATGATGACTTCAAACAATATATTGCCCACTGCTGGTAGCAGGTTCGTGATTGTTATCGTTCATCGTTGGGCAATATATTTTAGTCAAAACAAGATTTAGACCTTTATCCGCTTTGCTTCTTCCAGCCCTTTGCTTCCCGGGTGGCTTCAAAACAAGCAACCTTGATCACCAAAAGCTGCCGGACTTGCTAAACCAGTCGAAATTTAAAATATTGTGCAAAAATACTTAGATTAACGTTAACATTCATGGAAAATGTGCTCGATTAATTTGATCGCAGTGTTTTAGGGGATGTGCTTTAATGACCTGCCATACCGACTTGTTCTTAGTTGAATGAAGTGTTTTGTATCTCGCAAAAGTTTCTCTGCTTCATCTCCCTCCAGTCCCTTCCTGCTCCACGCTTATGATCTGTCCGCAATTGACCCCAGGACTTCAACACCAGGCTTATTCAACAAATTGCAGCGCCCGTGTCTCAGACCAATACCTGCCTTCCGGGTCGATTGCAGTGAAACCGACATGGCCTCCGTGTGCTGGTGTCTCGAGAAAAATATAGTGATGATCGGCCAAAGCTGAATGTGGAAAACATGATTCTGGCAAAAAAGGATCATTTTTGGCATTGATAATGAGTGTGGGAATTTTTATTTCATCCAATACAAATAGTGAACTGCAAGAACGGTAGTAATCGAGTGCGTCAGCAAATCCATGCAGCGGAGCGGTATAATAATCGTCAAACTTTTGGAGGTCATGAATATGCGCCAAATGCCGGAGATCCAATTCCGGAAAAAGTACGGCCTTATCGCGGATTTTCTGTTTAAGGGTCCGCAAAAATCGCATTTCGTACAGATAGTTGGAGGATTCTGACAAGCGCCTGCATCCTTGATGTAAATCCAGCGGAACTGATATGGCCACCGCATGCGTAATCTTTTGGTTGACCATAGCCGTATTACCCAAATACTTCAACACCACATTGCCCCCGAGACTAAAGCCAGCAAGTGCAATTTGAGTTACACCCCCTATGTTGGCAGCAAAATTGACCACCTCACCCAGGTCTTCTGTACATCCGCTATGATAAAACTTGATGGTGTTGTTGGAGCGACCGCTACATCCGCGATAGTTCCATGCCACCACATTCCACCCCTCTGCCAGGAAAGCCCTTGCCATTCCAAGTATATATGCCCTCGAGCTGTTGCCTTCAAGTCCATGAGATACGATCAGGGTTTTGCCAGATTGTTTATCATAATAATCTAAATCGATGAAATCACCATCTGCCATGATTATGGTGAAAATTCTGGGCTTTAAAGCTATAGACACCTTCCGGCACAATACCGGATATATGGTCTGGATATGTCCGTTGGGCAAAAACCAGGGAGCTTTGTAGGAATCGTGGGCAATTAGTGGCATGCCCAAACTTACGTGAAAAGTGATACACTTATAAATAAAAATGGCGGAAACATGTTCCGCCATTCTTACTCAATGCTTTGGCATCAATAAGCAATTTTGAATTGCCGGCTTAATATCGAAATTAAGCTTTTTAGGGGTTGATCCTCTAACTTTTGAAATGATGTCAATTTTCAAAATGTTTTGGCATCTGCATAAAATAACGCAATTCTTTGGGCAGGGATATTCAAATGTTGACCCATTATTTTGCAAAAAATGCAACTGCTGCTTTTTTGCAAATGCAAACAATGTCCTGTCATGAGCGTTATATTATCGAACCTATGAAAGATAATTATTCAAATTACTTTCATTGCAGACTAGCCATTTGTGGTTGTTTAAATGTTTGAGGTTTTGATTAATGGTTAGCAAAGGGGAGGTGGACTTATGGCTACCTCCCTCTTTGTTAGGGAGGCTTTTTGAATGGCGTCACATGGCTTTGGAGCGGCTTTCTTGTGCGTGCTGAACAACTCTAATTTTCATGATTTGGGGTAATTCACCCGGATGTCGCTATATTTTTGTGTTTTATGAATGGATATTCAGACATAAGGTTAATAAAGTTTGCACGTGAACCAACATGAAATTTTACGTTTTTAAGCCCACTCTATCTGGTGTCAGGCAGCGTTAAAAGTGCATGCGGTTTTCCCTGTCCTTTTTTTAGAATCTCAACGTAAAGATAGTGTAAACCTCCGGCTCAGACTTCACCGAAAGCGAGCCCTGGTGCAATTGCATGATTTGGCGCGAAAGGGCCAATCCGATACCCGAGCCAGCTTTTTTGGTGGAATAGAAAGGAATAAATATTCTTTCGAGTGCTTCGGGGATTATTCCCGGTCCATTGTCCTTTATTTCCATGATCACATGGCTTTCTTTATCGAACCGTGCCGTCATTTCTATCCTTGGCCCTTCGGTTTCCCGGAGGGCTTCTTTGCTGTTTTTCAACAAATTGATCAATACCATTTCTATCAGTTCGCGGTCGGCAGTGATCACCATATTGTCAGACAATACCTGCGCATGATATTCAATACCGAGATCTTTAAATTCCCTTTTGAGCAATTGTCCGATATGGTCAAACAGGTCATCGATACCAATAGGTGCAAATTTTGGCTTTGGGATACTGGTATAATCACGGTACGCATCCACAAATTTCACCAGGCCTTTGCTTCTGTTTTCTATAGTTTGCAGGCCTTCTTCAAGGTCATTGAGCGATTCTTCGGCGATCTCGAAGGCTCCGGGCCCACTTTGCTTTATATCTTCATTGAGTATATCATTCAAGGTGCCGGTGAGTGAGGCAATTGGAGTTATCGAATTCATTATTTCATGCCGCAGCACTCTGGTCAGATTTTGCCAGGCTTCTACCTCTTTCGACTCCAGTTCGGAATGGATATTTTGCAGCGCGATCAGCTTATAGGTATGCCCGCGGAGTTTCAGCTCTGTAGCATGAATAGATAGGTTCAGGTCATTATCTACCCGCACCAGGGCCTTTTCGCCGGGTGTCATTTGCTTAATTTTTTTGTAAACGGTAACATTTACGGCAAGAATTTCACTGATATTTCTCAGTACTGGTGTTTTAAGAAATTTTCTGGCAGCCGAATTGATCAGACCAACATTTCCATCTTCATCAAACGACAAAAGACCTGTGGTTACGTGTTGCACCACCGTATTGAGATAATTGAGGTTTTCTTCCTTTTCGGCGCGTTCGCGTCTAAATGCTTCGGCCACGTTGTTGAAGGCTGTATTGAGCTCCCTAAAACTCCGACCAAGCTTGTTGTCGTGGGTAAAACTTGTGGAAAAATCAGAATACCTGATAGATTCGAGAAATTTAGTGATCTTTTTGTTAGTGATGGTGGTGTAGCGAAAAAGTTCTGCGATTTGGAATACGATGACCAGCACCATTACACATGCACTCAAATAATTTTGACCTTTAAAAAACAGGTAAACGCAAATCAAGTTGGACAAGCTCAATAGTATGACCCGCACCAACACGCTGATCCTAAAATAACTATAGCCCATATTTCTCTAATCTACGATAAAGCGAAGACCGTGTAAGGCCAAGTTCGTTGGCCGCCTGAGTAATGTTTCCGTCATGTTTTTGCAGCACTTTCCTGATCAGTATTTTCTCAACCTCCTCCAAATGATAGTCTTCCAGCATCAGGTTAGATTCTTCCCCTCTACTGGTTCCGGTACTGAAAAAGAAATCTTCTGGATTGAGTATTTGACTGTTTGACATAATCACCGCCCGCTCCAGGGCATGCTGCAACTCGCGTACATTGCCCGGCCACTGGTATTTTTGCAGCATTTTCATGGCCGCTTCACTGATCGACCTTATGTTTTTTTGGTACTTACGATCATAGATGGTCAAAAAATGGTTGGCTAGCAATGGAATATCATCCCTCCTTTCGCGCAAGGCAGGTATTTGTATCTCGATGGTATTGATGCGGTAAAGCAGATCTTGCCTAAACTTATTGTCCTTCACCATATTCTGAATAGGCATATTGGTAGCACAGATCAACCTAATGTCTATATCCTTTGACTTGTTGGAGCCAACTCTTGTCACCTGGCGGCTTTGCAATACCGAAAGCAGCTTGGCTTGCAAAGTCAGCGATAAGTTACCTATTTCGTCTAAAAACAAGGTGCCCTTGTGCGCTATTTCAAACCTGCCGGGACGATCTTCTCTGGCATCGGTAAAAGCTCCTTTCATATGGCCAAAAAGTTCACTTTCGAATAGCGTTTCACTGATCGACCCCATGTCTACTCCAATGAATGCCTCTTCGGCACGCAGCGAATTGCGGTGTAGGGAGCGGGCGATCACTTCTTTGCCGGTGCCATTTTCCCCCAATATCAACACATTGGCATCGGTTGATGCCACTCGTTCTATGGTTTTATAAACGTGTTGCATGGACAGGCTGCTCCCTATGATATCCTGAAACTTGTGGTCGGCATCTGCACTGAGCAGCTGCTGGCGGGAGCGCAAGTTGGCTACCTCAAGCCTGGATTCGTGCAGACGCATGGCAGCATAAATGGTGGCCAAAAGTTTTTCATTTTCCCAAGGCTTCAGCACAAAATCCGTTGCCCCTTCTTTTATGGCTTTCACGGCCATTTGCACATCGCCATATGCCGTAATGAGCACTACCACTGCGGCAGGATCTATATCTAATATTTTTTCCAACCACAAAAATCCCTCGTGCCCGCTGCTCACGTCTTTGGTAAAATTCATATCGAGCAAGATCACATCGTATTGTTCATTGCTAAGCAGAGCAAGGATAGATTCCGGCGATTTTTCGATATCTACCTGCTTGAAATGCCTTTTTAAAAACATCCTGGCCGCTTTCAACAAATCTTCGTTGTCATCTACTATAAGTATTTTACCCGAATGGTTATTTTTTTGAATCATGTAATCCTGGTGGTTCTTAGCCTGTCATTTGCTGAATTGCAGGCCGAAATTCTTCAAAATAGATGTAATTATAATGATATTGACTGAACTTTATCCTCAATTTTATTTTTGTTTTGAAATAAAAAACACGACCGTTCGCCAGCGGACGGCCACGTTCATGAATGGACGTATATCAATTGCATTTTGAGCATATACATCTGATGCATAGCTTCTTGCGTTTGGCACATTTGTTGGCAATGAGTTCGGGATTTTACTTTTTTTTATAGAAAATGGATAAGAAAATCAAAAAGAAAGTGTGGACTGTGAAGCGTATTTCGCTCTATGCCATTGTGCTGGTATTTGTTTCATTTGTCCTTTATGGATTTTTCTTCTCCGACAATCGATCGAAGCTGAATATCGACCGCGACAAGATCACCATTGCCGAAGTTAGCCATGGTGTATTTCAGGATTTTATTCCCGTTACCGGCACAGTGCTGCCCAGCAACACACGATTTCTCGATGCGCGCGAGGGTGGGATTATACAATCGATAGAAAAAGAAACCGGTGACATGGTAAATAAAGGCGATGTGATCATGCGCTTGAGCAATAGCACACTTGAACTCAGCGTGCTTAGCCAGCAAGCATCGCTATACGAACAAATCAACCGCTCTACCACTACTCGCTTATCGCTCAATCAAAACGATCTGAACCAACAACAACGGCTTGCCGAAATTGACTATCAGATCAACTTGCTCAAACCACAGTACACGCGATTTAAGCAACTCTATGAAAAAGACCTCGTGTCAAAGCGCGATCTGGAAGAGATAGAAGAACAATACAAATACTACGTCACTACTCGCAAACTGACACATAAATCGTACATGGTAGATTCAAGCTCGCGGATACGCCAGTTGCAGGAACTCAATGCCTCCGAAGGCCGGATGAGGCAAAACCTCGAAGGGGTGAATATGATTCTCGATAACCTGGTGATCAAAGCACCGATTGCCGGGCAACTCGCCACACCAGATCACGAATTGGGACAATCCATAGTGAGAGGCGAACGGATAGGTCAAATCGACGAGATTGGCAGCTACAAAGTGAGGGTAAAAATAGATGAACTATACCTCCCCAGAGTCGATATTGGACTTAAAGGCTCCTTTCCTCAGTCCGGCCTCAACTATCAGTTGCTCATCACCAAAATATTCCCTACCATCACCGAAGGACGATTTGAAGTGGACATGGAATTTACGGGAAACCAACCACAGTCGATCAAAAGAGGACTATCTGTGCGAATAAGGTTGGAATTGGGCAACTCTGCCGAGGCTCTGCTGGTGCCCATGGGAGGATTCTATAAAGACAGCGGAGGCAATTGGATATTCCTCGTAGATGACTCCGGTGCCAGGGCCATTAAAAAAGACATAAAACTCGGACGAAAAAATTCTGAATTTTTCGAAGTGATCGAAGGGCTGAAGGCAGGTCAAAAAGTGATTACTTCGTCCTACGACCACTATGGCGACAATGAAGTATTGATAATAAAATAAGCTAACGTAAACAGTCATGATCAAAATCAAGAATCTTTCCAAAATTTACACGACCGAAGAAGTTGAAACCACCGCGCTCAACAGCATCAATATTGAAATAAAAGATGGCGAATTTGTAGCTATAATGGGGCCTTCAGGATGTGGAAAATCTACTTTGCTCAATATTTTGGGCCTGCTCGACAACCCCTCAGAAGGCGTCTATCACTTTGGTGAAAATGAAGTATCGAAATATTCTGAAAGACAACGCGCGCAACTCCGCAAAGGCTCTATTGGTTTCATCTTCCAAAGTTTTAACCTGATCGATGAACTCACTGTGTTTGAAAACGTGGAATTGCCACTGCTCTATCTCAAAGTACCTTCGGGAGAAAGAAAACAAAAAGTGGAAGCCGTACTGGAAAGAATGAACATTATGCACCGCAGAAATCACTTTCCGCAGCAACTTTCGGGAGGACAACAACAGCGTGTAGCCATTGCCAGAGCCATAGTCGCCAGGCCAAAGCTTATTCTGGCCGATGAACCCACAGGCAACCTGGACTCAGCCAATGGCGAAGAAGTGATGAAAGTGCTCTCGCAGCTCAATGAAGAAGGAACGACCATCATAATGGTGACCCACTCCCCCTACGATGCCAATTATGCACATCGCATCATCAATCTCTTCGATGGCAAAGTGGTGACAGAAAATATCAAAGAGAAGTTTCACGTATAGCCGATTGTCTCATCCTGCTTCTGACTTGCGGGGTCTAGCTGACCGAGCAGCAGTAAATAAATAATGAGGAAAATGGGGTAAATAAAATTGTGCAAAACATAAGCCAACAGCTTGTCGTTGACCCGGCTATCCGTTGTTGGTCGATTCTAAAAATAACTGTTCGACTTTCGCCCGAGCCCATGGAGTCTTTCTCAAAAAAACAAGGCTCGATTTTATAGAAGGATCGTAATTGAAACACCTGATGTTGATGAGCTGCCCGAGCTCTTCCCATCCATATTCAGCTACCAAAAACTCCAGGATAGCTTCCAGGGTGAGTCCATGAAGAGGATTGTTGTTTTGAGCTTTGTTTTCAATCATATTGATAATCTAAATAGAAAGATGACTCATTTGTGTAGAATTTCGGGAAATGCCTGTACCAATTGGGATGCATATAGCTTTGTGCTATAATCTGGTTCAGCTACCAAAAGACCACTTTCTGAAATAAATGAATCGGCACTAATTTTTCCTTTGTAATGCAACATTTCACGAAATAATAAAATATTTTCCATTTAGTACGACATCGATAAAATTTTCCTTTTTAATACCTGTATTACAATTTTGGATGCGCGCGCTTCATGAGATATTTTTTGTGATGCTTCATTTCGATCGCCAATGTGGTGGCCTGTTTTGTATGCGGTGATCATCCCATACCTCAAAAGAAGCGATGGGATTGGCTGTAAAAGTTACTTTTACAAAAAATCAATGACTTCATACATTTGGTTCTCCTTCTTACTTCAGGCCAAAAAACATTCGTTGATGTAAGGAAAAGCCAGCCTAATGGATTATTTTTCAAACAAGATCAAAGGGAATTATTGCATTCTAAATTGAAATAAAGCGCTTTTTTTTGTATTATATAATTATATCAATATATTTTTGCACTTACAGGTTACCGATTGATATAAGAAAGTATCTAAGTACAACACAAGAAAAAAACACAAAACGCACCATTAGCTATGACTATAACAGACAGCAGAACAAATTATTTCGGAGGCCTGGTAATGCTCTACCACCTTCTTATAAACGCAGATGGCCATATAGACGAAAAAGAATTGTCGATGGGCAGGTTGATGAAACAACATGAAAATATTGATGATTGGGAGTTTGAGTATCATTTGAAAAGGATATCTGACCTGAGCAAGCAACAAATCATCAACGATTGCATCGCATCACTCAAAAAATGCGACGAAAAGCTCAAATTGAAGTGTATTGCCTGGATGTCGCTCATAGCCAACTCAGACGGCTTTATGGCACCGGAAGAGTGGAAACTCATCTATTATATCTACAATACAGAACTCAAACTGAACCTCAAAGACATATTGGAAACACAAAAAATGCTTCCAAGACCAAGGTAAACATTAGACCATTATCGTAGTTAAGCGTCTGTTGACAATGCAGCCATTGAATTTTCAATGGCTGTTTTTGTATTTTCTATTCACAATTATGCACCTTTGGTAGAATTTGCCTTGAGATATGCAATGAATTGACGGCGCATCTGAGGTATATCCTTTGTGGTAATTTTCCATTGCCTCCAGACCAGATATCGTTTAATTTCTGAGGTGGAATGTGGGTAAATTACACAAAATAGCGCTTTTTAGGATGGCTACACAATAAATTAGCCGAACATCATTATATAGATATATATAAAAGTATCCTATATTGAAGCATTAAAAGGCGGTAACTTTTAGCACCAACAACATCCATCAATATGGAAAGCACAGTGAAGATTTTTGCGGTAGAAGACGACCCAACCTATAGAAAATTTCTTGAATACGTACTTGGTTTAAATCCAGATTTCGAAGTGCATTTTTTTTCGTCAGGCAACGACTGTATCAAGCATCTTCACCTTAAGCCAAATATCATTGCGCTCGATTACACCTTGCCAGATATGTCGGGTGAAGAAGTGCTGAACAAAGTTAAAAATTTCAATCAGGCCATTCATGTCATCATAGTATCGGCTCAGGAAAAAATTGGTACTGCGGTTAAGTTGCTGAAATTGGGTGCCTATGATTACATCATCAAAAATGAAGACACCAAAGACCGCCTCCTGAATGCCATAAACAATGCACGGAAAAACATATCGCTGACCGAGGAAATATCGAGCTTGCGGTCCGAACTGTCAGAAAAATATAATTTTGATAAAAGCATAATAGGCAGCAGCAAGGCGATCAAAAAGGTTTTTGCCATGCTCGAAAAGGCCGTGAACAGCAACATTATTGTGTCTATCACTGGCGAAACAGGAACCGGCAAAGAGTTGATTGCCAAAACCATCCATTACAACTCGTCGAGAAAAAAAGAACCTTTCGTGCCGGTAAACATAGCCGCCATACCGCGCGAGCTCATCGAAAGCGAGCTGTTTGGCCACGAAAAAGGAGCCTTTACCGGAGCACTAACCCGCCGTATCGGCAAATTTGAAGAAGCGCAAAAGGGCACCATCTTCCTGGATGAAATCGGCGAAATGGACATGAGCCTGCAGGCCAAATTGCTGCGTGTGATCCAGGAAAAAGAAGTGACCAGAGTCGGGGGCAACAACACCATCAAGCTAGACGTGCGCATATTGGTAGCTACGCACCGGAATTTGGCAGAGGAAGTGAAAAATGGCAATTTCAGAGAAGACTTGTACTATCGGTTGTTGGGATTGCCCGTTTGGCTGCCACCCCTTCGCGAGCGCGACAACGATGTGATTATCATCGCCAAATACTTCCTAAAGGAATTTTGCAAGGAGAACAACATTAGCGAATTGAAATTTTCTAAAAAAGCTCAGGATCAATTGCTCAAATATCGATATCCGGGCAATGTGCGCGAGCTCAAATCAGTGGTTGACCTGGCTGCCGTCCTCTCTGATGGAGACCAAATAGAAGCTGAAGATATCAAGTTCAGCAGCATCATCGATGAAGAAAAACTCGCCCTGGAAGAGCTCACGCTCAAAGAATACACTTTTAAAATAATATCATTTATGCTCGAAAAATACGATCACAATGTGATCAAAGTGGCTAAAAAGCTGGATATTGGCAAATCGAGTATTTATCGATATTTGCAGGAAATGGAGCAAATTAAGAAATAGCAATTAGAAAAAACATGTCGAAAGGGGGAACCAATAATGCTTTTATCACCATCAATGATTTTTCCAGGCAATTATTCCTGATCAAAACACCATCCGATTTTCATAAGGGCCTCGCCGATGCTTTTCACAAAGTGCTGCCCGACATCGAACTCTTCATCATGTTCCGTTACCACTGGGAAGACCACTCCTTTTCGGTGATATCCAGCAATTATCTACGCCATATCAATGACATTCAGTTGGACAGAAAAAAACTGGAAACTATGCTGCATGAAATTATCCGAAAGCAAAGCAGCATCTACAATGCAAACTTAGAACAGAAACGCGACGGCGACATTCTGCGGCTGTTCAATACTTCTAAATCTGGCGCTGAGATTATTTTTCCGCTTATTCCAGTAAATGACCCGGTGGGCATTTTATATGCCTATTCGCGCAAGCAGAGATACTTTGACGGCCAAAGCAATGAGACCATTAAGCTGATAGGCCACATGGCATCGCGTACCTGGAACATGATCACCTATCAGGCGCACCAGATCAAAAGCCACAAAAAAGCAGAATTGGAAATCATCAACCAAAAAAACCTGATGAACGAAATTTTCGATTACCTGCCCATAAATATTTTTACCAAAGACAAAGAGGGGAAATTTATTTATCTCAATAAAAATGCAGAAGAATCAACGGGCATCAGCGTGAAAGATGCCATTGGAAAATCGGTATATGAAATCTATTCGGAGGAAACGGCCAAAATGTTCGATGCAGATGATATTGAGGTAAGAAAGACCAAGCAGCCCAAAATATCGCACCACGAGATAGAAATAAAAGGTCGTAAACGACATGTCTTTACAGGCAAAAAAATTATTCACACTTCCGAAAACAAGGAGTTGCTCATTGGATTTTCGGTAGATATTACACAAAACATCCAGGCCTCCAGGGCCATAGAAGAGCAAAAAAAATTCTATCAGCAGATTTTTAACACGGTACCCAATTACATTTACATTAAAGATAAAAACGGGCGTTTTATTCTGGTAAACGAAGCGGTCGCCGAGCTCTTCCAGCTATCGCAAGAGCAAATATTGCTGCATGGTAGTATAAATCCTTCTAATCTAAAAGTAGATATAGCGCTGAATGCCGAGATAGACAAAAAGGTGCTGGCCACAGGCAAATCATTTGAATTTGAAGAATATCTCGTGCTGCACAATGGCGAGGAGCGATGGTACCATACCACCAAAAAGCCACTCCCCGACAAAGACGGTGTGGTAAATATACTGGGCATTTCTGTAGATATCACCGAGCGAAAAAAACATTCGGACGAACTCTTGAAGGCCAAGCAAACCAAAGAGCAATTTTTGGCCAATATGAGCCACGAGATCAGGACACCGATAAATGGCGTGGTAGGCATGGTAAATTTATTGGAAGAAATACCGGCCACCGAGGAACAAAAGAAATATCTGAATGCCATCAAGACCTCTTCAAAAAACCTTCAGGTGATTATAAACGACATACTCGACCTGTCAGCCATAGAGTCGGGCAACATCAAATTTGAACGAATCGGGTTCAACCTGAAATCCTTTTTCAACACGCTGATAAGCTCATTTAGCTATTCGGCAAAGCAAAAAGGCATCTCCATTACCCTCAATTTCGATCCCTATATCGATGAAGTGGTGATCGGAGATCCGGTAAGGCTCAACCAGATCATCTCCAATCTGATAGGCAATGCCGTGAAGTTTACCAAAAGAGGCTTTGTGAAGATATATGCCCTCAAAATTGGCCAGGAAGGCGATATGGGCGATTTCCAGTTTATCGTCGATGACTCCGGAATAGGCATCGCAGATGAAAAAATCCAAAAGATATTTGAAAACTTCGAACAGGGAGACGAAACCATCAACAGGAAATATGGCGGTACAGGCCTGGGACTGGCCATAGTCAAACAATTGGTCGAATCACAAAATGGCAGTATAGTAGTGCAAAGCCGCCCGGGAAGGGGATCAAAATTTACGGTGAATCTGAGTTTTGAAATAGGCAGCGAACAAGACCTGGAAGAATCGAAATCGCCTGTGGCAAAGTTTGAAACTACCGGCAAAAAGCTGGATTTGTCGAAGCATAAAATATTGCTCGTAGAAGATAACGAGGTGAATTTGCTCTACACAAAAAAAATACTGCAAAACTGGAACTGCGCTCCCGATGAAGCAAAAAACGGCCTGACCGCCCTGGAAAAATTGAAAGAAAACAGCTACGATCTCATTTTGATGGATGTGCGCATGCCCATAATGGATGGTTTTGAGGCCACCAAATTTATCCGAACAAACTTCGCCCCACCTAAAAGCAACACTCCCATCATCGCCCTCACGGCCAATGCCATCAAAGGCGACGAGGACAAGTGCATTGCTGCCGGTATGAACGACTATATTTCCAAACCTTTTCAGCCCGAAACACTCAAAAATAAAATTATTGGAAGTATAGAACTGGAAGGCTTCACTAAAAAGATTCCCAACAAGCCAAAAGGCGATACATACAACAACAAAACCATAGATCTCACCTACCTGAAAGAGATGAGCGACAACGACCAGGGCTTTATTCATGATATGGTGAAGTCATTTATCAACCAGGCTCCACGAGACATAGAAAACATCTGGTTTCACTTTGCCAGCGAAGAGTATGACGATCTGGCCAATATCATCCATAAGATAAAACCTTCTGTCACCTTTATGGGAATACATGCGCTTAAAGACCTTGTACTATCCATTGAAGACAACGCCAAAAGCCGCCGAATAGAACCCTTAAAGGATCAATTGGACAAATTCGAACATATTTGCCGCATGGCCATTACAGAATTGAAGGAGGAGTTTGCCCTGGCCTAGCAGGCATAGATGCGCTATAAGTCAGGCCACTAGTTCATGTGAGAACATTGGGGTTGGCACAAACATTATCAATTGCAAACAACTGGCATTTGCATGACATACAGCAAGCTTTTATATCTTTTAGTATGCGTTTTACTGATGTTTTCTTGCCACGAGAAGCATAACAAAACGATACTGCGCTTTGGACACCAGGCCAATGAAACTGACATATGGCACCAATCTGCTCTAAAATTCAAAGAAGTGCTCGAAGAAAAATCAGAGGGTCAAATAGAAGTACGCGTTTATCCTGCAGAGCAATTGGGCAAAGAACGCGACTTGATCAGATCCATCAGACTTGGCATTGTCGACATGACCACCACCGGCGAAAGCATGCAAAACTGGGTACCCATCACCTCATTTTGCGCCATTCCTTACCTGATCAAAGATTCTGAACACTTAAAAAAGGTAGTGGAAGGTCCGATAGGTAAAGTTATCAGTGCCGAGATGATACATCGCCTAGGCTTGCGTCCCATTGCCTATTTTGAAAGAGGGCCGCGAAACCTCACCAGCAACCGGCCCATCAGCCATCCCGAAGACCTCAAAGGAATGATTCTCAGGGTGCCCACCGTACCCATATTTATCAAAACCTGGCAGGCACTTGGAGCCAAACCCACCCCAATGACCTTTTCTGAAGTTTTTACAGGTTTGCAGCAAGGCACCATAGAAGCGCAAGAAAATCCATTGGCGCTCATCAATAGCGGCGGACTATACGAAGTGCAACAATATCTGAACCTGACCGAACATGTGATCGGATGGGTGTACATCGTATTGGGTGAAAAAAAATATCAATCACTAACGCCAAGGCTGCAAGAGGCGATTCTCGAAGCGGGCAAGGAAATGCAAGCCTACCACCAGCAACTTTTTGTAGAAGAAGAAAAAATGCTTTTGAATCGACTGATTGAAAAAGGAATGATCGTAAATGAACCCGACATAGATGCATTTCGACAGGCAGCCGCAAAGGCAGTACGGCAAAACCTGCCAAATGATTTGATGGAATTATATGAACAAATAGCAAAACTTCAATGAAGGCAAAAAAGGTTATTGATTTTTTGGCAGAAACTGGTGCCATATCCAGCCTGATGGGAATGATCGTCGCGGTGACAATTCAAATATTTTCGAGGTTGTTTTTAGAAAGTGCCCCCGCCTGGACAGAGGAGCTTGCCCGAATATGCTTTATTTATACCATTGCATTTGCAGGTGGTCTGGCGATACGCAAGCAGGCATATATTGGATTAGACTATTTTGTTGAAAAATTCGATAAAAAACGCCAAATGATTGTTCTGAGCCTGGTACGGCTTGCAGTTCTTCTATTTGCCCTGGTATTGTGCTATTATTCCATACCTTTTGTTCTGATTGGCAACTCTGAAACATCACCTTCGCTCCGGGTGCCTATGAGCTATATATTCAGCAGCTTGTTGATCTTGTCCCTGCTATTGGCCTACTATATCATCCACACCCTGGTGCTGTCCCTAAAGAGCAAGTCATGATCTGGATACTCTTTGCTGTATTTTTCGCTGCCCTGCTCTTTGGTGTTCCCATCGCTTTTGCGCTGGGTCTTGCCTCACTTGCATATTTGCTGGGTTCTGATATTCCTTTGGCTGTGATTCCGCTCAAGTTGTATTCAGGCATCGACGTATTTGTATTGCTCAGCATCCCGGGATTTATATTGGCTGGCAATATCATGAATCATTGTGGCATGACCGACCGGATCATTCGCTTCTGCAACCATGTGGTGGGGCATATCAGGGGCGGCCTTGGTCTGGCAAATATCGGCGCCTCGATGTTGTTTGCGGGCATATCGGGTACGGCAGTAGCGGATGTGGCCAGTATTGGCTCCATCATGATACCAGCCATGAAAAAAGAAGGCTACGAAGCAGATTTTTCCTGTGCCGTCACCGCCTCCTCATCTACGATAGGCCCCATTATTCCGCCTAGTTTGCCCATGATCATTGCAGGTTCGCTTACCGGCTTGTCTATCGGAAAACTGTTTTTGGCTGGTGCTATTCCCGGAATTTTACTGGCCCTGGGGCTATTGTGTATTTCCTATCTGATCTCCGGCAAGAGACAACATCCTAAAAAAAACCGGGCAACGATCAATATGGTCGCCACGGGGTTTTTAGATGCTTTTTGGGCCATTTTAATGACACTGTTGATTTTGTTTGGAATTATCGGAGGGGTGTTTACGCCCACTGAAGCCTCGGTTGTGGCGGTGCTTTATGCATTTGCAATTGGAATATTTGTTTATAAAACGTTGAATATCCGTCATATTCCGGACATCCTGCTCGATGCGGCCATTACCAGCGGATCGCTGATGGTTTTGGTTGGTATGGCCAATCTCTTTGGCTGGATATTGATTAGCGAACAGGTACCACAAGTGATTGCAGACTCACTATTGTCTATTTCTACCAACAAATATGTATTGCTGCTGCTCATCAATCTGCTACTGATATTTGTGGGCACCTTTATGGAGACCATTGCTGCTTTATTGATTCTATTTCCGATACTGCTAAAAGTAGCCACCGGGGTAGGCATCGACCCCACACAATTTACCGTGATTGCCGTCCTCAACCTAATCATTGGATTGAACACCCCACCTGTTGGCATTTGTTTGTTTGTGGCAGCCGGTATTGGCAAAGTGTCAATTACCAAAGTGGCGCGAGCCGGGATGCCATTTTTGCTCGTGAGTCTGCTGGTGCTTCTCCTGGTAAGCTTTGTTCCAGAGATATCGCTTTGGTTACCTGGCTGGCTTATGGACTAAGGGCATGCCCGTTGGTTGTGGAAATATGTCGAATGGCTCAATGCTCTATTAATTCCAGGCACATCTTTAGGCTGTCGCGCCAATAGGGAATGTGCATATTAAAAGTTCTTTTGATCTTTGATTTGTCCAAAAGGGAATAGGCGGGACGTTTGGCTGGTGTAGGATATTCCGTAGTGGCGATTGGCTTCAGATTGACATGTAGCGACTTGATATCAAAGATGGCTTTGGCAAAATCGTACCAGGAGGCCACGCCTTCGTTGCTGTAGTGGTAGATTCCGCAATACTGATTTAAATCCTGGGTTTCAGCGCTTTTAATGATTTCCATAATGGCCTTTGCTAAATCTCCGGCATAGGTTGGTGTGCCTATCTGATCGGCAATTACTCCCAAATAGTCCCGTTCTTTTGCCAGTCGCAGCATGGTTTTTACGAAATTATTGCCAAACGAACTATACAACCAGGACGTTCTTATGATAAAAGTTTTTTTATGAGAATTCAGCGCCATGCTTTCGCCTTCCAGCTTGGTGAAGCCATATACGCTTACAGGATCAGGTTTAGCTTCTTCATCGATGGGCAAAAACGCATTGCCACCAAAAACAAAATCAGTCGATATGTGGATCAGATACGTGTTGTAGATGGTACACGCTTCGGCTAGGTTTTGCACAGCATCTACATTGATGGAGCGGGCGGCTTCTACATTTTTTTCGGCATTGTCCACTGCGGTATAGGCAGCGCAGTTGATGCAAAATCGATTTTGTTTGGTATTGAAGAATGCATTTACCTCCTCGGCTTTAGTGAGGTTGAGTTCGTTGATGTCTGTGAAATGAAGTGATAAGGTTCGTAGGTGGAAATTACCTGGAGCTCAGAACCTAGCTGCCCGTTGGCACCTGTCACCAAAATGGTCGCCTTGTTTGATGTATTGTCCATGCGTTGCTGTGTCGATTTTGCAAATAGTTAGGCAAACAAAATATTGCGGTGGTAAAACTAATCAAAAAAAAATGGACATGATGCAGGCGCGAAAATATGTTTGCGTTGCAGATTTCAGCTATCCAGACAGGTCATACCTTTACTGCTTATTATCTCAGCAGGCACAAAAAAAGGCGGATCACTATCCGCCTTTCTCTATACTTTTTCTAAAGTTGATTAACCGATATCGATGGTACGCACTGGTTTTGGCTTGGCCTCTTCCCTTTTGGGAAGGGTGACGTACAACACGCCATCGGTATATTTGGCTTTTACCTTATCCCCGTCCACTTTGTTTTCGGGCAGGCTAAAAGTCCTTTTGAAGGTGCTGTAGCTAAACTCTTTTCTCTTGTACTGGTCGCTCTTATGTTCGTTTTCAACTTCTTTTTCAGAAGAAATCACCAATACATCATTTTCCAACTCAATCTTGAAATCCTCTTTCTTTAAGCCCGGCACAGCTACTTCCAACTCGAAATTGTCTTCATCTTCTTTGATATTTACTGCTGGCACGGAAGTGCCGTACCCATGGGCGCCATTTGACCATCCCAATAAATCTCGTGTGATGAAATCATCGAAAAACGAAGGTACACCAGGGAAAAAACCATTGTTTCTTTTAATAAGTGTCATTTTCTTGATCATTTTAAGTTAAACATTGCTTTAAATATTTTTATGCTTGCCCATATTCAATTGCTATACCATTCGAATTTTGCCCCTAAAAACATGTCAATGTGTCTGTTTTATCAATAATATGATAAAATATCCGGTCATAATGGCGGGTATCGCTTGTTGAGTTCAGTCAATTAGTCTCGGGTAAGGTGTAAAAATCCAAAATCATGTCCATTCCGGCTTCTACGCCACGGCATAGCTGCCGGCAGAAGATTCCAGGTTTTGTAAATTCAAATTGAAAATCAAAATTATTGTAACACAGCTTTGCCGGAGTTTGAATATTTGCGCAACTTTGGATTTGGCCATAGTCAACCTGAAATTTTAAAACCACGCTCTTAAGGCAAGTCATGATCGAACCTAAACTACACCCGGTCGCCACCCAAAGGCTGCTCTCCCTGGATGCCTTCCGGGGATTCACCATAGCGCTAATGATCGTAGTCAACAACCCCGGCTCTTGGGCTCATGTATATGCGCCATTGTTGCATGCCGAATGGCACGGCCTCACCTCTACCGACCTGGTATTCCCCTTTTTCTTATTTATCGTTGGCGTGTCTATTGTTTTGGCCTATTCAAAGCGGCTTTTGGCCGGTGCCGACAAGAAAGAGATATACAGAAAAATTGTAATCCGATCACTCAAAATTTTCGCAATTGGCTTATTTCTCAATTTGTTCCCTAACTTCCACTTCGAAGAGATGCGAGTCGCGGGGGTGTTGCAGCGCATAGCCATTGTATTTCTGGTGTGTTCCATGCTCTATTTGAATACCAACTGGAAAACGCTGACCACAATCGGGGCAGGCATCCTTATTTTTTATTATATCATTATGGTATTTGTGCCCGTGCCAGGGCTGGGCGTACCCTCATTGGCTGCTGGTAAAAATATCGCTGCATGGATAGATGGCATCTTATTGCCGGGCAATATGTGGCAGGGAACCTGGGATCCAGAGGGCTTGTTCAGCACCCTGCCAGCCATAGCCACAGGTATAGCAGGCATACTGGCCGGCGTGCTGATGGTGAGCAACAAGCCCATAGAAAACAAAATAATTCTTCAATTTACCCTGGGTTTTTTTACGCTGGTAGCCGGCGTGGTTTGGAGTTGGTTTTTCCCTGTCAACAAAAATCTTTGGACGAGCTCCTATGTGCTATACACTGCCGGAGCCGCATCGCTTACTTTGGCTGCCAGTATTTATGTGGTCGATGTGCTGCACATTGAGCGATGGACTCGCCCGGGGCGTATTTTGGGTGCCAACGCCATTACGGTATATGTCATTTCCGGCATTCTTCCCGGTTTGTATTCATTACTCTTCCCGTCCGGCAAAGGGCTGGATGCGTGGTTGATGGAAGCGATGGAAAACATTGGCTTTGCGCCTAAATTTGCCTCATTGTGCTATGCCCTCCTATTTATGCTCGTATGCTATGTACCCGCATATTTCCTTTATAAAAAGAAAATTTTCATAAAATTGTAATTAAAATTTTTATTCAATGGATTTAGAACAACTAAAGTACCCCATAGGAAAATACACTAAACCGAGCCGGATAACCCAGGAAACGCTGGGCAGATGGATGGATGAAATCGAACACCTGCCCCTGCAAATACGCAAGGCAGTAGATGGCCTTACCCATGCTCAGCTAGATACTCCCTACCGCCCAGGCGGCTGGACCATCAGACAAGTGGTACACCACCTGCCCGACAGCCACATGAATAGCTACATACGTTTCAGATGGGCGCTCACAGAAGACAAACCAACCATCAAGGCCTATTATGAAGAGCGCTGGGCTGAACTCGAAGATGCCAAACACGGTCAAATAGATATTTCGCTCATATTGCTGGAGGCATTGCACATCAGGTGGTCGCTGCTGCTAAGGTCGCTATCGCTTACGCAACTGCACCGCAGCTTCATTCACCCTCAAACAGGCAAGGAAATAAGGCTCGATGCCCTGATCGGACTATATGCATGGCATGGAAAACACCATTTGGCGCATATTCAAAACTGTGTGGCCTCCATGAAAATAAAGGAAGGGTAAACCAGGTTTTGCAGCGGGAATGACAAAATTTAAAATATAAAATAAGCTGGATATGCTGTGCCGAAATCAGTAAATAATCCACTGACCCTTACCTCTTGAGCACTTTGATGTGCTCCCGCCTTGTGCTTGAGTTTAAAACAACGATATAAACTCCCGGAGCCATCGGACTGTCGAGGCTTAGGATATTATCTCCCTTTCTAAGTCCTATATGCTCCCGGGAGCTAATCACCTGACCCGAAAGGTTTAAAATTTTTATTTGCATTGTTTCCTGCATGGTGGAAGAAATATAGAGGTTGAACCGGGCGCCGATTGGATTGGGGAAAATTTGTGCACCGGCCTGCAAGTGCTCAGACTCTTCTAAATGGGTAATCAGGTAATTGGCCTTGCCCGGCGATCCCGGCCTGGTCGATGCCAGCCAGTTGTTTGGGTGATTGTTGTTGCTCAGGGCATTTTCCAGTGCCAGCGTAGCCCCTCCTGCATTGGCTTCGATAGGCCAGGGCGCATTTCCTTCATAACACACCTCATCTTCTATCAAACCAGATACATTTAGCAGTCGCATACAATCATCGCTGCTGCCCAGGCCAAAATCCATTACTCCTTGCACGGTTGCCACCTCCGGAAATACCGATCCAAATTTTGTCTTGTCTTTGCAAACTACCAAAAAGCCATGACCTGCTATTACGGTATTACCGGGCAACTCAAAACGGTGTTCCTCATTGTCATCTGTGAGCACCCAACCCGATAGGTTGATGGAGCGATTGGAAATATTGTGCAATTCTATCCAATCGCCGGCATCGAAATCTGCATGTGAGTTGTAATTGATCTCATTGATCACCACCTGGCCTGGCTGCAATTCGGCTGGTTCAAAAACGGCTACCAGAGATTGGGACTCGGTCGCATTGAGCAATAGCTTTTCGTTGTCTGCATTTTGACCTCCCTCCCAGCTCACAAACCGGTAACCCGGAGCAGGAACAGCTTCAAGCTGCACAGGCACTTTTTTATAATAACTCCCACTCCAGGGAAATTTGCTCAAATGCAAGGTATTTAGTTTCACAGAGCCATTTCCCCTCACACCAATATCCATTTTGTATGTCCCCGTAAGGCGAAATACACTGGTAATATGGTTTCGTACATGGGCCGGCCGCTCTCTCAAAAATGTGCTCATGGCATTGATCCGATCATTCCAATACCACATATCTCCGTTCCATCTTTGCAGATGGTTTCCGATCTCTGGTTCTATGCCTGCTTTCATCGATTGAAGCTTTTGAAGGGTAACCTGGGGCAGGAAAATGGAGTTTAGCTGGTCGGCAAAGCAGTTGATAAAATCGTATCTGAATTGTTGGTTTTCCGTAAGTTTGCGCATCAGCAGGGTTGACCAAGGGGGATTTGGCCACTCCGGACCATTGGCTTCCATGGCAAATTGCAGGGTGTTGAACGTTTGGTTTGTGTTGGACCAAATATTCAGTCCAAAATCTGTATCATAAAAAATCCAGCACCATTTGCTTCCATCGGCTTGCACACGCCAATATTTGATATTGTTGCCCGGCCAGTCGCGGTTGTCGATGAATATTTGTGCGATCTGGTATTTGATAAAATTATCGACATCCATTTGAGATTTTACCCAGCTATAATTTTGGTCGTAGGCTAAATCGCTCTTTTTCACAAAGTCAATCAGCCTTTCGTAGTGTTCTGAGGTGCTCTCCACTTTACTTTTGGCGTTTTCCTGAATGTCGATACCCTCATTTTCGATACCATGGTTCGATGCCAAAAATGTTTCACTAATTTTTTCGCGTATGTTCTGAATTCCCCAGTACTCACCATTGATATAGACCACTACAGGGCGATATGCCTGATGGTCGAGCCGGAGGTCTTTGACGATGGCGTTGTTGAGGGCATCGCGGAACATGGTGTTTTTGAAATCGTTACCTGAATTGCGCAACACGATAGATTCAAATTCCTGAATGTCTTTTTCATCAAATATTTTGTGTCTGATTCTGTCGTTGCCATATCTTTTTCGAGCATAGACCGCCAGCGACTTTTGGTCGTTGCCCCTGGTCCAATTTCCGAATATTTTGATGCCTGCATCGAGCTGAAATGCCAGCATGCCGTCGGGCTCGTACATAGCTATGTGCGCGGGTCGCTCCCAATCTTCCCAAAAATTGGCTCCGAAATACGGAAACGTCGGCTGAGCACTGCTGCCTTTTGCATATATCCCATATTCATGATCCCAAAGGTTATAAGGATCTGTGGTAACGGCCACTACCGGCAGTTCGCTTTTATTGCCAACAAAATAGGTCTGGGTAAAAATAGTCCCTGGCAAATATCCATGTCGCAATACCCTGGCCCTGATGGTGGTGGTAGCAGCAATAAAAACAGGCTGATCGAACAGCGCATCGTCAAAGGATGGCTCTGAGCCGTCGAGGGTATAATAAATGCTGTCGGCTGGCTGCCCTCCTTGTAAAATAAGTGGCTGCGCTTGCGCGTAAAAACCGCCCTGCACGGAAAAAAACACAGTGTCGCTTGCGGGCAACTGAAAAGCACGCGTAACATTGGCTGAACCTGGGGTAGGCTGATTGAAATACACCAGCATGTCGTTGCCATCGCCCTTTCGCCCGAACGATACATCTGCAGGAATAACCCCGGTAACAAGCGCATCGAGAGCGCCGCCATCCGGCATATTCAGTGACAAGTGCTCTCCCTCTGATGAAATTTTGAAATTGGTGTGCAAACCAATGGTTTTCAATTGTATATAATTGGAAACACTGCCACTGGATGCTCCCGAATTTGTAACACCAAGAGTAAAAATGGGAATAGCGGATAAATCGGAAGAAAACAAAGTACTATTGTGCACCTGAATGGCCAGCGTATTCTCGCCATCGATGAGATATTGAAAAACAGAATCAATCAAAAAACCATCGACCTGCCCACCCTGGTAAAATTGTGCTTCGTGGCCTTCTCCATTGGCAGGCTGGTCAAAATTTACCTTTTCACCAGGCTTACCTATACCTGCCCGTGCCACTTCCTCGCCGTTGATATAAGCCACGAAGCCATCATCGTAGTCGATATGCAAATAGGCCTGTCGGATATTTGCCTTGTCGGAAATGGTGAAATTCTTGCGGATAAACAGGGAATGGTAGCCGGGATTTGAGTGCTGTCGTCATTATCGCCATAGCCAAAGCCGCTCATGCCCGACTTCCAATCCAGGAGGTCAAAGCCGGGCTTTTGCCATGCTTCAGGCATTGCCGATACGGGCACGTGGTAGTGCCAGCTATCGCCCACATCTATGATGGTCTCCCATTGCAAGCCCGGTTCTTTGATATCCAGACCCGAGGCAAATACCAGCAGGTGGCTTTTGGAAGGTAGTAGCATTTGGGGGAAAACCCATTTCATGGGCAAACTGTCCACGTCGGAGAGTCCGTAGCCTTGCAAATTGACTCCCTGGTCGCCTGCATTATATATTTCTAACCAATCGGAGGTTTCGTCCCTAAAATCGAAAAGAGTAGATACATTGGATGACTGCACCTCATTAATGAACAATTGCTGTGAAAATCCGGGGGTGAAAAGCTGGCAAAATACATGTGCAAGTACCCATTTTAATAAACCCCATTGCTCCACCTTTGCCTCCATGCACTAATATAATTTCTATTCAAATGATCATCTTAAAATTCATTGAAAACCCCGGCCTCCATCTGATCCAAAACTTCGATACCTGTGATTTTGCGCTCGCCCCGGTCTCCCGATAGCAATATAGAGCCGTATTGATTATAATCGATCCATGGGGTAATAAAGTCGGGTTCTGAACTGGTATTTTCGCGGTAAAAAGCCCACTGCTTTACCAGTTTGTCCGACTTGTCGACCCAAACCCGGTATTTGTTTTGCGGTGTATTTCCCACGTTGTCAAACATAAGCTGCAACACATCTGCATTTTCGCCGGCCTGGGTGGTATCTTCACCAATGTAGCTAAGCGTGACCCCTGAATCTTTGAGCTTAAAGGGCATAAACAACCAGTAGGCATCATTGATCCATACAGATTTGCCCTTTTTCATATACTTGGCCACCGAGTCGCTATGGGTGAGTTCTTCGCCTCTGGCAAATACCCTCCCTTGTTCATCGTGAATATTCACCAGAATGATGGTACTGTCAGCTTGGTGCATTTCTATGCGCACATCACCACTTTGCTTGTCCCACCACAAGGTGCGCCTGCCAAAAAAATTCCATGTAAAATAGCGTTCCTTATCCCAGTTGTCCCTGCCGCCCATGGCCCGCATCACCTCATCGGCTATTGCAATGGCCTTGGGATCAGAACCTTCCAAATCAAAACCTGGTGCAGGAGAATTTGCAGATACCAGTCCCGTTCCTTCGGAAGCATCCTTCTTTTTGATTTCACAAGCATAAAAAAACAATGATAGCCCCAGGAGAAAACATAGATATTTCATGACGTTGGATCGTTGAACCTGTGCTAATATACTGGAAAAAAGAAACAATAGGTAGATAGCAGCAAAGACAACAACAGAATGATGACAAAATGCACAAACGACCACCCCACTCTACGATCAGGGTCTTGTCCGGTGGCATGCTATTTTACGTAAGCTACCAGGCACAAACGGAAAAACACGGAACAGTGCGATTATTCATTATTTCAAAAAATACCGGTATTTGAAAACCTCCTATTCACATCGTGCGTGAGCAAAATAAGCGCATTACATACAGAATTTTCACCAAACCATATGTTATGGAATCGTACAAAAAAACAGTCTGACACTTACAGGCACGGTGGCTCTGGGAACAGGTGTGATGATCGGAGCCGGAATTTTCGCCCTTTTAGGTCAAATTGCGGAATTGTCCGGCAATTGGTTCCCATACATTTTTCTTGGCGGAGCCATTATTGCCGGCTTTAGTGCCTACTCCTATATTAAAGTTTGCCGTGTTTATCCCTCTGCTGGGGGCATAGCCATGATTTTGGAAAAAGCCTATGGCAAATCGGTGATCACGGCCTGGGCGGCTATGCTCATGGCATTGTCGATGGTGATTAACGAAAGCCTGGTGGCTCGTACCTTTGGCACCTACGCATTGCAGTTGTTCGATGTTGAAAATGCCTCTACCTGGGTGCCTGTATTGGGTGTCGGATTGCTCGTAATCGCCTTCATCGTCAACATGTCGGGCAACGAAATCATCGGCAAGTCTTCGCAGGTACTGGCTTTTATCAAAATAGGCGGCATTGTTGTATTTGCAATAGGCGCTTTGTGGGCATCGGGTTTTGTCTTAGAAAACATTATTCCCAATGCGAATGGAGCAAGCAGTCATTCGCCATGGAAGTACATTGGCGCCCTGGCTTTAGCGATATTAGCGTATAAGGGTTTTACCACCATTACCAATAGCGGAGATGAGGTGCAAAATCCAAAAAAGAATGTAGGCCGTGCCATCATCATCTCCCTGGTGGTCTGTACCGTTGTCTATTTGCTTGTTTCCTTTGGTGTTGGCAGTAGCCTGACTATATCCGAAATTATAAACGCCCGAGACTATTCATTGGCCGAAGCGTCCAAACCAATATTTGGAAACTTTGGCTTATACTTTACTGTCGGTATTGCCATTATCGCCACCGTAGGCGGGGTCATTGCCAGTATTTTCGCGGTTTCGCGAATGACTGCCATGCTCACCGATATGGAGTTGGTACCTCACAAGAGTTTTGGCATGGACATGAAGCTTCAAAAACAAATGCTGGTTTATATCGTCCTACTGGCCATTTTGCTTACCATTTTCTTAGATCTTTCGCGTATTGCTTCAGTGGGAGCCATTTTTTATATCGTAATGGACATGGTGATACATTGGGGAGTATTTAAACATCTGAAAAAAGAAGTAAAGGCCAACCCGCTTATACTCATTACTGCCATAGTGCTGGATGCCATCGTCTTGCTGGCTTTTCTTTGGATCAAATTCCAATCTGACAGCTTTGTGGTGTACATATCGGTAGCCGGGATGCTGCTGGTATTTGGACTGGAGTATCTGTTTCTAAAAAACAAAGGAACAGCACAAAGCAATAAGTAAAAGGCAGAAGCAAATACATAAATTGTCGCCACATTACTTTTGTTATTGCAGGATTATGCGGCATATCTCAATTTTTTTGCAAGAATTTGTCACTTAATATAAGAAAATGAAATAATATAATTGATATATTTGATTTTTAATCGTATCCGAAACTCTGAAAACCTCATTATGAAAAAGCCTGTTTTTAACTTTTTAAGTACTGTTTTCGTGCTGGCCATATTTTTTTCCTGCGCGCAAAAAATCCAAAGGACTTGCTCAAAGAATCCATTATACCCAAGCCGGTTTCCATTTCAGCAACCAATAGTTCGTTTACCCTTACGGAAAAACAGTAATCTACTATTCTGCCGGAAATAGCGAGCTGAAAAACATTGGCCAATATTTGTCAGATATCCTAAATCCTTCTACCGGGTTCAACCTTCAGGTGCAAGAAACCACTGAAATGCCCGGTGATGGAATTTTTCTGGTTGAAAATGACCTTGCAGAGACTGCCAAAGAGGGATACTCCATCAAAATAACCGAGTACTTAATTAATGTGTCTTCCTCTACTCCTGCGGGTATTTTTATGGCCATACAAACACTCAGGCAACTACTTCCGGCCCAAATCGAGGCAAAGACCACCCAAGAAGGCCCATGGGAAATTGCCACAGGCAGCATAAGCGACCACCCGCAATATGGCTACCGTGGTGTCATGCTCGATGTGGCCAGGCATTTCTTTACCGTAGATGAAGTAAAGCGATTAATCGATTTGATAGCTTTGTGCAAAATCAACTCCCTGCATCTGCATTTGTCAGATGATCAGGGCTGGAGAATAGAAATAAAATCGTGGCCAAAATTGACCGAACATGGTGGCAGCCTGGAGGTAGGCGGTACGCCCGGTGGATTTTATACACAGGAAGACTATACAGCCATAGTCGAATATGCGGCCAGCAGATACATCACCATCATTCCAGAGATCGACATGCCCGGACACACCGAAGCCGCACTTGCTTCGTACCCGGAACTGAGCTGTGATGGCAAGTTTCGCGAGCTATATACCGGCACTGAGGTAGGTTTTAGTACATTGTGCACCGACAAGGCCATAACCTATCAGTTTGTTGATGATGTGGTCAGAGAAATTGCGGCGATTAGCCCTGGGCCATATTTTCATATTGGCGGTGATGAATCGTATGTTACCGCCATGGAAGACTATGTGTTTTTTGTGGACAGCATACAGCAAATCGTGACCAAATATGGCAAAAAGTGATCGGATGGGACGAAATAGCGCATAGCTCGCTGGTGCCCGGTGCAGTAGTGCAGTACTGGAAGGTAGAGGAAAATGCGGCAAAAGGCATCGCACAGGGCGCCAAAATTCTGGTTTCACCCGCCACCCGCACCTACCTCGATATGCAATACGATAGCACCACCCATCTTGGTCTGCACTGGGCGGCTTACATAGAAGTGGACGATGCCTACAACTGGGATCCGACTACCATGAGCCCTGTCATCAAAAAAGAACATATAGAAGGCGTAGAATCGCCATTGTGGACCGAAACCATCACTACTATAGATGAGCTGGAATATATGGTGTTTCCACGTTTGCTGTGCAATGCCGAAGTGGGCTGGACAGCGATGGAAGACAGGAATTGGGATGATTTCAAAATGCGGCTTGCAAAATTTGGTCCTCGACTCGATGCGCTTGAAATCGATTATTACCCATCGCAAAAAATAGACTGGAAAAAATAGCTATTCCCATAAAATCAATGCGAAAAGCCCCTTGCGGACGCGCCATCCTGCTTTGCCAACGTACGGCATCAGATTACAGCTAAGTCGTGCGGTTTACAAGCACATCGGGTTTTTCGCATTATTCGTTTGAGCTCTTGCCTCCGAAGCTCAAAAATCCACTAAACCTGATCAACAAACCGATCAAGGCAGCAATACCGGTCAGAAAGGTATTGAGGTCGTTAAGGAAGTTTTGCTGGCCAATAGACAGGAATATCACCAGACTGATGATGAGCAGGAACAAAACCGCAAAGGCAGTGTTCCAGGTGCCTTTGGCGCGTGATTCCATTTCCATTTCGAGTGCTTCGTCACTGTTCACTTTGGTGAGCACAAAGTTGGCAAAGCTCTCGTTCATGATGCGCAACGAATGGTCGTAGATCAATATCCCTTTGTCGAGCAGGCTCAATATGCCATTTACATTCACTGTGTTCAGGAATTTGTCTTTGGCGATATCATATACAATGTATCGTTCGTCTTTGGAGAGCGAGTTCCAAACGGCAAAATAATAGGGATAGGACATTTGCTGAATGCTTAAAATCTTGTCGTCAACAGGTAACGCATCGTTTTTGCGATCGCCCAAATATTTACTGATCATATCCAGGTATTCGCCATGAGCAAGTTCTTGTTCATGGTCAAATATATTGATCGGTACGATGCACTTCACAAAGCTTCCCAGCAGATGCTGCCACTTTTTATAATCCACCTTGAGCTCATCGAGTTGGTGCCGCTGGCCGATGCTGGTTTCCGGCCCAGCTTTTTTGAGCCACCCCACCATCCGCTTGATATAGTCCTCGTAGTAGTCCAATAGTTTGGTCGCATTGATTTCGGACGAAATCAGCACTTTAAAATTTTTGTTATCGACAATATATTTCAGCGCCTGCAATTTCAACTTGTTCATTTTCATGTCGTTGTATCCAAATTCGAAGTGCTCTATCAATATGTGCATTTCTTTATCGGGCATTTGAGCATGATCGCATATCGCCTTCCAATCGGAAGACAGCCTGCCGAGCCGCAAAATGCCAAATATATCACGGGCATCCTGGTCTTCCAGTGTGATGGTTTCTTCATCGAAGTCGTAAAAATCCAGCGTAAGGAAACTGCCTGCAAAATGCTCCTTCAAATAGTTTTTGATATGAAAGGTATTGGAGGCATTTACCCCCACGATAAAGATGTTGTTGTACGAACTGCTGTTGGAAAAAAACTTCGGATTGAGAAAATATTCGCCAAAGGTTTTCTGATCCATTCCTTTTTTCAATGCATACTGCTTGTAGGCAAAGCCGTATATTTTGCATAGTGCAAAACTCAGGAATTTCATGAGTACAATCACCGAGACCAGGGTGATGAGCAGTAAATAGGCTCCGTTTGTTTTTAAAAAATCAGTTTTGGCCATCACTACCGTATTGGCAGCAAATTGTTGACCGAAATTGGGAAAATAACTGGTAATAAACCCGTGATGGTGCTGTACAAAAAACCAGGAAGAATCGGGAGCATAGTTGCGAACGTACTTGCCCGAAATCGACGATCTCTGATTGTAATCGGGTCGAATGTAGGCGTAAAAAGAATCAAACAAGGGATTGGAATTGTCCGTCACAAAATCACTTTTTTCAAGCTCCCGATTCAGTACTTTGCTTTCAATGGTCGCAATGTAAATGCTGTCTTCACGCATGGAAGAAACAAATTGTTGAAAATGCCCAAGCGAATCGGCATTGAATTTATCTGCGAACTCTTTTTGGTTAGTAGCTTCCCATAGCCTCAAATTGTCCAGCAACTCCAGGCTGCGATACTTGGCAAAAATGGCCCGCTCTTCTTCGAATGTCACGCGTAGAAAAATATTTATGGGTATGATAGACAATATAATCACCCACAAAAACAAGTATAACTTATAGACAGCCTGCAACTGTCCCGGGCTTTCTGAGGCTTTATCAATAAATGAAAATCTGAATATGCTCTTGTCCGAATATACCTCGAGAACTACAATGAGAACTACCAAAAGTCCAAACAATGCATTGATCAGCAGCCAAAAGTCAAAATGACCGAAGGTATAATAGCCCACTCGTACCGACATGATCACGATAAAGGCCAAAGCAAGCATAGCAAAACTACCAGTGGATTGTTGCTGCAACCTGGTGTGCATCAGCTTCTGGTCTGGCATATGGCGGGACAGGGTATAAAAAGTAAAAATGAGGAGTGAAATGCTAATGAGGGCAAGTTCTGAAATCAGAAAATCGAAATGCTGATAGTTGATCACCGCCGACAGCAGCAGGTAAACGATCACCATGGTCGATACGCAAATCAAGCGCTTATATTTGCGGAAGTGAACCTCGGTTTCATATGGCCTCAAAAAGTTGAACATGTAGATGGTCTGCCGGAGCTTTGAGCTTTTGAAGGTGGAATAATACAACACCATGAACACCCCTAAAATGAGCAAGAGATAGCTCAAAAAAAGCACAAAACAAGAGACCATAGAAATGGTTAGCGGCCCATTGGTGACTTCCTGATCTACAAAAGTGGCTATAAAGTGCCCAGAAAGGCTGTTGAGTGGCCTAAAGTAAATGTTCTGTCCTTTACCGTTGTAGTTGGCAGAGGCCATCATGGAGGTGTGGCTCGCTATGGCCGGCGCAAAATCCCCTGTGTCTCGTTGATAAAATTCTCATTCATGTTTTTTTGATGTCTGAATGGAACATGGTCTCGCCAGCTTCATTCAAAATACAAAAACCATAGCCCTCTTCGAGTACCGAACCCATCACCGAGGCCAGTTTGGTGCTGATGGCCAGCACCGGCAATACCCTGCCTTGGGTGGCTTTGCCAACGCCCACCTCATACGAGCCATCATTACCGATTTGATCGACTCTATGGCGATTTGGCATGACCCGCCGGCACCACTGAACAGCTCTGGACGTGCATTGATGATATTAGTGAGGTACTTGCGGTGCCGGAGATCCTGGGCATAACTGGGCTGGTGAAAGGCAGACAACATTACCAGTGCTTTTGCCTCGCCGGTGCTCCAAAAAGCAGCCTTCAAATGCTTGAAACTAACCTCCGGATGCTGCACCACATCGTGGTACATTCGATAGCCAAAAATTTTATCCGTTTTGCTATGGGCAATAAAATAATCCTCCTCCAAAATTTTTTCGGGTCGTTGATTGTTGATGGTAAGTTTACTTTGCGTGAAATAATCATCAATAAGCGTGGAGTCCGACATAAAATAGCGCTGCTTTCGCAAAGGAATAGTATCCAGCAGACCGGAAAATTTTGAGTTGAAATCGTCGATCTGACCCACCAGCCGTGACACCTCTATTTGGAAATTATGCTCAATTTGCTGACTAAGCTCGCTCAAATGCCGCCTGGTATTGCTGCGCTCTTGCCCAAAATAAGTGAATGAAATGTACAAAAACACCATAAATACCGCCGGGCCAATGAGCACAGATACGACGCTGAAAATGACATCTTTGATATACAGTCGCTCTTCGTTGCTCATTACTTTTAATTTGAGCAAAGGCATGGCCAATACAATAAGAATGAGGGCGATGGAAAGCGTGAAAATAAGAAAAGGAGACACACTGCGTTTTTGCTGATCAAAGTCCGATTTCAATATCAGGGCGCTGATGAAAATCTTTTGGTCGTCGTCGATGCGCTGGTTAAACGACACATATCTCTTGTCGTTGATGCTGATCTCGTCCTTGGCTTCACGAAGGTTCTTTTTAGAAAATGTGGTATCCATGATGCCAATGGTTTTGTTTGAGTACAGTATTTCCCTTTTTATCACTTCGTCTTCTCCGTTTTCCAGCACTTTCACTACGATGATCTGGTCAAAAATATCGTTACGCTGAAAGAGCTCATTGTCGAAAAAAACTTCATTTGGGGTAAAAAAATACTTAAACCCCTCAGCAGATCCGTCGATAAAGGGCACTTTAAAAATCAACCCCTCACGCGTATAGACTACCTGCTTTGTAGAGTCATGGTCATAGTGGTTCAATTGTTTTACCTGGGCTTTACTAAGCTTTTGAAGGTCGGGATTCACTTCGTTTCCCGAACTGGTTTCGCTGAGGATATAGGCATTTTTCAGATGGCTTTGCTCCAGAGATTTGATATTCAATACCACCTGTTCCAGCACCCTGAAATTGTTGGAGATGAGGTCTTTCTCCCGATTTTTCACATACACCATAAAGTAGATGCTGTATGCCAATCCTATAAATAAAGCGGTACTGAGGATAATCCAGTTTTTATTGGAAAATTTGAGGCTCATCGTGGGTGTGGTTGGTTATGAATTATTGATATTTGAAATTAAACATTAATTCTTCTTTTTATCATAATTATTAACACTTAATTTATTCAGTTTTACTGATTACATTTCTTTTCCCACAATTCAAAATCATTAATGGTCTGCAATCTGAATGCGCTTGATGCTGTGATAAATGACCGAAAAACCAGGCACAGGCGGCTTAGCACCTAAGATTTTTCATCAAATCATGGCTTATTTTTCAACACAACAAACTACACCTCTTAGGGCAGTGGCGTTCTTTTTCTTAGTTTAATCATATACAAAATTTCACGCTGTTAAGCTGGCAGCATTAGGCAAAGCATTCAAAAGGAGGATTAGCATCTTTATGTTGCCAGATTTTACCTAGCGATTTTCTGAATATCAAATCAGCAAGATAGGCCATCGAAGCGAACTATTCTGTTCTACAGAGCCGCAGATTCACCATGGAAAAAAGGAAAGAATATGTAAGCGGGGAGCGGGTCTTTCACCTGGTCTGTTTACCCGATGAGATCAAGTTCGCAAAAATACGATACGCTCCGGGCACTCCTGCCGGCAAAGCTCTAAACCACGAGTACCCGGTATAAATAAAAGTGCCCTCGCCATACCCTGCCACCAACAGTCCACCCTTGAGGGCGTTTTCTCCCGGGTCATGGCTCGATAGCAAGGCCTGGTATTCGGCAGACCAACTGCCCGGAAAATAAAGCCCCCGTTCTTGCTCCCATCCTTCAAAATCTTGCTTCCCGATTTTATTCGGAAAATTCATTAACGGATGCCAGGGGTTCAGCAAAATAACCTCTGCATCTTCCACCGTCACCCGGTCTCGCGACAGTGTTAGCGGATATGGAGCAAAGTTTTCGGTGACCAGGGCATGGCTGGTGTTGTATTGAACAATGAGGTTGCCACCTCTATATACAAATGCCAACAATTTGGCCATATCAAATTTCAGGCGATCAACGGTATTGAGTGCCCTTATGCCCAGTATGATCACATCAAACTGGTCGAGGGTTGGTTCATCAAAATCTAAGGTATTAATGATCGACACCTCATAGCCTATCTCGCTGAGGTTGTCGGGTATATTATCTCCTGCGCCCATGATGTAGCCAATCTTTTCATTGCCTTTTTTTAAGTTTAGTTTCACAAACTTCACTTCATCGTCTCCAAAAAGCATCTGCTCGGGGATATGATCATAGCTGATCCTGGTGTAGCTGTTGCTGTATGAAATCCCATCCATTCGAGCAACGGCCTTGGCCAACACCGTTTCTTCGCCTTCGGGCGGCTTTACTTCAAATACAAACGTCTTTGACTCTCCTTTGCGCGCAAGCGAAAATTCCTGACTCGCTGGCTCTACAACCCATGTGTCCGGCAGACTGAGCGATACAATGCCGTTCGCCTGGTCTTTGCCCGCCCTCACCACTACACTGACCTCACGCGCCGACTCATCGGCAAACAAGATCACCTTGCTACTGACATTTACATACACCGGAGGGGCAATGTAAAATGGATGGTAAACCTCTCCCCTGACCGGATCATTTTCTTTATACACAACCGGTCTCGAAAAACTGATGCTCTCCCCGGCTATCTCCAAAACAAACTCCGCCGAGATGGCCGGATCGTTTTCGCCTTTGCCAATTAATAGCTGGTTATCCACATCAAACATGCCCAGATCATGCTTTTGGGTCAACCAATATGGTTGAGCATAAGGCGCATCGGCGGGAATGGTAATGGTGGATGTCATTTCCATCAACTCGTTATTGCCCAGTGGCAGCCCGATAGTCGATTTTTCTTTGGGCAAGTCGAAATGAATTTGTTTTAAAATGCTGGGGGCTTCTGACCTGTTGATGGCTTCTATTGCCAGGCTAATGGTTTCGCCGGGAAAAGCTGTGGTATTTTCGGCTTTCACTTCAAGAAAAAGTCCGGTGATGGCATAGATCAATTCATCGACCTCCCGCAGCTTTCGCGCCTTCCAAAATTCATCATTGAGCTTATTTATCCGCTTGCGCAAAGCCACAAGATCGTCGAGAATACCAACTGGATGCGTTGGGTTAAATTTGGATAAAATGCCGGATATTTGCGCGGTAATATCGCCCGCATTGGGCAACCTGCCCCAGGTGAGATCGACATGATCGAAAACGTCATCGATGGCTTCCCTTCCCTTTTCGAACTGGAGAAATTCCAACTGTTCTCCCCGTGTGCCTGTGGCTCCAAAGCCCTGGCTTTTATGACTACTTCTGCTCAGTGCGGCTATTTCGGTATAAGACATCCCCAGCAAGGGGTTGAAACCTCCAACATCTATCTTGAGCAGGTCTGCGGTGTCTTTTTGATACTCGCTCCTCACCCAAAAGTAGGTGTTCCAATACAAGGCGTTGGCTTGCCAGGTATCGACATATTTCAGTTGCTCCGAATATTTTGTAGCGTCAGCGGCCAGATCAAAAGCCTCCTGAGCCAAAATGGCCGAAGCTGTATGGTGACCGTGAGTGGTACCATATTCTGTATTGAAGCGGGTAATGATCACATCGGGCCTGAACCGGCGGATGATCCATACCAAATCGCCAAGCACCTTTTCACGATCCCATATACCGAAGGTCTCGTCCGGATGTTTGGAATAGCCAAAATCGACAGCACGGCTAAAAAACTGCTTTCCGTGGTCTATTTTGCGTGCCTCCAACAATTCCTGGGTTCTAATCACCCCGAGCTCGTCCCGTATCTCGGGGCCGATGAGGTTTTGCCCTCCATCGCCTCTGGTAAATGAAAAATAGCCCGTTTCCACCATTTCTTCATTGGCCATATGAGTGATCAGCCGGGTGTTTTCATCATCGGGGTGGGCTGCCACGTACAGCACCGTGCCCAGCACATTTAATTTTTTTAGTTTTTGCTGTATTTCCCCAGCACTATAATGTTGAGGCGCTTGCGCGAATAGGTAGGCGGAAGTCAAAAATTGGCAAGCCAGCAGAGTAAAGATTGCTTTTTTCAATGGGCACAGTTGTTAATGGAAATGCTAAATAAAGGAATTGATATAGCATGACAAAATTTATGCAAAAAGTAAACAAGGCTGACAGTCAGATTGGTAACTATTTGTATAAGTCAGGAAAATATTTAACTTAATGAAAATTTAAATTAGCCAGACACCCAACATGCAAGGTAAAATATACTTTTGCTGATATGTATAAAGTAGAAAAGTTTCGAATTTTGGGTTTTTGATTCGGTAGATTGACAATACCCAGTTGGATAACGTGTATGGATAGGATTTATAATTTTTTTCTCGACAGGTACATAGGCGGTGACTTTATCAAATTGTCCCAAGCCCGCCTCACAATGAATTTTTGCCTGGTGTCGGCAGTTTTTCCCTGACTTACGTCGGGGTGTCTTTTTTGCTCCAATTCTATAATTCGAGCCTGCTCATGTCTATGCTGGCCATAGCCTATCTGGGTTTGGCCTTTGTAATGCGTACGCATGTAAGCCTGGTATTTATATCCACTTTTTATCTGGTGCTCAGCTACATTGGCTCGGTGATATTGGTACTGATGACGGGCCTCATGTACTCTGCTTTGCTACCCTGGCTCGCTTTTATACCCATGTCCGCCAATTTGATTATCAACCGCAAGGCAGCGCTGGTTTGGTTAGCAGTGTGCTTTGTTACGGTCTTTTTCGTTGCATTTTACCTGCCCCAGGGCATGGCCAACATACCGGTACAATACGACAGATCGTACGATGCCTTCTTTTATTCCACCACCTACAATGGCCTCACGGGCATTATCCTGGTCTTGTCCATGGCATTTCAAAAAGCCAAAGACAGTGTGTACACCGTTTTGGAAGATAAAAACAGAATTATCTCGTCTATCAATCTGGAACTGAAAAGCAAAAACGATGAGATTATAGCTCAAAATGAAGAACTTTTGCAACAGAAAGAAGAAATCACCGCGCAACGAGAATTTATAGAAATAAAAAATCGCGAACTGCTGCTGGTGCAACAGGAATTGAACGAACTGGTGGACAAGCTGACCAATACCCAACACAACCTTGCACGGCGTGAGGCCGAAAACCGAAGCATTCTTGACTCGATCTACGGCACTCAACTGCTGGTGGGCGAGCTCGATCTGAATGGAAAAATTTTGAAAATGAGTCCTGAAGCTGCCAAGTTTTTGCAATTAGGCAATGAAGACATTATCGGAAAAACCTTCAATGAACTAAGCAACATAACCGGCATGTCCTTTGGCAAAAACCTCGATTTCGAAACCCTCTGGAAGCAGCTATTGGACGGACACAATCTGAGCCACGATGTGCACCTACAACGGGGAGAAGCGGAGTACTGGCTCAAACAAAATTTCTTCCCCATTTTAGGCGCAAATGCCAGACCCATTAAGATCATGATCGTGGCTCAGGACATCAGCCAAATCAAAAATCAGCAGATGGAAATAGAGATGCTGAACATAGACCTTCAGGAGAACATTTGGAAAATCGAAAAACAAAACCACCTGCTGGTGAGGCAACGGCAGGAGATAGAACACATCAATGAAGAACTGAAACAAAGCAACGAAGAAATAAGGAATATAAACCAGAATCTTGAAAACAGAGTAAAGGAAAGAACGCAATACCTCGAAGCACAAAACAAGCAACTCTCGGAGTACGCCTACATCAATGCCCACCTGCTTCGCGGACCGATGTGCAGCATTCTTGGCCTGGTAAACCTGATGGCCACCAGCAAGCCAAACGATGCCGAACCATTGATTTTTCATATGCAAAAATCCTCGCAGGAACTGAGAGCTGTGGTAGATAAAATCTCCAAAGCCATAGAAAAAGGAGGTCATTTTGACAGAAATTTGATTTATAAAAACTAATTTCGGCGGCCATAAGCCTATTTTTTATGCAGTACATTCTCAAAATAGATTGCCCTGACCAAAAAGGACTTGTCCACGAAATTTCAGGAATTCTTTTTTCCTTTGGGCTCAACATCATCGAAAACGAAGAATTTGTTGATCACGTTAACAATCATTTTTTTATGCGATCGGAGGTTGTGGGAGATGCCGAGCGCTCTGAGGTTTACAACAAGCTTTGCGCTTTTTTGCCCGATAGCGCACAGATCCAGCTCCATGAAAAGCGGAAGAAAAACATCATCATATTTGCCACCAAAGAATACCACTGCATAGGAGACCTGGTGGTGAGGCACCACTTTGGCGAACTCAAAGCCAACATTATGGCGGTGGTCAGCAATCACAATCATCTGCAAGAACTTTGCGAAAAATTCGGTTTGCCTTTTTACCATGTTTCTGCCGAAGGGCTTGCCCGTGATGAACACGAGCAAAAAATACTGGGCATCGTAGATCAATACAATCCCGAATTCCTCGTACTGGCCAAATATATGCGCATTCTCACTGCCGGCTTTACCAATCATTTCAAAAACCGGATCATAAATATTCACCATTCATTTCTTCCCGCCTTTATCGGAGCCAAACCTTATGTACAGGCCTATAGCCGCGGGGTAAAATTGATTGGTGCCACCGCGCATTTCGTTAACGACAACCTCGACGAGGGTCCCATCATCATCCAGGATGTGATCCACACCAACCACAAGCACGATGCCTCTATGATGGCACGCTCGGGACGTGACGTGGAAAAAATCGTACTTTCCAATGCCCTCAAGCTTGTGTTCGACGACCGGGTATTTGTTTTCAAAAACAAGACTATCGTTTTTGAATAAAGCCCTGATTGTCCTAAATCCGGCAATACAGCAAATGCATTTGGAAGTGGTGGTCAAATGGCAAAAATTCAGGCCATCATACGACCCCTCCCGGTGATCGCCTCTACCCCTGTGCGCAGGTCGCCAAAGAGCTTGAACTAGCTCCGCACCGCACTGGCCACTTCTTCAAAGGACTTCTGGTAGGCCTGACCGTAGAAATCTTCGAAGTTTTTGGAAAAGGTTTCGTGACAGTAGCGGGCAAAGTGGTGGTTGTCTTGAGCGAGCAGTATTTTCACCTTTAGCTCAAATGCCTTTTCGTTTACCGGATCTGAGATATGAATGCGGTCTATGATTTTCAATATCAATCCGGCATGTTCCACATGGTCTAGCAGTCCTATGTATTTGAGCAGGATGTCGATGACCCGGTAGTCCACATAGCCTTTGATATCATCCATCCATTCGTAATTTTCATTTTTCACTATTTGGCCATCTTCCACCAGGCGGAAAAGCTGAAAAAAGTAATCCATACTGTTGAACTGAGGATTTTCCAACATCCGGATACATTCAAAATAGTCGCAAAACACATTTTCGGATAGAAATACAGTCCAGCGATCGCGCTGGAACAATATTTCGATATGATCAAGACTTTCCAATATCACCCGTAGCTTTCTGATACTTACCCCCCGGCTGTTTTTTGCACTTTGAAAGGTTTGTTCCGGCCATACTATTTCAGTGAGTTCTTCGGTGGTAATGCCGCTTTTTGATTTGGCAGAATGCAACAAAATCGCCAGGAACAATTGTTTGATTTTGGGGGTGAACTCGTGCGTGATGTCCTCTCCTGCCTTATTGAGCACCTGAAAAGCGCCGAAGAGTTTGATCAGGTTCTTGTCCTGAGACAAGCACCGGGCTTGTCCTGTGGGCTCAGATTTGGCCGAAGGTGATATTTCAGTCTTTATCCCCGTTTTGGTACCAGCACGCCTTTTTATTAGCACTTTTATGAACATAAACAATAAGATAACCGCACTAAGCAATGCTGCGATAAGCCAAATGATGCGGTTTTCCCACCAGTGTCTCAGCGGCTTAATGGGCATCACTTCCATGGCGAGGTTAAAAATTTCCTGATCGCCGAGTGGCCGATCCCAAATGGCGAGATCATCAATTTCGCCATTGAAAAGGCATTCCAGCCAAATGCCGCATTGCCGATAATGATGTCTTCCTTGCCCTGATATGGCGGGTGTCCCAGCGACCGGTTGTCCAATACGCCATCGACAAAGATGGCCTGCTCGCCATTGAGTTTGTTGTATCTGGCCACCACATGGTACCAAATGCCGTCTTCCAATTCTATGTTGCCCTGTACATCGTTGGCAAAAAAACCAAAATAAGGCTTGTGCTCCCTGATGGTGAAATGTATGCCCTCCTGGTATGACCTGACGGTGGTACCCAGTATAGAGTTGTCGGTATTTTCATTCGGAGCCAGCTTTATTCTTGCGCTTATGGTAAAATCGTGATCGCGCAAGCTCAATTTTTGAGCCTTGGGCAAAACAATATAGCTGTTGCCCGAGAACTGGGCTACATTGCCCCGCTGTTTGTCGCTTACAAAGGCGATACGGGCAGGTTTGCCATGGTTTTTATTGAGGCTTTCGTCTTCTGCGCCGCGCTCAAAAGGAAATAGGCCACCAGACCATCGGAGATTTCGAGCGGGCTGGCCACGAAATTTTGCACCAGGGAAGTAGTGGGCTCATCAAAAAAAACCGACTCCGGGGTAAAACTAAACCCCGGCACACTAGGCCTTAGCGTAATTTTATCTCCCGGCACGATGGGAAAAACAAATTTGCCGCTTGTCTGGCAATTTTCGCGACCTTCCCATACTACATAGTCCAGCAACTCCCTGTTGAAGGTTACCCTGCCTTTGATGGTATTGAAGTAGGTCAGGCTGGTCACCACGGAATTCATGCGGTCGTTATACTGGTCGAGAAAGATGAAATTGGGCACTTTACCTGTATTGCGCCATATCGTCAGGCAGTGGCTAAGCAGGTAGTGGTTGGTATTTTGGTCAATAATATACACCGGATTTTTCTCGACCCGGTTGCTCGGAATATTGAAATCGTTGATAATGAGCAAATCGTTTTTGGGGTCACCTTTCAGAAACTCTCCCAAAAAATTGGGCGCTTCGAAGAGTGAGAAATAAGGCTCTACGGCATAGTTCCACACATTGTGCAGCCAGTCGGGCTTGTTGTATATCGACTCCATGGTAAAAAGCACCAGGCGCTTTTGAGATTGCACCATCTCATGCAGGGTCGGCCAGTCTCTGTTGGGCAATTGTTTATGAAAATATTTGAGGAGGTCTCTTTCAACAAAAACTTTTTGCAGCGTATCGATAGGCAGATCGAGGTCTAAGAATAGTGTAAGGATGCGCTCCGGATTTTCTTTCAGATATATGCTTATCTCGTCGATTACAGGATTAAAATCCTTCAACTGTCCATTAGGCATCTTGTAGTATAGTTGCGACCCTTCATGATCCCAAAGCAAATGAAAGCGAAAACCACCGACATGGCGCTCGAGCAACTGTGCCACCGATTTTTTTTCCATGCGCTGATAGCTGACATCAGACAAATTGCTGACAATCTGTATAGATTGGTCGTAGGTGAGTGTTTTGTCATCAATCTGAGCTGGCAAACTGATGGCATACAACAAGAATGGCAATATGAGTAATCGTCTTTTCAAAAAGAAATTAGGCATTGGTCCTTATCCTCCACTACAATAATACATTGCGACGAAAATAGAGCTAAACTCTGATTTCTGCTTTTACCACGCCTTTATTTCCCGGCCTATGGGCCTAAGACACGTTGCATGGGCATTCAAATTCAAATATAGGTAAAAAGATGGCTCCATAGATTAATATTTGTGCGCAATAGGTCTGGTGCGGCTTCTAACGTTTATTACCACAGCACATTGGAATTTGCCCCGAAAATCGCGTACTTCATTCCAAATTATTAGCCTGTACCATCATGGAAAAGCCCCTTTCAAGACGAAAATTCATCAAGTCATCTTCTACTGCTGTTGCGGCCATCTCAGCGGCCAATTTATTTAGCTATTGTGCCACGGCCCCAACTACCACCGGAAAAAACGGCATGCCCATGCGCACACTGGGCAAGACCGGTGAGCGCATCTCCATACTGGGCTATGGCTGCGGGTCACAATTTATGAAAATGCCTGACGGCGAATGGCAACCCCATTTAGCACATGCTTACCAGTCAGGAATCAATTATTTTGACACCGCCTCCACCTATGGCGACAATGAAAAAATATCCAGTGAACAAAGATTGGGGACGGTGATACCGGAAATAAGAAAAGACATCATGCTATTGACCAAAATCCATCAGAGAGACCCGGAAAAAGCCAGGGCAGAATTTGAGAGGAGCTTGCAAAGACTCCAGACAGATCATGTGGATGTGTTGCTCATTCATGACATAAAACCGGAAGACGAGCTAAACCAAATCGAAAGTGGGGTGTATAAACTGATCACCGAACTGAAAAGCTCAAAAAATGGTGCGTTTTATCGGTTTTTCCAGTATGGACAGTGCCGAACGATCGAAACAACTCATCGAAAACCTTGACTTCGACGTGACCCTGCTGGCCATGAACGCCACTCAATATGGTGATTTTGTGCAGACTGCCCTGCCGGCTGCCCGTCAAAAAAATTTGGGGGTAATTTCGATGAAAATAATGAGGAACATTGTGGACAAAGGAATTGCAAAACCTGAAGAATTGCTGAAGTACAACTGGGACTTGCCGGGCGTGGCAGTAAACCTGGTAAGCCAGACGGGAATGGAGCCCTTGGTGCAAAATATAGACATAGCCAAGCGCTACGGCCAAGGCCTGCAAGCCCGGTTCAACCGGCAGGAACTCGAACAACGACTCGCCCATCTTGGGCATGAGGCCAATTTGGTATGGGCACAGCCAGGCTACTACGATGGCATGGTTTGCTGATGGTTTTTTAAAAAGTTGCAACCGGCATAGATTGCTATGTGATAAATGTGCAGCGCGTGGCTATCCCCTGGGCAGCCAGGCCATACGTAGGTATGGAAATAATCCGGAAGGCTTGCGCAATCATAATCCCTGGGCATTTCATTTGTTATACTATACGTTAGCCGGTATTCCCATAGTCACTACCTTGCCCCAAATCAAAAAAAACCTATTGCATGACTCTGATGTACCACGTAAAGCTTGTCATTGCATACGGGTATGATCTAAATCATTTGCTTTTTATCATTTTTTCACATCCTTTGTGCCAGCTTCCGAACCACCAGCGAGCCAAAAGGCTATTTAAAACTTTGAAAGGCCGCGCTTATAATTGTCTATTTTACACTTGCAAGCCAAAGAAGTCTTAAATTTGTATTTCAAACTGTACATCAAAAAAATTTGTGGACATGAAAGTAACTGTTCAACGATCGATGGCCATAGTAAGAAAATCTGCATTGCTGGTTTTTACGGTGCTATTATGCGTTGGCTGCTCAGAAGATGATTTCGACCCAAGCCGTCCCAATGTGGGAGCGTTTGTGGAACAACTCAAACGGGGTACCTACAGCAACTATGAAAAAGGGGATGAAGGGCAAGATTTATGGTTAAAAATGCCGGAATTTAATGAAGATCACATTGCTGAATTGATCGAGTATGCACGGGATACCACGCATATCAAGGTTTTTCCCAGCAACCCTCTGGCTTCAATGCCTCCTTTTCCGCCAAACCGCGATTATCTCTATCTCGGCGAATATTTGCTTTGGTGTGTGGAAGGTGTGCGAAATGGCAGTGGCTATGGCAGCCTGGTTCCGTATCTTAGGCCGGCAAACTTACCACCTTCCGGGATTTCATCAGCAACAGATACCGATGTGCTCGCTGCTCGTGAAAAATACCTAATCTGGTGGAAGGAATACAAAGATGGGGATTGGAAAGGACACCATCCCTTAGAAAGCACTGACTATACATGGTGAAACCAAACCGCATGACAATTAATTTTTCAATGACCGGTATATGAAAATATTTAGTCAACTTATAAGTTACTCGCTGCCCGTGCTTTACCTGGTGGTGATCTACATCTACTACCTTATTTTTTCCGAAAAGAATAAAACCCTCGTCAGCAAGACCACGCCCATACTGTTGGTGCTGGTCATCTGCCACCTTTTAGAAATCGTAACGCGCAACATTGCCCTGCACACCATGCCGCTTTCTACCACGCACGATGCCTACTCTTTCATCGCTTTTTCTATTTTGCTGGTATATATGATCAGTGAATTGGGATTGGAAAACCGAGGTGCCGGGCTATTTATCTTATTTTTTGCGTTGGTAATGGAGCTTTTTTCCATTGTAAATATGAGTTGGGAACCGGAGACCAACGAGTTGCTGGCCAACAAAACCTTTGCAATCCATGCGTCATTGTCTATTATGGGCTATACGGCACTTTCGCTGGCAGCCATCTATTCGCTGATGTACATTATTCAGAATAACAATCTTAAAAAACGCAGGCTGGGCAATATGTTTTTGCAACTTCCTGCGCTCACCTACCTGGAAAAGATGGGAATGCGCTCGGTGATTACGGGAATCATACTGCTGGGTATTGGCATTTTGCTGGGCCACTACCTGGCTTATATCAACGATCAGATTGGTGAGTTTTGGCCCAAAGACATTAAGGTGATTCTATCAGATATCGTATGGTTGCTCTACGTGGCCGGGTATGTGGTGACCAAAATTAAAAAATGGAGAGGTGAAAAAATGGCCTACCTCTCCCTATATGGTTTTATTGTTTTAATTATTGGAGGGGGCATAGTTATCTATTTGTCCGAATCCTTCCATAAGTTCAATTAAATAAAAATTGGAAACATGAGTGACCAAATTCCATTGGGATTAATTGGTATTTCGCATAGAACAGCACCCGTAGAAATAAGGGAACAAGTGGCGCTTAGTGTAGATGAGCAAAAAATGGCCATCAGGCACATCGTAGAAGATCATCATTCCAATGGTTGTTTGATACTTTCTACCTGCAACAGGACAGAAATATACCTGAGCGACGATCGCCTGGACAAAACTACTGAAAAGCTGCGCTTGTGGCTCAATGAACTTAAGCAATGCCATGCCTACACCGATATGGATATTACCTACGAACTGCGCGACCGCGAAGTGGTTGAGCATTTTTTCAAAGTATTGGCAGGACTCGATTCCCTCATTATCGGTGAGCAACAGATCACCGGTCAGGTGAAGGAAAGCTACGACCTTACACACGATCTCAATGGCACCGATGCGCTCATCAACAAGCTATTCAACTTTGCCATGCAGGCCAAGAAAAAAGTTCACAACGAAACCTTCCTTTCCGATGGTACGGTGTCCGTTAGCTTTGCCGGGGTAGAGCTGGCCAGGAAGATATTCAGTGACCTCAGCTCCAAAAATGTGCTTATGATAGGTGCAGGCAAAACGGCCGAACTCGCGGCTTTCCATTTCCAGGAAAATGGAGTAAAAAATATAAATGTAGCCAACAGAACATTTGAGCGTGCCAAAGACCTCGCCGACAAGTTTGACGGAAAAGCCTATAGGCTCGATGAACTCCCGCTCGCCCTCGCAGAGTCTGATATTGTAATCTCTGCCACTTCTAGCGAGGCCTATGTAGTGACTGCCGACATGATCTACCCCATTTCGAAAAAACGAAATCATCGCCCCATATTTCTGATAGACCTGGCCATACCAAGAGATATTGATCCCGAAATTAATACTATCGATGCCATGTTCCTTTACAATCTCGATGATCTGCAGGAGATCGTAAAAGCCAATATGGAAAAGCGCAAAAAAGAAATACCCAAATCAATGAAAATCATCCATGAATATGTAGATGAATTTCAAAAATGGGTGTCGATGAACTCGATGACCAGCATAGTAGGCAGGCTCAAAAACAAACTGGACACCTTACGGCTCAATGAGATGGACAGATTAAAAGCTAAACTTCCTCAAAACGGCTATGTGGCAGAGATAGACCACCTCACCGAAAGCATCATTAATAAAGTGGTAAGGCAGCATGTAAAGTCGCTCAAAAAAGTGGCACACGACCCGGAGCTATACAAACAGCAAATTGCGATGATCCTGAGTATTTACGAGATAGAAGATGAAAATTAAACAAACAAGCATGGGAACGAACAAAAAATACCAGTAGATATAGCCTTGCTAAAAAAGTACGACAGGCCGGCCCTCGATATACCAGCTAGTCCTACAGCGC
>JAAUQL010000022.1 GCA_012033595.1 Cyclobacteriaceae bacterium | reverse complement strand
GGGTATAAACAGACGCCAGAGAAGTGAACATGGTCACTCCTGCCGACGCCCATCTTTTGGCACTGCCCGGCCGGCACATGAATGTGTAAGTCGTAATTTTCGAAAATACGGTAGTCGATTCCCAATTTGTCGGCGTTTGACTTCAGATATGATAGCGCCGCCATGGCAGATTCTTTCATCACATCGCCAAGCTGGCCCGACAGTGTAAGCTTTCCCTTGCCCCTGTTGAGGCTTGACTCTATAAATAGAATTTCTCCACCGACCTGAGTCCAGGCCAATCCGGTCACCACTCCTGAGGTGTGGTTGTCTTCATAAAGCTCTTTGTCAAATCGCTCTGCGCCCAGTATTTCACGGACTTTTTCCGGATTTATTCTCTTCTGATAGCTGTCGTTCATGGCTACAGACTTGGCCACATATCTGATGACCTTGCCCACCAGTCTTTCCAGGCTCCGCACGCCGGATTCACGGGTATAGTTTTCGATAATTTTCACCATCGCTTCGTTGGTGATGGTAACATCGCTTGCCTTCACACCATGTTCCTCCCTTTGCTTTGGCACCAGGTGTTTCTTTGCTATTTGTACTTTTTCTTCCAAAGTGTATCCCGTCAATTCGATGATTTCCATCCGGTCGCGCAAAGCGGGCTGTATGGTGTCCAGGGTATTGGCGGTAGCCACAAACAAGACATTTGACAGGTCATAGTCAAGTTCCAGGTAGTTGTCGCTAAAAGCATTGTTTTGCTCAGGGTCGAGCACTTCTAAAAGTGCAGACGATGGATCTCCTCTGAAGTCAGAACTTACCTTGTCGATTTCATCCAACACAAATACCGGATTGGCTGATTTCACTTTTTTGATGTGCTGTATTATTTTGCCTGGCATGGCACCTACATACGTTTTGCGGTGGCCTCTGATTTCTGCTTCATCGTGTACACCTCCCAGAGACATCCGTACGTACTTGCGGTTGAGCGCCTTGGCGATAGATTTGCCCAGGCTGGTTTTGCCCACACCGGGAGGGCCGTAGAGGCAAAGAATTGGCCCCTTCAGATCATTTTTTAATTTGCGTACCGCCAAAAACTCAATGATCCGATCTTTGATTTCTTCCAGGCCAAAGTGATCTCTGTCCAGGATTTTCTGCGCTCTTTTCAAATCGAAATTGTCTTTGGTAAAATCATTCCAGGGCAAATCGATCAAAAACTCTACATAGTTCATGGCGACCGGATACTCCGCGGCAGCCGGGTTCATGCGCATTATTTTATCACATTCCTTTTCAAAATGCGCTCTTACCTCAGGTTCCCATTTTTTCTTTCTTGCCTTTTCCCTGAGGAGATTCAACTCGTGGTCTGGCCCCTCATTGCCCAGTTCATCTTGCAAAATCTTGATTTGCTGACGGAGAAAGTAATCCCTTTGCTGCTGATCGATATCAGTATGGACTTTGTTCTGGATTTCCTGCTTCAATTCCAGCATCTGTATGTCCTTCATCATGTATTCAAGCAGTAGGGTAGCCCGCTTGGCACCGTTATTTATTTCCAATAACTTCTGCTTCACTTCTACATCGGCGCTGAGATTTGAGGAGAGAAAATGAGTAAGAAAACTTGGGCTGTCTATATTGTCTATAGCGATCTGTGCTTCCTGCGGAATTTCCGGATTTAGCTTTAAAATTTTATTTGCTGAGTCCTTAATAGACTGGATGATGGCCTTGGTCTCTTTTTTGTTTTGGGTGGGAAAGGAATCGTCGAGATATTTGACTTTAGCAGTCATAAACGGCTCTTCCTTTATCATTTCCAAAATATCGAAACGCTGCTTGCCCTGAATGATGATGGTGGTGTTGCCATCTGGCAATACGAGCATTTTTATAATCCGGGCCACGGTGCCCATGCCGTAGAGGTCCTCAAAACCGGGCTCTTCTTTTTTGTTATTTTTTTGGGCTACCACGCCAATGATACGCTCGCCACGGTACGCATTTTTTACCAGCCTGATTGATCGTTGCCTGCCCACGGTGATGGGTATGACCACACCAGGGAAAAGCACTGTATTTCTTATGGGGAGTATCGGAAGTATGTCTGGCAATGGCTCACCTATTAATCCTTCTTCATCTTCGGGAGCAATCAATTGTATTAATTCACCGGAATCTTCTTCATTAAAACTGGAAAATGTGAGTGATGTGATTACTTCCTTTTTATTTCTGCTCATATGCTACCCTTCCCTGCCATATTGGCACGTTTATACGTAATAATTTAAAAAACCATTAGAGTTTCAATACCTATGCCAAAAACCCATACTGCATTTCGGCATTTGGTTAAAAAATAAATTTATGACATATTTAGCGCATAAATTCCCGAACCCTAATTTTTTTATTTTCCCTGATGACTCCAAGCAGACTATATTTATGTACTTTAAGTATGGCCCTATTGATAAGTACCCAGGGGGTTTGCCAAAAAAGGGAAAAGAAAACCAAAAGCAACAAAAAAAACCGGCAAGAGCAATTCGAAGTCAGCTCCACCAGGGAGATTTTTGAATTTAGAAACATCAATAAAATCCCTTTTTATTATAATGAAAAGGCCTTGCAGGAAATCGAAGAACAAGAAAATGCAAAAAATTGGCAAAGCTTGTACGCCAGTCTGGGCAACTACATAGCCAATTTTGGCATTCAAAATTTCTACAAAGACACATACCTTATTTGGCGCTATGCCAAACTTACCGAACTGTATGGAAATATGGACGACGCCAAAAAATTGTACAAGTTGGTGTTGAAGCACAGCCGCGACGATCTGGAACTGGAACGCCTCGAGATTTACTACGATTCTATAAGCAACGAAGAACTCGAAAAATATGTGCCCATCGACTACTACTATGAATTGGTGGATTACCGCAGAAATATAGACACACTGGCTCCTCCGCGAGGTTGGCAAATAAATATGGGTCATTTCATCAATTCCGAATATTCCGACTATGGGCCATCTCTGGCTCTGGACGATAAAACGCTGGTGTTTACCTCTAAACGAAACGTGGTGTCGAAAGGCCTCGGAACCTCGCAAAACGAAGATATTTATTATAGCATTACCGAATTTGACCAATGGGAATACGCCAAACCAATAAGCGAGCTGAACACAATGTACAATGAAGGATCGGTCTGCCTGAGCAAAGACGGCAAAACATTGTACTTTGCCAGTTGCGATGCACCCGATTCCTATGGCAATTGCGATTTGTACAGGTCACTGCTCCGGGAAGACAGCACCTGGGGGCGGCCTGTTAACCTGGGGCCAAACATCAACGGCCGTGCCTGGGATTCGCACCCCACCCTTAGCCACAGCGACGATACGCTGTATTTTGCTTCGGACCGTATAGGAGGCTTTGGAATGGCTGATATCTATTTTTCGGTAAAAAACCGAAATGGAAACTGGCTACCGGCACAAAATCTGGGCCCCATCATCAATAGTCGAAACAGCGAAGTGAGCCCCTTTGTCCATACTACCCATCAGGTGTTGTACTTCAGCTCCAATGGTTACCCGCTGAATTTTGGGGAATTTGACATATACAAAGCTAACAATATCGATGGCCTGTGGCAGGAAGCAGACAATATAGGGCCATTGGTAAACGGCGCTGGGAGCGAATTTTATTTTACCATAGACCGACAAAGCAAGATGCTGTTCTATGCCCGCTCAATCGAAAACGACCTGGACAACCTCGATCTGTATTCTTTTCCTTTGCCCATGGAAGCTCAGCCTATGGCCACAACCAATTTGTACGGTTCGCTACTTGACGCTGATACCGGCGACCCGTTTGAGCGGGGGATTGTGTCGGTAATAGATATAGAATCCGGAATAGAAGTAGCTCCTCAGTATTTGAGCAAAGAAGGAAAATTTAATTTTAAGCTTATCAACAACAAACAATATCTGCTGATCATTCAGGGGGATGAATTTTTCAGAATCGAAGAATTGTTTTTTCTCGATGCCGACATGGAACTCAACATGGTGACCGAGTCCATAACGAGCAGATTGAAATTTGAAACCATTGAATTTGATAACGGCTCTGCGGAATTGAAGGTGAGCATGTATAAAGACCTCGACAAATTATCCGGCTTTTTATTGGACAATCCTGATTTTAAGCTAAAAATCGCCGGACATACCGACTCCGATGGCAGCTATGAATTTAATATGAAACTTTCGGACGAACGCGCCAAAGCGATTGAAGAGTATATCACCTACTTTGGCAGAATATCTGCCGCAAGGATAGAAACCTATGGTTATGGCAGTTCTCAGCCTATCGTGGAGGAAAATACCGAAGAGGACAAAGCGCTCAACCGCCGGGTAGAGTTCGAACTTTACCGACCGTCGATGGAAGAACTCAAAAAAATGCAACGAGAAATTAGGCAGGAAGAGGAAGACGAGTGGTAATGGTTATTTGCAGCCGCAAGCTCTAAGCTACAGGATGCAAGCTACAGGCTGGGAAGGTTGATGGTAGTAAACAAACACCAAACAACGAACAACAAACAACGAACAACAAACCACAAACCACCACTACTCCCCATCAGCGTCGCCTGCAAGGGACGCTGATGATGGCTACAGGCTACAAGGTACATACATGTTGGATAGTTGATGGTTGATGATTGATGGTTCGTAAACTAACACCAAACAACGAACAACCAACCACCACCGCTCCCCCGCTCTTACTACTAAAAAAACTCCTGAACGATGTCGTTGAAGAACACAAATACCATTAAGCCCAATAAAATCACCATACCTACTTTCTGGGCATTTTCAAGGAATTTGTCTGAAGGTTTTCTGCCAGATACGATCTCATACATCAAAAAGACCACGTGACCGCCATCGAGTGCCGGTATTGGTAGCAGGTTCATAAAGGCGAGTACCATTGAAATTAATCCGGTTAGGGTCCAAAAGCGTACCCAGTCCCATGTGACACCAAAAGTCTTCATGATACCGAGCGGTCCCCTAAGCGACTTGGTCGGAGAGAGATGCCCCTGGAACATCTTGCCAAAAGCCTTGATATTGACCCATACCACGCTGAAGGCCCTTTCGGTTCCCTTAGGAATGGCCTCTAAAAAACTGTATTTAACCCGTGTGGGCTCAAGCAAATTAATTACCCCAAAACCGATGATGCTGTCCTGACCCACTTCTACCTGAATGGTAGTATCTGCAAACTGCGTCATCTCTTTGTTGGTAGGCCTTTCGATGTCCAATGCCACTTGTCCTCCTGCGTGTTTTCCCAATTCTGCCTTAAATTCATGATAATATTCAATCGGCTTGCCATCGATTGCCGCAATTCTGTCTTGTGGCTTCAGTCCGGCTTTTTCGGCACCCTTGCCGGCCGAAAGCGGCCCGACCATAAACTGATAAATTGGTTCTACGAACAAGTCATCAGCAGTGTCATCAGAGAAAACTTCAATAAAATTGGATGGAATAGGGATATCCACTTCTTCGCCATTTCTCAATACGGTATAGTAGCTATTGCTTTCCAACAATCTGTTGGGGTCTTTTATATCATTAAATTTTTCAAATGATTGTCCATTGATGGCTATAATCTTGTCTCCTTTTTCAAATCCGAGTTCTTGTCCGATTTTTCCGGGCAATATGCCCAGTTTGTTTACCTCCGAGATGGAATAGTACAACTCGCCAAGGCTATACGTAAGAAAGATGAATATGACAATGCCTGTAATCACATTCACGATGATGCCCCCGAGCATTACGATGAGACGCTGCCAGGCAGGCTTTGACCGGAATTCCCATGGCTTGGGTTCCTCCTGCATGGTCTTGGTGTCGAGCGATTCATCGATCATTCCTGATATTTTCACAAATCCTCCAAGCGGAATGGCTCCAATGGAATACTCTGTCTCACCATGTTTAAATCCAAACACCTTGGGCGGAAAACCAATTGAAAATTGCTCCACTTTCATTCCGAATAATTTCGCGGCGACCATATGTCCCCCTTCGTGCACGCCCACCAGGATAGATAGCGCCAATATCAATTGACCTACCATTACCAATATATCTAATGTACCTTCCATGAATCAATAATTTCTTTTGCTTTTATTCTTGTTTCTTTATCTGTTTCCACATAATCGTCAAGCGTCGGATTCGACACATGACCAATGGCTCCCATGCAGCTTTCAATCACCTCCGGCATATCGAGAAACCCAATACGCGATTGCAAAAAAGCCTCAACGGCTATTTCGTTGGCAGCATTGAGTATGCAGGGCATATTGCCACCACTACCCAAAGCAGCATAGGCCAGGGAGAGGTTCCTGAAGGTGAGCAAATCGGGCTGTTCGAACGTAAGTGACGGATAATCCATAAAATGGAACCTGGTAAAATCATTTTTCAAACGCTCCGGATAGCTCAGGGCAAACTGAATAGGCAAACGCATGTCGGGCAATCCCATCTGAGCTTTGATCGAACCATCTTCGAATTGTACCATCGAGTGTATTATGGATTGTGGATGCACCACCACTTCAATTTGCTTATGTTCCAGTCCAAAAAGCCATTTTGCCTCTATCACCTCCAATCCCTTGTTCATCATGGTGGCAGAGTCGATGGTGATTTTTGCCCCCATGTTCCAATTAGGATGTTTCAAAGCTTCGGCTACTGTGACATCTGCCAGCTCATTCCGCTTCTTACCCCTGAAGGGTCCCCCGGAGGCTGTCAGGATAATTTTTTCTATTTTATTATGAAAATCCCCAACCAAACATTGAAAAATGGCAGAATGTTCTGAATCTACCGGATAAATGTTCACCCCTTTTTCTTTCGCAGTTTTGGTGATCAGGTCGCCGGCAATTACCAGGGTCTCTTTATTGGCCAGGGCAATTTGCTTTCCAGCATGTATCGCATTGATGGTAGGTTGCAGACCGGCGTAGCCCACCATGGCCGTAAGTACCATCTCTATACCATCCATTTCCACGATGGAGTTTAAGGCTTTCGCTCCCGCATACACCTTTATCCCCATTGGGTCGAGCGCTTCAAATACCTCATGATAGTGGGCATCATCACCGATTACCACGGCATTGGGCCCAAATTTCATGGCCTGGGCTATGAGCAACTTTGCGTTGCTGTGGGCAGTAAGAACCTCTACTTCAAAAGACTCCGAATTGTTGGCAATCACTTCCAGTGCTTGTGTGCCTATCGACCCGGTACTGCCCAGTATGGCTATATGTTTTTTAGAATGGCTCAGAATAATGTGCTGTAAAAATAGCCCGCAATATTAAATATTATAATTGATATGTTCTAAGTTCATCGGCGATTTGTCGATCATTGGATAGCCTCGGCACTTTGTTTTGCCCTCCGAGCTTACCTTTAGATTTCATATAATCCCTGAACGCGTCTTTCCTTAGCGGAATGATTTTTAAAGGCCTGAGGATTTTGCCGGTGATCAAATCCATATAATAACTGTTGAGTTGTTGCAACTTCAAATCGATAAATAGCTCAAACCTGTCCATATCTGCAGGAGGCCGGGCAAACTCCACATACCACTCGTGCAGCGGTAGTCCTTCGGCTGGGGTCACTTGTGGCGCCACGGTAAACTCGATGGTTTCCACTGCTTTCATTTGTTCAACAGCATGAGCCATTGCTTTTTCTACTTCTTCGCCAATGACATGCTCTCCAAAGGCCGAAATAAAATGTTTGATGCGTCCGGTCACCACCACCCTGTATGGATTTTTATTGACAAATTTCACCGTATCGCCAATCGAATATCCCCACAGGCCTGCATTGCTGTTGAGAATCACTGCATAATTCACTCCGGTCTCCACTTCTTCTATCGTAAGCCTGGCCGGGTTTTCTTTAAAATATTCATCTGCCGGTATAAACTCGAAAAAAATACCTGAGTTGAGCAGTAAAAGCAATCCTTCCTCCTGCTGTGAATCCTGATAGGCAATAAAACCCTCGGAAGCAGGATATGTCTCTATGGAATCGATTTTTTTACCGATAGATTCCTCCAACTTGGCGCGGTAGGGTTCGAAATTAACTCCGCCATATATAAACATCGAAAAGTGAGGAAATACGTCTTTGATCTTTTTGCCTGTCCGCTCCATGATTCTGTCAAAATACATTTGCACCCATGGAGGAATGCCGGATATGAGGGACATATTCTGATCTATGGTTTCGTCAATGATTTTTTCGAGTTTTTGTTCCCAATCTTCAATGCAGTTGGTTTCATAGCTTGGCTTTTGATTGGTACGCAGATAGCCGGGCACATGGTGGTTGACAATGCCAGAGAGCCTTCCGGTATAAATCCCAGCCTTGCGATCGAGGATAGGACTGCCAGATAAAAAAATAAGCTTGCCGTCAATAAATTGTGCTTTGCCTGTTTCATGGATATAACTCAGAATAGCATTGCGTGCGCTATTGATATGATTGGGGATGGAATCCTTGGTGATGGGGATGTATTTGGTGCCTGAGGTCGTGCCTGATGTTTTGGCAAAATAAACAGGCTTGCCTGGCCACAATACATTTTCTTTACCATCCAGTATCATTTTGATATAAGGCGACAACGCTTCATAATCGCGGATGGGTACGCGGTTGATAAATTCGTGATGAGTCTTGATTCCTTCAAAATCATGATCTGAACCAAATCGCGTAATGCTAGCCTTGGCAATGATAGATTCAAAAACTTTTTGTTGAGATTCTCCCGGCCTGGATGCCCACGATCTTTGCTGCGCGGCCACTACCGCTGCCAAAGGTTTGCTTAAAAATGATCTGATACCCATACGTCACAAATGTAGAAATTTAATCTATTATGTCCGTGGGATTTTATTCCCGCATATTCCCGACTTTTGCATAGTTTTTGAAAAACAGCTTGCTGCCATAGTGAATGACAAAAGTTTTGGATATGAAAAAGATAGTTTTGATAATCTTCATCGGTTTTGCATCAGGTGTTGGTGGGTCTTGGTTTTATCAGCAAGTCCTCCACGGGTTCAGTGCCCCATCAGACGAGCCATATACCATTTCTCTTTCGGGCAATCACCACAACACTGTCGGTATTCCTGAACAAAAGCACAAAAGTTCATATGCTCCGGGACAGACGCAGGATACGCAAAAAACAAACGCAGATCTGTTGCGCCCGGCAGATTTTATTCTGGCTTCAAAGGCATCTACCAAAAGCGTAGTGTATGTTAAAACCATGTCGCAAAACAGGTATGGTAGCTCCTGGATGGAGTGGTTTTTTGGCGATGGAGCTGTGCAACAGTCCATTAGTAGTGGATCAGGAGTGATTTACACTCACGATGGATACATCATCACCAACAATCATGTAATCAATGAGGCCACTAACATAGAGGTGATCATTGGAAAAAAAGCATATGAAGCCACACTGGTCGGAGCTGATCCATCTACAGACCTGGCCGTGCTCAAGGTGGAAACCTCAGGGATTCCCGCCATCAAAATCGCGCGTTCGAAAAATGTGGAGGTGGGTGAATGGGTACTAGCGGTTGGTAATCCATTCAACCTGAATTCAACCGTAACCGCGGGCATAGTCAGCGCCAAAGGCAGAGAACTCAACATTATGAAATCGATTTTCCTATCGAATCATTTATACAAACAGATGCGGCCATCAACCCCGGCAATAGTGGCGGTGCCTTGGTCAACCTCGATGGCGAACTAATTGGCATAAATACTGCCATTTTGTCCCGCACCGGTTCTTATGCCGGTTATGGTTTTGCTGTTCCTTCAGACATCGTAAAAAAAGTTGTTGATGACCTGATCAGATACGGCGAAGTGCAAAAAGCTTTCTTTGGTGCCGAAGCAATGGATATTGACAGCAATATAGCTACTAAACTAGAAACTGACGACTACTCAGGAGTAGTGCTGAGCTATGTGCAAAATGATGGGGCGGCTGGCAAAGTCGGCCTTCAAAAAGGTGATATCGTATTAAAAATAGACAATGAACCAATAGACAGCAGAAGCCAGTTTGAGGAAGTATTGAGCTATCATTCGCCAGGTGACCAGATAAATGTGACCTATAAGCGCAACCAAAAAATATATCAAAATACGATTACCCTCACCAACCGCGAAGGAACCACCGAAAGATTAAAACGCGAAATATATACCTCGCGTACCCTGGGCGCCGACCTGGAAAAAGTGTCGAAAGTAGAAAGAAGCCTATTGAACATAGACCATGGCGTGCGGGTATTGAAAGTAAGAAATGGCCTGATCAGCCAAATGGATTTGTCGGAAGGTTTCATCATTACCTACATCAATAAGGTGGCCATAGACGATCCGGAAACCCTTACCGACATTCTCACCAAAATAAAAGGGCGTGTTTATCTGGAAGGCGTTAACAAACAGGGCAGGGTAGAATACTATAGATACTATTTCTAGACCTTAGAAATAAGTAGGCGACTTTTATACGCATTTGCCAGCAGCAGGCTCTAAACTGGATTATAAAACTATACCTGTATAGTGAGGTATCAGGTTACGGTGTGCGGCCTCAAGCAAATTGTGCTTTCTACCCAGATCAAACAGACTTCAGCTTTAGTTTTTACGTAAATCATCGGTGGCCTTTTTATAGGAGGCATCGGTGTCGTACATATCGTTGACAGTCTGTATGGCATGAATTACCGTGCTATGGTCGCGCCCTCCAAAATGATAGCCAATCGCCTTGAGCGACAAGCTGGTGTACTCCTTTGCAAAATACATAGCCAGTTGACGCGCCATTACGATTTCTTTTTTGCGGGTTTTATCTTTGAGCTGGTCTATCGAAACCTTAAAAAATTCAGATACGGTCTTTTGGATATAATCTACGCCCACCTCAGAGTCGATATCGTGCACAATGCTTTTTAGGGTTTGTTTGGCGAGTTCCAAGTCTATTTCCTTTTTTACCAGCGAAGCATTCGCGATCAGCGAAATGATCACCCCTTCAAGTTCCCTTATGTTGGTGTCTACGCTATAGGCCAGATATTCGATTACGTTGGCCGGGATGTTGATGCCGTCGGCTTGCATTTTCCTATTGATAATGGCAATGCGCGTTTCGTAGTCGGGCTGTAGCAAATCAGCCGTAAGCCCCCATTTGAACCGGCTCACCAGGCGCTCCATAAGGCCGTTGAGGTCTTTGGGGGCACGATCACTGGTCATGATAATCTGGTTGCCGGACTGATGCAGGTGATTGAAGATATGAAAAAATATCTCCTGGGTTTTTTCTTTGCCTTCAAAAAACTGAACATCGTCTATGATAAGCACATCCACTTTGAGGTAAAAAGCAGAAAATTCCTGTATCCGGTTGTTTTTGATAGCATCGTAAAACTGGTTGGCAAACTTTTCAGAAGAAACGTAATGCACTGTTTTTCGGTCTGCACCATTGGCAATGGCATTTCCGATAGCCTGCACAAGGTGGGTCTTACCCAGGCCTACGCCACCATGGAGAAAAAGCGGGTTGAATGAGGTGACTCCGGGACGTTGGGCAATGGCATATCCTGCCGAGCGGGCCAGCCTGTTGCAGTCGCCTTCGATAAAGTTGTCAAAGGTATATGCCGGGTTTAGCCTGAAATCGTATCCAAATAGTTCGAAGGAACTCAGGTCTCGTCTTACATCTTGTTTATTGCCATATCCGTTTCCGGATGTGCGGCCGGGATTATTGGGCAGGTTGATGGTGAAGGGCTTGTTGGCGGCATCGCCGGTATCGACCACCACTGAGTATTCGAGTCTGAAATCTCTGCCCAGCTGATGATCAATGACCCCTCGCAGCAAATGCACATAATGTTCTTCCAGATATTCGTAAAAAAACTGACTAGGAACCTGTATGGTCAATACCTTATTCTCCAATTTGATAGGCTTGATGGGCTTGAACCAGGTCTCAAAGCCCTGGTCGCCAATATCGTCTTTGATCTTTAAAAGACAACTACTCCATGCTGTGTTATGGTCGCTCTGCATTAGTTAAAAAACCGGATTGTATATGCGCTTTCTTACGCAAAAAGGAAACAAATTTGGACAAAAATTACCTAACAAAAAATAGCCAGTGCTACTTGACTTTTAAATTTTGTTAAATGCCGTTCCCAATGTGCCATTTGCGTAGAATAATCTTTAAAAAATATAATTCATAAAATATCGTCCCTCCGGGTAAGGCAATATTTCAATCCATCCCAGAAAAAATATTCCGATGGATTTTTATCTGATATAAATCATATTTTCCAATGATTAGCATCATTCAGTTTTCGCCCATCAAAACGCTAATTTTGCAGCAATAAACCAGAGATAAGGACTTTTGCCCTTAACTTTGCTGCAAAAAGTTTAATTTAATCATTTATTGAATTAATCACCCTCATGAAAGAAGTAAAATCTTCAGAAAGTTTATTCACAGAATTCCCCAAAGTATCCAAAGATCAATGGAAAGAAAAAGCCATAGCTGACCTGAAAGGAGCCGATTTTGATAAAAAATTGATTTGGAGGACATTGGAAGGCTTCGACCTTCAGCCATATTACGCAAGTGAAGATATGACAGCGCTCAGCTACCTCCAAAAATTTGAGAGTAGCACCCTCAATATGGAAGATGGCTCACAAGGCCCTCATTATTGGGTAAACCGCGAAAAAATAGTGGTGACCGACGCTGAACAGGCCAACAAAGCAGCCATTCATGCTCTCAATAGCGGTGCAGATGGGCTGGTGTTCGACCTCACCGGCAAAGAAAATATAGACATCAAGAAGTTGCTCAACAATATTTTGCCACTTCATTGTTCGGTATCTTTCATTGCCGACCGTGATGCCGCAAAATTGATCAAGGGATATTTTACCTATGAGAGTGGCAACCATATCGAAACAAGCGAACTTTTTGGCAGCATCAATTACGATCCGATCAAAAACTTGTGCCTGCAAGGAAAAATGGCTGCCGACGGTTTTGTGGTGCTCAAAGAGATCATCGAAATCACCGACACCGCTGCGCGGTTTCGCGGACTCACCATCAATAGTACTCAGTTCCAAAATTCAGGTTCGAGCCTGACTCAGGAGCTGGCCTTTGCGCTCAATGTAGCTGTGGAGTATATTGATAAACTTGGCGAACTGGGCATTAGCCCCGAGCAAGCCATTCGCAACCTGGAATTTTGCATGGCAGTGGGCACCGATTATTTCCTTGAAATCGCCAAACTCAGAGCCCTAAGGATTTTGTTTTACAAAGTGGCAGAGGCTTACGGCCTCAAGGATTTTGATCCGGGAGACCTGCAGATTCACAGTACATCTTCGATGTGGACTAAGACGGTCTATGATCCCTACGTAAATATGCTGAGGAATACCACCGAGGCCATGTCTGCGGTGATTGGTGGCTGCAATGCCCTGACCATAGCGCCATACGATGAAAATTTTGCCATACCCAGCGCCCAATCTAAACGGATATCGCGCAATGTTTCCAACATGCTCAAGGAAGAGTCTTATTTTGATCGCGTTGTTGATCCTGCTGCTGGTTCGTACTATATCGAAAACATTACCAATGAAATGGTGAAAAAATCCTGGGCTCTATTTACCGAAGTAGAACAGGAAGGTGGTTTCCTTGCCAGTTTCAAAGCCGGAAAAATCCAATCCAGAATAAAGGAAACCCGTGACAAGCGATTGGCCCTGGCTGCTCAGCGCCGCGAGATATTTGTTGGCACCAACCAGTATCCGAATACCAAAGAACAACTCGATCCGAAAAAGATAAGCCATGGCAAGCCTGTAGAAGCTGAAATAGAAGTGCTGAAACCAGAAAATGGTGCCATTCAGTTCGAAAGCATGCGACTGGCTACAGATGGCTACGCTAAAACCAGCGCCCGCAGGCCGAAGGCCTATCTTGCTCTAATTGGCAACAACCCAACGATGCGTACTGCCAGGGCACAATTTAGTGGTGGATTTATTGGTTGCGGTGGATTTGAGATTGCAGATGGCATCATTACCAATAGCAATGACGAAGCCATTAAAACGGCTCTTGAGCAAAACGCAGAAATCACAGTGATATGTGGCTCAGATGACGACTACGCCACCCTGGGCATTGAATTCGCTCAAAAATTCAGAAATTCTAAAAAAGACGGTATTCTGGTAGTGGCCGGATATCCGACAGAGCTATTGGAAACGCTGAATGAAGCCGGAGTAGACGAATTTGTCCACATGCGGGCAGACCTGATCCAAACCTTACAAGGTTTTCAACAAAAATTGAACATCATTAATCAAAAAATAGATGAGACCAGATTTTTCTAAAGTTACATATAATGATATAAAAGACAGTAAGCCTGTCTTAAAGCATAAATCCGACAAACAGCAATCGTGGATATCGGCAGAGAAAATAAAGGTGAAGCCCACCTATACTTCCGGAGATCTTAGTGAAGTGGAACACCTGGACTATGCTTCGGGGATTCCGCCCTTTCTGAGGGGGCCATATTCTACCATGTATGTCAATCAGCCATGGACGGTACGTCAATATGCCGGTTTTTCCACGGCCGAAGAGTCGAACGCTTTTTATCGGCGAAACCTTGCCGCAGGTCAAAAAGGACTTTCGATTGCCTTTGACCTGGCCACACACCGCGGATACGACTCAGACCATCCGAGGGTAGTAGGCGATGTAGGTAAAGCAGGGGTGGCTATCGATTCGATTGCCGATATGAAGATCCTATTTGACCAGATTCCACTCGACAAAATGTCGGTATCGATGACCATGAATGGCGCCGTAATTCCGGTAATGGCATTTTATATCGTGGCAGCAGAAGAGCAGGGTGTAAAACCCGAATTGCTCAGCGGTACCATTCAAAATGATATTCTGAAGGAATTCATGGTGCGAAACACCTACATTTATCCGCCTCTTCCTTCCATGAAAATCATCGCGGATATCTTCGAGTACACCTCGAAATTTATGCCCAAATTCAACTCCATCAGCATTAGCGGGTACCACATGCAAGAAGCCGGTGCCACTGCCGATATCGAATTGGCCTATACATTGGCCGATGGCTTGGAGTATTTGAGAACAGGCATCAAGGCAGGGATCGACATCGATAAATTTGCCCCCAGGCTCTCGTTTTTCTGGGCCATTGGTATGAACCACTTCATGGAAATCGCCAAATTAAGGGCTGGCAGATTGCTATGGGCCAAAATCGTGAAACAATTCAATCCAAAAAATCCAAAGTCTATGTCTTTGCGCACGCATAGCCAGACTTCAGGATGGTCACTAACAGAGCAGGATCCCTTCAATAACGTGACGCGGACGGCTATTGAAGCCATGGGCGCTGCCCTGGGTCATACGCAATCATTGCATACCAATGCACTGGACGAAGCCATCGCCTTGCCCACAGATTTCTCGGCCAGAATAGCACGAAATACCCAGTTGTACATTCAGGACGAAACAAACATATGCAAATCGGTAGATCCATGGGCTGGAAGCTACTATGTAGAAAAACTAACCCATGAACTGGCGCAAAAAGCCTGGGAGCTGATTACGGAGGTAGAAGAACTTGGCGGAATGGCCAAAGCTATAGAAACCGGTCTGCCCAAAATGAGGATTGAAGAAGCGGCTGCCCGTAAACAGGCACGTATCGACTCTGGCAGGGACATAATCATAGGGGTGAACAAGTACCAGACAGACGAAAAGACCGACATAGAATTGCTGGAGGTAGATAACACTACCGTGAGACAGGCTCAGTTGGAAAGGCTCGCAAAACTAAAGGCCGACAGAAACAACGCCGATGTAAAAGCAGCCCTGGAGGCGATTACAGTATGTGCAGGTGGCGGTGACGGCAACCTGCTCGACCTGGCCGTAGATGCCGCCAGAAAAAGAGCTACCCTCGGAGAGATATCCGATGCCATGGAAAAAGTGTTTGGAAGGCATACAGCTACGATCCGATCCATATCCGGCGTGTATTCTGCCGAAGCCTCATCGGACGAAAGCTTTGAAGAAGCCAAAAACCTGGCAGATAAATTTGCAGAAGTAGAAGGTAGGAGACCACGCATTATGGTAGCCAAAATGGGACAGGATGGGCATGACAGGGGCGCGAAGGTGATTTCTACCAGTTTTGCCGATTTGGGATTCGATGTGGACATCGGACCACTTTTCCAGACGCCGGAAGAAGTAGCGCAACAAGCAGTAGAAAACGATGTACACGTAGTTGGCGCATCGAGTCTGGCTGCAGGACACAAAACACTGGTACCACAACTAATCGGCGAACTCAAAAAACTGGGTCGTGAAGATATAATGGTAGTGGCCGGCGGTGTGATACCGCCAAAGGACTATGATTATCTCTACGAAGCAGGGGTGGCAGGTGTATTCGGACCAGGCACAGTGATCTCGAAATGTGCAAAGGAGATACTAGAGAAACTCCTCAATCAAGAATAGAACTCGATTTTATATACCGAAAGCCTCTGCAGTAACTTGCAGGGGCTTTTTTTTAACCCACACAAATTCCCAACTTCAACATCCGGCTTTAGCTTTGTTTGTATCGTTCTCTCATTGCTGTCGCATTTTCACCACCTGCTATTTTGCTGATAAGGGATTATTCCTTTCCATTTTTCAAAAGCAGATAAATTTACGTTAAATTTATCCTTTATAAACTTAACCATCCTGCTATGAAAACTACCTGCACTTTACTATCGCTCATTTTGCTTTTCCTTATTGTATTGAATTGCACACCAAAGAAAAGTGAAGAAAAAACCGACGAATCATCGGCCAAAGCGATCGATACCCGATACAATCTCGAAGAAGCCTGGGCCACCGAAGCCGTCTTTAAAACACCTGAATCCGTTATCTACGACAAAGAAAGGGCAGTTTTATACGTTGCCAATGTCAATGAAAACCCATGGGAAAAAGATGGTAATGGTTTCATTTCCAAAGTCTCTACCACCGGAGAAATCATCGCTTTGGAATGGGTGGCTGGCATGAGCGGCCCCAAAGGCATGGGCATTATCGACAATATTCTGTATGTGGCAGATCTGGATGAACTGGTAGCCATCGATATTGACAAAGGAGAGATCATCAATAAAACTAAAATTGATGGTGCCTCAGGGCTAAACGATATCACCATCGGCAACAACCAACAGGTATTTATTTCCGACTCTAACGAAGGTAAAATTTTCAGATATCAAAACGGAGCCACCTCCATCTTGATCAATGATGCCACGGGCAGACCCAATGGATTGCTGATGGATCAGAACAAGCTTTTTGTCGCTTTTTCCGAAGCCTCCGAATTTGTGAGTTACGATCCGATTACCTTGCACAAATCATCCATAGCCAGCGGAATTGGTGCTGGCGATGGTATTATCCCCACGCAGTACGAAGGAGCCTATCTGGTGTCTGACTGGAATGGAGAAATATTTTTAATCAATCAAAACGGCGAAAAACAGTCACTACTGAATACAAAGACCGAAAATAAAAATACTGCCGATATCTGTTATTTGCCAGATGGAAATCTGGTACTGGTGCCCACTTTTTTCGACAACCGGGTTGTAGCATACAGCTTGTCGGGTATGTAATTCAGCACTGAGGGGCGACATTTTTATCAGTCAATCACGCTATCTGGGAGCAGTACAAAACCATTGTTTTTTTTGCTGTGCCTAATTAATTAAGCTTAGATTGCACCATAAAAGATTTGGAATTCTGTGGAAGACTCAAAAAGAGTAACCTAGAATGAAATAATTTACAATGGCAATTACCAATTAATCACCATTTTTACAATAAAGATTTAATCGCTCATGTCAAAAATATCAGTAGTCATTAACACATTAAATGCCGAGAGGGTTTTAGCCAAATGTCTCGAAAGCGTCCAACAGGCATATGAAATAATAATTTGTGACATGCATTCTGACGATACCACCGTCGAAATAGCAAAACAATTTGGTTGCAAGATTTTTTACCACGAACGAACCGGAATCGTAGAACCTGCCAGGAACTGGGCGATGGATCAAACTACAGGTGACTGGATTTTGATTTTAGATGCTGATGAAGTTGTAACAGCTCAATTGTGGGAATTTTTAGTTGAATATGCCGAAAACCCAAAACCAGATCATTTTGCTTGTAATGTTACCAGGGAAACAGCAGTTCTTGGAAAGATTTTACCTTCTTGGAGGCAATCTAAGTGTAAAAGGTTTTGGAAAAAGGGCGTATGCACTTTTAGTACTTCTATCCATTCCACTCCTCCAACAAAATATGGTAAAGATTTTTCGATCAAAGGAAAAAACCTTTATATAGTTCATTATCACCTGCCTTCCATCAGCAGTTTTAACGAAAAAATCGACCGCTATACTGACTTTGAAATTGAGCGATTTGTAGCTAAGAACCAAAAATTCTCATTTATCAAAATGATGACCAAAACCTATTTCGAATTTTTCAGATATTATATCCTAAAAGGTGCCATTTTTGAAGGCCTCCACGGTTTCCTTTTTGCCAAATTAAAGGCTCATTACAAGTTTGTACAATGGGCCAAATTGTATGAAAGGGAGTTCAAAAACAAAAACACGGATTTGATATATTGATTCACCCTCAACGCCTTTTCACACCACCCATCGTATAGAGCATAATGGCACGTGAAATCCTGAAATTCCACGGAGACAGCAACAAGGTCGGGACAAAAATCGAAGCCAGGGTAATCCAAATACGCTCCGGCGAAAATAGCACCTCTACCCCCACTCCAAATGTGACCATCAATGCTACATTGATGGCGTAGCTGAAATACATCGCTCCAAAATAAAATCCCGGCTCAGGAATAAAATCCTGACCGCAGTGCGGACAGTGACGGTGCATTTTGAGCGAATGTGCCAGATCGACCGCTCTTGCGGCAAACATACTTTCCTGCCTGCATGCAGGGCATTTGGTCAGCATTATGTCCCTGACCATTTTTACTCCCTTGTTCATTCCTATTTCAAAAAGACAAAGATAGGTATTCTACCCTTAGAGCGGCATAGCTACATGCAAAGCATGGTAAAATCGGATTTTTTACCTATCTAAAATATATGAAACTACGGCGAATTAAAGCGGTCAAATCTAAGCTTACACTATTCGCCGCAATACGAAAAAAGAAGTTTAGTAATCCTCAATTAGTTACTCTTTGGCTACCGGCAGATTGTCGGGGTCTAAAGACTGACCCATTGCAGAAACAGCGGAAACACTAAACATGCCCACCACCTTGGCGCTGCCTGGTGTATCTTCGTCCAGGCTGATGTTTGAAGATACATTGGCCAGTGGCTGGGCAAACAATTCGCCAAATCCCCCGGGGCGGTCAGTTTGCACAATCACCTCATTCAGAAAGGTATATGCATCGAAATTGATGGAATGTATCTCCACAAATACGGAGTCTCCTGGCGCGTAAGGCGACAGGAACTCATCGTTTTCATCCTGATCGAATGGATTGATTCCATCCCGAATGGGCTGTATCAACACCAGACCATCAACGAGTGCTCCCGGCGATCCACCGGCATCGTAGCTTATATTGATCTCTGAGGGTTTGTTGAGGTATTCCCCGTTTTTCCAGGCTTTAATCCAGTAGGCATCTCCCGGACCTAGAGGATCTGTAGCATAGACTCCGGCAAAATAACTGTCCGGAAAAAAGCTATTGCCCTTTTCGAACCTGAAAGTGATGCTATCAATAGGAGGCACGCGGTTCATAGTGGCAAAAGATTCGTACCGGGCGGTACCCAAGTCAACAGTTAGCTTGTAGCTATGCTGTATGGTTCCAAATTTTGACTTGTTGGCATCGGGCTCCCAAATGTAGGTGCCATCTTCGCCGGATTTTTCAAATGCATATACATATCCGTCGTCAAGGTCTTCCACGGTGATGGTGGCGTTGTTCAGGCCGGGCAAAAAGGTATTTTCAAAATATGATATCGACTTCATCACCTTAATGGTTTGCGGTTCGGGTTTATCATTTATCCATGCGTCGATCACCACCACAGCTTCTGCCTGAGGCAATTCTACATCGATATTGTCTTCACAAGACCAGAGTGCAAATATAGATGAGATCGCTAATACGTATTTTGATAGTGCTTTCATATTAATTAAAAATTAAAATTGTAGGATACTGCCGGGATAATGGTACCAACTATGGATACCTGGGTGGCATAGCTGTCTATAGGCATGTCCAAAGCAGGCCTGTCTGTACCTTGTGAAAAATAGATGGAAAAGGGATTGCGACGGGCATAGACATTATAAAATCCAAACACCCAATAATCAGTGTTTTTTCTCAGCTCCCCATTCCTTTTGTACTTCCTGCCGTTGAGTGTGGCAGAAATATCGAGTCGGTGAAAGCTGGGTATGCGTACATTTCCCCGCGATTCAAATGCATTGTACGGAATGAGGTAGTTTTGTTGTGTATAGCGGTCTGTCGGAAAGGTTGTAGGTGTACCACTGAGATAGGTGAAATTGGCGGATAAGGTCCATCGCTGACTCAACTCATAGTATCCCACTACTTTCAGGTTGTGGCGCTGGTCGTACCTGGCAGGATACCATTCTGTATTGTTGATGCCATCTACCTTAAGCTCCGAACTACCCAGGGTATAGCTGATCCATCCGTTGAGCTTGCCGGTGTTCTTTTTCAGATAAAACTCCAGCCCCTGTGCTTTGCCAATGCCACTGAGCAGATCCGCTTCCAGGTATTGGTTGATCAGCAGGTTTGCTCCATCTATATATTCTATTTGATTTTGTGTATCACGATAATACGCCTCTACCGAAAATTCATAGTCGTTGTTGGGGCCAAAATTTTTGAATAGCCCAATAGCATACTGGTCGCCAAGCTGTGGCTTGATATTGTTGGTACTGGGAGTCCAGACATCCAGTGGGTTCGACGCGGTGGTGTTACTGATCAGGTGTACATATTGTGTCATGCGGTTGTAGCTGGCTTTAAAAGAGGTTTTTTCACCTGTTTGCACTTTAATGGCCAGTCTGGGTTCGAAGTTGGTGTAGCTGGCCATGGACTCGAAATCCTCAAATTTTGTTTCCGACACATATTGTTTTTGCTTGCCCGGGGTCACGGTTTCCCACTCGAAGATGGTACCGGGTCCCATATATTGAAAGTTGGAAACACGCAAGCCATATTCGGCTGAAAACATGTCATTGAATTTGGTGTCATTACCAATAAAAATCGCCGATTCCAGTCCATATTTTTTATCCAGGCTGATATCCACTGACTCTCCATCGCTCACCCCGATGGCATTTGCCGGGTTGAAGGTGTAATAGATGATGTCGCCGCCAAATATCAGTTCGTTGGATGCATTGATAAAGTAGGTAAACTCGGGCTTGAAATTGACTGTGCGTATGCGCGACTTCCACTCGAAACGATCCCTGCTGTTTTCGCCAAAGGCCAAAGAATAGTCGTAGTCGCTAAAGAAAGTGGTGAAGTTGGAAAATAAGCGGTCGCCAAAGAGGTGGTTCCAACGAATGGTGGCCGTTTTATTACCCCAGGTAAAACCCTGGTTTTTGTCGAACAAAAAATTTATCCCGGCCAAGGTAACCCGACAGGTAAATGGTATTGGTCTGGTTAAATTTATAATTGGTCTTGAGCGTGAGGTCATAAAAATGCAATTTGGCTCCATCGTCGAGCACATCGGTAAAGGGCTTGGCCAATACATCTATATATGACCTGCGACCTGCCAGTATAAATGATCCCTTGTCTTTGAAAGTGGGTCCTTCTATTGCCAGGCGGCTAAAGATGGTACCAATCCCCCCTTGCACACCCAGTTTTTTTGCATTGCCATCTTTCATTCTGATGTCGAGAATGGAAGCAATACGGCCGCCGTACCTGGCTGGCACCCCTCCTTTGTACAATTTTATGTCCTTGACTGCATCTGGGTTGAATACCGAGAAAAACCCCAAAAGGTGTGAAGAGTTGTACACCGGTGCCTCATCGAGCAGCACCAGATTCTGACCTACGCTGCCCCCGCGCACATTGAAGCCAGAAGCGCCCTCGCCTACCGTGCTGACCCCGGGGAGCAATTGAATACTTTTGATTACATCTACCTCGCCAAGAAATGCCGGCACCTTGAGAATGGTCTTGATGTCCAGTGCCACAGTACTCATTTCGGTGCTAGTCACATTCTGATTTTCCGGCAGACCGGTAATCACAATTTCCTGCAACTGAACGTCCTCGCTGGTCAGTTCTACATTGATCTGCTGATTTTGTACCAGGTCGACCTCCTTCTGCTTTGTGACATAGCCGAGGTAGCGATATTCGAGCGAGTACTGGCCAGGCGGCAGGGTAATGGAGTAAAATCCATATACATTTGTCTGAGCTCCGGTACTGAGTTCTTTCACAAAGACCGTACTGCCAATGAGCACCTCACCGCTCGATTGGTCTTTTACAAAGCCACTAATGGTAAAATTTGCTTCGGCCAACATTTTGCCGGACAGCAGCACAAACAACAAAAAAAACGTAAGGGATTTTTTTTTCAAAAAGAAAATGGAATGAGTCATGGTATAGAAACAAGATTGTTTAGTAAAAAAAGTCCACTGCTTATACGGTAGGGCTTAAACATCGTGTTTGGAAATATGTTTTGCGGTGCTTTTTTTATTTCAATGGCTATAATATCTGATTGGCAATGCCACCGGCGATCACCGGTGGTGAGTTTGGCAATTATTGATGGTTTAAGAATTGAATTACCGGAGCAATGTTCTTTTCACTTCCACGTTTTCCAATTTGATTTCCGACAGTTGTTCCAGTTCGTTTTGCTCAAATCCGGAGGCCAAAGCTTCTACATTCCAGTTGCCCTTTTCGGCTGCATAATTGATATAATCTGCAAATCGAATACCTCCAACCTCGCGCTGGTTGACCGCTTTGCGAAAACGCATTCCACCTTCCTCGGTTTGGTAGCTGTACGCCAGATAATCCATGCGGTAGGTATCGGCTCGGAACCAATAGACAAATACATCTTCATGGTCTTGCCCTCCACCCTGTTGGTCAAACGTTACCCGGATTTTATAGTAATTTTGGCCCTTTATGCTTTCCTCTCCCAGGTATGCTTTGTTTACCGCTGCATCGTTGAGTCCGAAAGGGAGTAGCGCGAAATAGGCCACTGAATTAATGGAATTTGAATATTTACCCTCCCACTCCGGGGTTAGGGGTACCTTCCGGCCATTTAATGTCCTCTCAAAACCGCTGTTGCTGAGCACATCGTGATACTGACCTGTAGAATCTAGAAATATCCGGTGGTATCTGAACAATCCGTCATCTCTTTCCAGGGTATAATGTCGGCCTCTGAAATCAAAGTCGATTACACTATTTTCGTAAAGACTACCTCCATGCAAGGCCAGCGCCTTATCAACTATTTCGTCGCCATTGGGTGGACTGCATCCCCCCAGCAGCAATAGAAAAAGCAAATTTATTGCTGACTTTACATTTCTGTTTTTGAATTTCATACTTAACATAGACATATTCACCGGATTTTGACCATTGTAAGCGTCTCACTTTAGGCAAAAAAAGATTTGACAAAACAATCAACATTACCATACCCCACTTTTGTTCTCAATTTCGACTAGTTTTTCATTAAAATCTTTTTCGAATTTTGCATACAATATCGAAGGCATCATGGTCTTAAGCGCCTCTTTTGCTTCTATAGCATAGCTTTTCAAGCCAATTTCCAGACTTTGTATCGCGTAAGCTTCGTTTAGCTGCACCGAAAACGGATTGATACGTATGGCATCCAGCAGCAACTGATAGGCCTGATCTTTATCGTCGATTTTTTCATTGAAAACGCGAACAGCTTCCAGCACCCCTTCTTCAAAAAAGGGATTTCGGGAGGCCTGGAGTTTCAAGGCACTTGCCACTGATTTTTGCTCATTTGTGTTTTGTGACAATATATGTGTAAACAGGCTCAAATAACTTTGAACCATGATGTCGCCGCTTGAAAGATTAGCCTGTAGCTGCGACATCAATGCCTCGTCGCGCACATTCCAGGCGTATTGGCATTGCGCCAGGTTGATGGCTTCAAGTACATCCATGCGGCTTATGCTCAATTGACCAAGGTTTTGCAGCAAGCGTAAAGCTTCACCTGTTTGCCCCAACTGCAAATAGGCCTCTACGAGGCGTACAAAGGCAAGAGCTCGCAGGTCTTCATTGTCCAGGCTTACTACCAGACCTTCCAGCGTTGATAAGTCGAATTCGCGAAAGCGGAAATAGACAAAGGAAAACCGAATTTCGGCATCGGCATATACCACATCTGCTATCTGGTCGGCCGCCATTACCGCCAGCATCTTTTCTGCCATAGATCGATCGGTCGTATCTCCATTTTGGCTAATCTGCCGCCAAACAAATGCCGCTTTGGGCAAGTCGCCCTGCTCCATGTAGGCAAATGCCAAAGCTGCTGCCACCTCCAGGTTACCGTTTTGAAAAGCATTTTTATAATGATCGATGGCCAGCAAATTGGCCCGCAGCTTGGTAGCCAACTTACCCAGCAGGCTGTAATACTGCTTGTCAGGATTTTGAATAGCCAAATGATTGAGCATCTGAAAAGATCTGGAAATATTGCCCTGGCCAAATAAGGCCAGCGCACTGGAAAAATGCAGATTGTCCTGAAACCAGGATGTGCTGCCCGAATCATAAAAATGGTTCATCTGCTGCAGGTAAACCGTGTCTGCAAGGCTGGGATTGTTAAGGCTTTTATTATAGTTATATACCAACTGCTCTATGGTCTCAGTTGCCGGATCGTCAAAGCCCACCTCAAGGTGCTCCTCCAGCGGTTTATCCATCTGGTTGGCCAGCACCACCAGGTTGTTGGCCGAGACCAGGTGGTCGGTAAGCGGCCACAGCTGGAGCAACGTATCTGGCTTGATGCTAAGGCCGTGCCTACTGAGCAAAGCATATAGGTTGGCGCTGGCTTCATGTTTGGTCTCATCAAGTGCCATCGCCCTGTCGAAATAAAAGAAAGCCGAATCGACGTTGCCCAATTCCACATACACCAGCCCAAGGTTGTTCAGCAAAATACCGTGATCCGGAAAGTGCTCCAAGCCATCTTGCAAGGTAAATGAAGCCTCAAAAAGCCGCTTTTGCTCCAGATATTTCGACGCCAGATTGGCAAAAGCAAAAGCGGTCGGGTTTTTACCGATAGCTTGTTGCAGAAAGGCGATTTCGCTCGTGGCATTGCCTTTGCGTTTTTCGAGCGTGGCCAGTGCATAATTGGCTCTATGGCTGGTGCCGGAGTATATATTTGACAATTTATAGTATTCTGCTGCCGACAGATCGTCATTGGCTTTGAGGTACAAATCTCCAATTCCCGAATAGTAGCCCGCCACGACCTGATAAAAAGGAGTCATATGAAACCGGAAAAACAAGGCCATCACAAAGACGATCCCGGCAAATCGTGAAATGAAATAAGGCATACGCCGAGGCTTGTACAGCACCCTGGCCACATCGACATTGTGCCGGAGCAAATCAAAAAAATTGGCGATTACATACGCCACAAACATAGCACTAAAGCCGAGTTGGCTATACACGATCGCATCTTCTATGGCCTCCACAAAGGAATCGTTGCCTGTGGCAAAGCTAAAGGCTACGGTGATGTGTGCCGTAATGGCCAGGCATATGAACAATACTGCACCAAAAGGCGCAAACGGAAAAACGCTTTCGTAGGCAGGCTCCCGATGGCGATAGCCCCAAATGCCCGCAACAGAAGCAATGGTAAGCAGGCTGAAGGCGCCAATCAGGTACAAATTGAGGTCGAGCATACGCGCATTGCGCAATAATACCAGGGCCACATTGAGCAAAAAAACCACACTGATGGCCAAAAAATGTACCAGGCTTTTGCCATCAGCCATCAGCGTACCAGAGCTTACGATCCTCAGCAACGCTGCCACTATTTCGCTGCCAACCATGAGCGCAAAGACCACGGTAAGCGCCAGCGGAACATACATGCCATAATTGGCCAGATGGAGAAAAGGTAACCCGACATAGCTAAACCGACCGATGAGGATAGCAAAAATCGCTGTGGCCAATACATGGGTGAGCAATCGGATTTCAAATCTGCACTGTGGCCTGACGAAGTGAAAAATATAAAGAGAGGGAAAATAAAGCACTATTGCCACCAACATGCCCACCTTGCTGTACGAATTGAATAGCATCAGGTGATCGAGCCGGAGTCCTACAAAAAGTATGGTAAAAAATACCACTCCGACAACGAACCAAAACCTGGGCAGCTCACTAAGCATGGCAAGCATTATGCTGACAAAAAGCCCGAGCCAAACCAATAGCACATAGGCGGGCCAGTTATTCACCACCAGGTCGGAGGCGACGAAGCCTTCGAAGATCAGAAAATTGTCGATATAGACCGGGAACACATATGGACCCTGAGCATAGGAAGAAAAAAGCTCCTGTACCGGATGAATCAGGTGATCAATAGTCCAGTCGATCACAAACGAACTCCCGGAAAAGAAAGAAAAGACAAATGCCGCAATGGATCCCGCAAAAACCAAGAGCAAAGACTGGTAAAGATATTTGTAGGATTTTTCCCATGAACGCCAAAAAAAGTCAGGTTTCATATGCTGTTAAATTATGGTCTTTGAGTGTGTGAAATTACATGTAAAAAATGCTTTGCACAGCACTTTTTGCAAATATTCATGTAAACGAAGGTTGGGCGAAAGCATGGGCATTCCTTTGCCTGAGCTCTTTGTCTATCACCTCAAAGACCCTCGCTTTCAAACCTTCGAGGTCTGCCATGGTGAGGCCTTTAGTTTCGATAGGATCATGAAATATGACCAGATTTTTGTGTCTTTTCAGCAACAGACTTCCATCATCGGGCAACAATATCCAGTTGTAAGGAATGGTGACCGGCACTATGGCCACTTGTTTTTCTATGGCAAGTCTAAACGCTCCGTCTTTGAACCTGGCCATTCGGGGAACGTGTTGACTCACGATGCCCCCTTCGGGGAATATCACCAGATTGTGTCCATTGTCAAGTTCTCGTGCACACTTGCCCAGGGCGTCGTAGCGGCTTTTCAGATTTTCCCGATTGAGGGTGATGTGGATATTGCGATACATATAGCCAAAAAGGGGGATTTTGCCCAAGCTGTGCTTACCGACAAATATGGGTCGCACCTTGTTGATTCCAATAGCAGGAATATCGAGATAAGAAAAATGGTTGGAACAAAATATATATTGTTCTTTTAAATCCAGCTTAGGGCTAAAAACAGACCTAATGGGAATAAAGGAAAAGGTGTAAAAAAGCCATGCCCAAACGCGGTGCAGCCAAAAAATAATGGGATGCCGTCTGTCTATTCTGATCATTAATGCAAACAAGGGCAGCATCAGTATAAAAATGAGGGCAAATAGCGTAAGACTATACGTAGAATAAATCCTTCTGAAGAGGCGCATGGACAAAGTTTTGGCAAAAAACGGTGGAAAATACCAAGGCTTATCGGTTTTGCAATGTTGCGCCTCGTTTTCGAAGCATCACCCAAGCCTGGAATAAAACCATTGAGGCAGATTTTTTGTTGTACGATTCCGTTGAGATGGTGAGGGCCTTGTCGTATGTATTGCAATTATTGAAATCCTTAACTACCTTGTCAAAGAATAGCAATTACTGAGAATTGAAAAACTTTTACAGACCGTGAACTTGGCATACTTATATAGATTTTTCTGTTATTTTTTCTGTTTGTCAGGAATTGTGCTCGTGCTTTCGTCGTGCGACAAGGAGTTGAGCGAAACGGATGAAAACAAAATCTTAAGTAAACTCAGCCCTCTGGAAGAAGAACTGATCAGTTCTACCAACCAACTTTCCATTGATTTGCTCAAGGCAGAGTATGCCCTAAATGCCGACCAAAACCATTTCTTTTCTCCTGTCAGCATCAACATGGCGCTGGGCATGGTGTACAATGCAGTAGGCAAACAAGAAAAGCTGCAAATACTCCAGTCCACAGGCCTGGAAACCATGGGTCAAACCGACCTCAACAAAACGTACAATCAACTATTGGGCTTTCTCCAAACCTCAAACCAGTACGATAAAATTTCATATGCCAACTCGATGTGGTTTTCAATGAATTTACAAATCAATGAAGAATTCCGCACCCGGGTGATGGCCTACTACGATGCCGAAATCGGCGAATTGAATTTCAACCGACCCTCTTGCCTGGAACAGATCAACCAATGGGGAAAAATGAAAACCCGTGGCAGCTTCGAACAAATAATGGAGTCCGCTCCAAATAAAAATTCCGGTATATTTCTGATCAATGCATTCGGCCTCCATGCCTCATGGAAGCCTCAGCATTTGTTTGCCGATCAAAAGGTATTTATCAACGCAAAAGGTGAACAGCAGGAAGCGCAAATGCTCAACTGGGACGGACTGGACATTGAACTAAATGAAAATGAGGATTGTGCCTTTATAGAATTTCCTTTTGAAGACAAATCGTTTTACTTTTCGGCCATCGTGCCTACGGGCTGGCGCACCACAGAAGACATTATGCACGATTTTTCCATAGAAAAATTAAAAACCCTCCAGCAAAACGCCTCCCCTGCCAAGGCAAACCTTACCATGCCGGATATCAGCTTTTCGGATAGCAAAGCGTTGAAAACCACGCTGTCGCAAATTGGTCTGGAACAAATTTTTTCTTCCAAAGCAGACCTGTCTCCTTCTTTTGAGGCAAACCAAAATCGATTAGACAACATAAACCACAAGGCTTCGATCACCATCAGCAGCCCTATAAATGTTAATCCCGAACCAGCTTTTGCCCGCGAAAACTTCAGGCAACTGACCATTGACCGGCCTTTTATCTACTTTATTCGCGACAAGCACACCCAAACCATTTTGTTCGCAGGATATTTCGCCAACCCAACCAACTGACAGGCAATTTCCCGGGAAGCTCGTTGCAGCTCACATCCTCAATAGCTATACGATTTATTCAGTCATGTCCGGAACGGAATAGCGCTAAGTTCCACCGAATTTACTATGGTGCTACACTTTTCGCTCTCAGCCTTGTCGGGCACACAATAAGACGAAAATCCAATATTTTCCACTAATAAAATCGCTTTGGGGCAACCTGCATTTTGTTGCTAAGTTTAATACATATTAACTTGCCGTGCCAAACACAAAGACCACATGAAGATATTCAACACCCAGCAAATCCGCGAAGCAGACCAATACACCATTGACCACGAACCCATCAAATCAAGTGATCTGATGGAAAGAGCCGCTAAATCTTTTGTTCAATGGTTCGAACAGTATTTCGAAAAACAAAGAAAGGTTTTTATCTTTTGCGGCACTGGCAATAATGGCGGTGACGGTTTGGCCATTGCCCGTATGCTTAGCTTCAAAAAGTGGCAGGTAAAAACCGTGATGGTAAGTAAATCATCTAACAAATCGCATGATTGCATGATCAACTACCTCAAACTCGCCGAAGTGCGCGAGGTAGCGGGAATAGCCTCAGCTTCCGACCTCAATTTTGAAATAGAGAAAAATGACATTGTCGTAGATGCCATTTTTGGCTCCGGACTCAGCCGTCCTGTAGATGGTATACACGCCGAAACCATAGCCTATATCAACCAATCAGGTGCTACGGTGGTATCTGTTGATGTGCCATCTGGGCTTTTTGCCGATGATGTTTCTCCAAAGGGAGCCATCGTCAGGGCCGATCACGTGGTGAGTTTTCAATTTCCCAAACTTGCCTTTATGCTTGCAGAAAACAGTATGTATATAAAAAACTGGATAGTGGCAGATATTGGCTTGCATCCGGAGTTTATAAAAAACACCGAATCGCCATATGAGTATCTTGAGCATAGCTTCATCAAAAATCTGCTGCGCAAGCGGACAAAATTTGAGCACAAAGGAAACTTCGGCCATTCGCTGATCATAGCCGGAAGCCATGGAAAAATGGGCGCTGCCGTGCTATGCTCCAAAGCTTGCCTCAAGACCGGCGCAGGCCTGGTGACGGCGCACATCCCCGGATGCGGCTACCATACCATGCAGACAAGCATCCCCGAAGTAATGGTATCTGTGGACTACAACAAAAAATTCCTCACCTCCATACCTGAGCTCGATGCCTACGAGGCCATAGGCATTGGCCCGGGCATAGATAAAAACATAGAGACCTACGAGGTAATATCGCAGCTGCTTGCTAACTACAAAAAACCAATAGTAGTCGATGCCGATGCGCTGAACATTATTTCAAAAGAACAAAATATGATGAAATCACTTCCCGAAGGCTCAATACTTACCCCGCATCCTGGCGAATTTAAACGAATGGTAGGTTTTTGGAACGATGATTTTGAACGACTCGAACAGCAAATCGCCATCTCAAAGCAGTACAAAGTGTATATTGTGCTCAAAGGCGGCCACGCATCCATCTCCACCCCCGAAGGCAAGGTATATTTTAACTCCACCGGAAACCCGGGCATGGCCACCGGCGGCAGCGGAGACGTGCTTACAGGCATGATCACTTCCCTGCTCGGCCAGGGCTACAGCTCGCTCCACGCCTCACTCCTGGGGGTATATTTGCATGGTTTGTCAGGAGATATTGCAGTACAGTTTATGGGCGAAGAAGGACTATGTGCCAGCGACCTTATCGACTTTTTGCCACAGGCTTTTATGGAGCTTAGAGAAGAAAATGGCAAATAAGTATGAATTAATACTTGCTGAAAAAAAATATTGAGCACAATCTGGCAAGTCGATAGCTCACCATACCAATTTTCTTTGTTATTTTAGCATTGTAATAGTAAAAATTCCCAAGATTATATGAATACCCTGGTTCATACCTTTGCAGCGCTTGCCTGCACGCTTTTTTGCACATTTTCTGTGACTATGGCTCAGCAGGCATCTGGTAAATATTTGGGAAGGTGGGCGCTCCACTTCGAGGAGGGCATGGGTTGGCTGGAAGTGCGACAGGAAAAAGGCTACCTCGATGCCGACCTGCTGTGGCGCTGGGGCAGTGTGACCCCGGTTGCCGATGTATATGTTATCGACGGAAAGCTAACCGTTACCCGCACATTCACTGCCAAATTTGAAGATGCCCATGGCAAGCCTCGCCATCAAACCATCACCAGCATTTTGCAATTGAACGGCTCGCAAAACCATCTGGTGGGTACCATGACCGAACCCAAAAACGAGGGCGACGGCGCAACGGTTTTTTATGTGCATGCCAATCGCATTGCCGATTTGCCCCCGACGCCAGATTTGTCTAATGTAAAATTCGGTTCACCCATCGATCTGTTGGCCAATGGGCTGCAAGACTGGCAACTGATGGAAAAGGGAGCAATAAATGGCTGGAAAATGGAAAATGGCGTGTTGGTCAATGACCCGGTACAAAAAGAAGGCACACCTCACATCCAGTATGGCAACATTCGAACAAACGCCGTTTTTGAAGATTTCAATTTAAAACTAGAAGTTAATGTGCCAGAGGGTAGCAATAGTGGCGTGTACCTCAAAGGGTTGTATGAGGTGCAAGTAGTCGATAGTTATGGAAAAGACCTGGATAGCCATCACATGGGTGCGCTATACAGTCGCATTGTTCCATCGGAAGCAGCAGAAAAAAAAGCCGGGACGTGGCAAACAATGGATATTACCCTGCTCGACCGACATCTTACCGTGATGCTCAATGGAAAAAAAATCATTGACAATCAAGCGGTTTGGGGTATAACCGGCGGCGCAATCACCTCTGACGAGTCGAAGCCAGGCCCATTATACCTGCAAGGCGACCATGGCAAGGTGAGTTATAAAAATATTGTGCTGAAGCCCATCCTCAATTAATTGGTTTTTATGCCTGACTCCAACATTAATGAAAAGAGAACATTACGATAGGGACGCACCAACAGCCTCTGAAGGCAGGCAGGTTTTTTTATCTGCACACCCTTCAGCTTCAAAAGATTTTCATACTGATGAAGAGCTCTGGCGGGCTTTTAGGGAAGGCAGCAAGATCGCTTTTAAAGAAATATATGAGCGAAATGCAGACCTCCTCTACATATATGGTAAAAAAATAACCGGCAATACCTCGTTGATTGAGGACAAAATTCAGGATTTATTTCTGGAGCTTTGGTCAAAAAAAACCAATCTCGGCATAGTCAAAAACATAAAAGCTTACTTGTTTACGGCCTTCCGAAATAAGTTGATTGACGCTTTAAAAAGGAGCAAAAAGGAAGTCGCGTTCGAAAACGAAAAAAACCTGGAGATCGTATTGTCAGCCCAGGCCATTGAGCTGCTCAGCGAAGACAAAATTCTCGCCCTTACCGCCTCGCTCAACCGCCTGTCGTCACAAAGGAAAGAAGCCATCTTCCTTCGATACTACAACAATCTTAGTTGTGCCGAAGTAGCCGAAATCATGAAAATCAAAACCCAATCTGTTTACAACATGATCAGCTCGGGCCTCATGATCATCAAAGAAACATTAAAGCAAAGCCTGTAGTACCTGAGTCCGTATGTCATGGCAACTACCTTCTGGTCAAGGCACTATTCATACGCAGCTATCTCAGTGCGCTGATTTAGCCACTTGAATTACTAATTTCATAGGGAAACGAGCGCAACCCTGACAAAACAGCAGGGGTGCGCAGGGCAGCGAACGAAAGTATTGTTTTGCCTTGATTTTTCTTTGCTTACTTTCATTTTTCCAGGAAAGGAAAGTGATAGCCATGGCCTTTCAGCGCAAGTATGGCAGGCGAGAAGTAGCTTGACCCGAATTAGTGGATGTGGCAAAAAACTCAGCACTCCGCCGTCATTGCGGCAGGAGTGTTTAGCAACGTGTCAGTCTCTGACTATCTGCCATAAATCAGTAATTGCCTAATCCCCCCTGCCCCCTTTGGAAGAGGAGGATTGACCAGTAGCCGACATTTCTGAAAATTTGCCGGTTTGAACTCGCGTGTAGGGTCAGAGCAAAATCGTAAAGCTTCGGAGAATGATGAGTGCAGGTAGCGCATAAAAAACATCCGGAAGAGGCACTCAAGTATCTGGAAGAAGGGGGCAACTAACTGGAAGAAGCATCTGAAAACCTGATTTTTCAGCGCAATTATAGTTGGCTAGAAGCTGATTGATTTACAACCTGATTAATAATTTGAGTTATTTAGCGTGCGCTAAGTAACTTATCTCCAATGCTTTCACAACGCTTTAAATGCTGTACGAAAGTTCCAATATCCCGGCCATTCATAAAATTTAAAAAAAAATAAAAAATAGTGAGAGTAGGAATGAGCAGTCTATAAGTCTTTAGGACAAAGAACTCTACTACTCCATGACGGAAAGGAAAAAAATAATAGAAAACCTCCTCGGCGACGAATATTTCCATAAGTTTCTTATCGATTCTGATAAAGAATGCACGGAGTTTTGGGAGCAATGGAAAAATGAAAGCAGCCTGCATGCAGACTGTCTCGATGCTGTGCGAATCCAGCTACTTTCAATGCAATTTGCAGATCAAACCCCACTATCTGCCAATAAAAAAAGCACGATGTGGTCATCGATTTCTGAGCAAATCGACCATGGCAACGGCCATTCCGAAAATAAAGCCGGGCATGGGCGGCTACGCACCTGGCTGAGTGTTGCGGCGACTGTGAGCCTGCTGGTGGTTTCTTTCATGGCATATTATTTCGTTATCAACGCACCATTTCCCGGAGATGCCATGCCAACCCGTATGAATGAATTTGTTGTTCCTTCCGGCAAATTGTCTCAACTGCATCTGGAAGATGGCACAGAGGTGCGTTTGTTTGCCGGTGCCAAAATCAGCTATCCCGAAGTATTTGAAGCAGATATTAGGGAAGTGTACATAGAAGGAGAAGCATTTTTTGAAGTAAGTAAAGATCCAAATCGCCCCTTCGTAGTCAAGACAAAGTCCCTGGTCACCACAGCATTGGGCACTTCCTTTAATGTACGCACCTTCAACCACTCTGACCATTGCGAAGTATCGCTGGTGACCGGAAAAGTAAAAGTAGAAAAAGTAGAAAAATCGTCTTCGTCGCTAAATGAAATAATGCTTGCACCGGGCGAAGAGGCCGTTTTGGATGCAGGTGAAATCTCCATGCATTCTTTTAATATAGAAGACAAAACTGGCTGGAAAGACGGCTACATTATATTAGAAAACAAAGATTTTGCTGAATCAGTGGCAATTTTGAAACGCTGGTACAACGTAGATTTTATCATCGAAAACCAGCAGCTGGTTTCGAATAAACTTGGTACGGGCAAATTCAAAAACCAAAGCCTCGAAAACATACTTCAATCTATTGGATATACTTTCGATTTCAACTTCCGGATTGAGGGAGATAACGTATTTGTAACCTTTTAAACAATAATGATGATGGAAAAAACAAGCTAAAAAAGAAACACCTCACAGGTTGCAGCCTCTGAGGTGCCCGTAAGTCCTGAATAGTTGCTTTGAGACTAAATATTCAGGTGAAATAAGCATTTTGTAAAACCTAAAGTATCACAAAACATGACAAAGTTATGAAAATTAAACTATTACGCTTAGCAATAATGGCCTTAAAATTTATTACATATGGCACATTAATCCAGTTGATTTTTCTGGGAGTAATCCTTGCCCACGACTCCAACGCACAATACAAAAGTGCCAGTGAGACCTACCTTGATGTGAGTATTCAGGATAAGTCGATTGAGGAAGTGCTTCAGTTAATCGAATCAAAAACCGATTTCAGTTTTTATTATATCAAAAATGATATAGATAGAAAACAGCGCATTACGATCAATCGCAGCAACGCTGAAACTGTTTCAGACATATTGTTGGAGCTTTCGAAAGCTGCTATGCTCAAATTCAAGCAGGTCAACAACGTAATTTCGATAAGTACCATCACCAAATCGGAACAAAAAAATGGTGTGCCCATGATCGAATTTGCATTGGCCGAAACGGTGGTGACCGGACAGGTTTCTGATGGAGTAAACGATGAGTCATTGCCCGGGGTGAATGTTGTGCTCAAAGGCACCTCCATAGGCACCATTACCGACCTGAATGGCAATTTTACCATTTCCGTGCCCGATGGTGGCAATGCCGTGTTGGTATTTAGCTCTGTGGGGTATATCAGCGAAGAAATCACCGTAGGAAACCAAAGCGCTTTTCAAATCAGTCTGATGCCCGATGTTACCGCGCTCGAAGAGATCGTAGTGGTAGGGTATGGAACGCAGCAAAAGGGTGAGTTGACGGTGTCGTTGTCTCAGGTGAAAGGTGAGGTGATCCAGGACATCCCCAAAACTTCATTGACTGAAGCGCTTGGTGGCCGGGCCGCCGGAGTGGACGTTATTTCGGCTTCTGGAGCACCAGGCGCCGGAAGCACCATACGAATCAGGGGTGCAAATTCTGCCAAATCCGGAGCTGATCCATTGATCGTGATAGATGGCTTCCCGGTATCTGCCACGTCTGCTGATTTATATGAGAATTCAAGAATGGGTGTTTCCGGAGATCGCACCGATTTGCTCTCCATGATCAATCCCAACGATGTAGAATCTATTGAGATTTTGAAAGATGCTGCCGCTACTTCGATTTATGGCGCAAGAGGTTCCAATGGCGTCATTCTTATCACAACAAAAAGCGGACGTACCAGCCAGGCAGGAATAACTGTCAGTGTGAATATGGGCTTGCAGCAAGCAGCCAAAACCCCTGATATGATGAATTCGGAACAATTTTCAAATTTACTGTATGATGCATACGAGCGAGGGGGTATTAATATGCAAAGTCTGGCATACGACCCGGCAAAAAAACTGGCGATTCCAACAGACTACAACACCAACTGGCTCGACGAGGTGCTTAGAACAGGATCAATCAAAGACTATAACATAGGCTTTAATGGTTCATCAGAAAATACAAGTTATTCCGGATCAGTGGGCTATCTTGACAACCAGGGTATTATTAAGTCAAATTACTACAAGAGGTATTCAGCCAGGCTAAATGCCGAAGCCAAAGCATTGAACGGATTGGTAAACTTTGGTTTAAACACAAACCTTTCTTATGTAGATCAGAAATCGATCAGCAACGAACATGTGTATCAAAATGCCATGAAAATTGCCCCCAATTATCCGGTTTATTTTCCTGATGGACAATACGAAGGTTTTTATACCACCTCTGATGGAACCGTAAACGCCTATGACGAACTGTGGGGAAATAGTTATGGTGTGGCTTCTTCAGATGCCATGAATACCCCAACCCCCTATTTGGATATTGCTGTCGCCCGTGCGCCGATCAATACTGCCAGAATGATTCTCAATGGTTTTGTAAGTATAGAACCCATCAAAGGCCTGGAACTTAAATCATCGCTTGGGACGGATCTGAACTACACTAAAATGAAGTTTCTGATCCAAAATGTTGGGCCTTTCAGGCCTACAGGAGGTTCATTGGAGCACAAGCAAAACCAGACTTATTCCTGGCTGTTGGAAAACACCCTGAACTACAAGGCCAATTTCGGTAAGCACATGGTTACTGCATTGTTAGGACAGTCGGCACAGGAGTTTTACTCTGAAGGACTAGGGTTTGCAGCAGAAGAGGCAGATCCGGGCAACAATTACAACAGCAACAATCCTTTTTTTGTAGATGGCTGGTATTTTGACAATGGCAAGCAAGATCACCTCACTGATAAGCATAAATATGCGAAAGTATCTGAGTGGACATTTGCTTCATACTTTGCAAGGATCAACTATTCGTTCGATGATAAATACATGCTTACAGCAACTGTCAGACGCGATGGATCATCTAAATTTGGCAAAGACAGCAAATGGGGCACCTTCCCAGGTGTATCTGCTGCATGGAACATGCAAAACGAAGATTTTTTCAATGTTTCTTTTGTGGATGAACTAAAAGTTAGGGGTAGCTACGGAGTGGTAGGCAACCAAAATATTGGTCAATTCCAATCGCAGGCTTTGCTCAATTCCATTCCCAACAGATTAATAGGAGTGGTACCTGCAGGTACCAGCACTTGGGAAAAAGGCATTGTGGATCCAGGTTTATCCTGGGAATCAACCAGAGAAATTGATTTTGGTATTGATGCTACAATATTTGATAGGTTCACCATTGTAACGGATGTGTATTGGAAAAAAACATTTGATTTGCTATATGGTTTCAGTTTGCCCTACACCAGCGGATTTCCTCAGGTAGAAACCACCAATCTGGGTTCATTAAAGCAATTCGGCATAGAATTCACAGTTGCCGGGGATATTATAGAAGGATCAAAAAACGGTGGGTTCAACTGGTTTAGTTCCTTGAACCTGGATCATCAAAAAGGTAAAATAATGGAACTTCCGCCAAACGTAAAGTGGGTAGGTGATCAAATAAGAAGTTATCTTGATGAACCAATTGGCACCTTATGGGGCTATGAAGTTCTGGGCATCTATAATAAACAGGAGGAATTAGATGATCCCGCAAACCCATATCCAAGTGCCCAATTAGGGGATTATAAATACAATGACATTGGAAGTACCAATGAATTCGGGGAATTCATATATGAATCTGATACCAATATTACTTCAGCGGACAGAAAAGACCTGGGCAACGTTACACCAAAATTCAGTTTTGGCTTTAGCAACACCATGACTTATAAGAATTTTGATTTGACACTGTTCTTCAGAGGCTCAGTAGGTAACAAAATCTACAATGAAGCCAGGAGGGGATTGTTGGATACCAAAGGTGAAAGAAATACCATAACCGAGGCAATCAACCGTTGGACCCCGGAAAACAATAGTCAGACCATTCAGGCGGCCAATAGCAACCGTAAAGATCCAACAGGAAGTGCCCCGATCAGCACCTTCGTGGAAGATGGTTCGTATGTGAGATTGCAGAACCTGACTTTTGGATATACCCTGCCTTCTTCATTTAGCAAAAATTTAAGCAACTTCAGGATTTATGTAAGCATTAACAATTTGTTTGTTTTAACAAATTATAGTGGAATGGATCCGGAAGTAGCCGGTGGGGATACTCTTGTCCCCAGAGGAATCGACAATAGTCTCTATCCGAAAACAAGAATGTATTCCATCGGACTAAATTTAGGATTCTAACATTGCTTAACCTTTAAAGAAAAGAAAATGAAAAATCTGAAATATATAATAGTTGCCTTTCTGCTAATCCCACTCAATAGCTGCAAGGATGACTTTCTAAAAGAAGTACATCCAACAAAAAATACGGCTGAGACTTTTTCTCCAATAATGAAGAAGCCCAGCAGGCTGCCATATCGCTGTATGAAGAAATGGGAAGGTTGGTTGATACACATGCCAATGGATATTTATCAAGCTTTGACATGTCTCGGGGAGATAATTTGACCTTACCCATAAACTTCGGTAGTAATGCATTGGTAACATGGTTGACCCTCAACTACAACGATGAATCTTCGGAAGTAAGCAATGCCTGGAGGTACCATTATGCCACGATTTACCGGGCCAACTGGATAATCGATAATGTAACGGACAATGCCAATATAAGTGCTGAGGTAGCCAAGAGTGTGATTGCAGAAGCAAAATTTATGCGTGGCTATTGCTACTTCAACCTTACAAGATGGTTTGACGAAGTTCCGATTGTGTTAACCTCCAGAACACTTGATGATCTGTATCCTGAAAAATCGTCAAATGAAGCATGTTGGAACCAGGCCATCAGCGATTTGGAAGCTTCGCTTGATGGTTTGCCCGCCCCTCAGGCAAATTTTGTAGATGGCAGAGGAAATACCGGTGTTGCCAATGCACTACTGGCCAGGTTATATTTATATCGAACAAGGCCTGGTAGCTCCCAATATTGGGACAAAGTAAAGCAATACACGCAGGCGGTAGAAAATCTCAGTGTCTATGCATTGGAAGACATGGATGACTTTAGCAGGATTTTCACCTACACCCAAGAAGATACCTGGGTAAAAAACAGAGAAGTAATATGGGCTATTGGCTTTGTCTATGGCCCAATCTACGGAGGCACCCCATTTATCTATGCTAAGCAGTCGAACCTCGGAGCCAGAACGGTGATGCCCGTTGGCAAAAGTCCAATCAAATTGCTCAATGATACCGGAGATCCGTATCTGATAGGTAACGGCAGGACAGGACAATCGCGATTTGCGGCCAATGTGGAGTTGTCGGATATTATGATCAATTATCACAATCTGGGTGACAAAAGAACTTCCGAGTATTTGTGGTATCCAAATTATGAAGATTATGCCCTTTCCAACGGCAATGAACCAACTTCTGTTTATGTAAAAAATGTCGTCAATTCGGACTCCTTGTATAGAAAGGCAAAAGAGACCAATGGGTCAGCAGGTGAATACTTGCATTTTAAAAAGTATGCATTAAGGGAATTTGTCGGCACCAACATCTGGGATGGCGGGTATAACCATCCATTAATGTATCCCCTTATCAGGTTTTCCGATGTATTGTTGATGCGGGCAGAGGCAGAGTACCATTTGGGCGATGAGGCGACAGCCAAATCATACCTAAAAAGAATAACCGATCGTGCTGGTTTCGATGTCACTTACACAAACTCGTTTTCTGGCCAGGCTTTGGTGGATGAGATACTTCAGCAACGCAGGGTAGAACTGGCCTTCGAATCCCTTAGGGTGCCGGATCTTATAAGGCTGGACATGTTCAAACCACCACACGTGGGAACGTATACCGGCTCTGTTGCCTGGAATGAAAAATTGAAGGTGATACCAATACCCAGCAGGGAGCTTGATAACAACTCCAATCTTATTCAGAATAGTTTGTGGAAATAATGTCTTCCAAAATTTAACATAAGACAGATGAAGCGCGGAAGATCCTTCCGCGCTTTTATTTCAAACCTCCTTTAATCATGCTTTTTTTACGAATTCTTCAAACAAGTCTATTTTGGGCTTTAATGGGCAATTATTGCCTTGCAGGCAACACTTTTTATGTAGATACCCAAAGCTCTAATGACCCAGGCAATTCTGACGGGAGTATATCCAAGCCCTATCACACTATAGGTGATGCGACCAGACTTGCTATAGCCGGGGACACCATTATTGTTTTTCCCGGGATTTACCGCGAAAGGATCGCGCCCATGACCGGAGGGTCAGCAGACAAGCCATTGGTTTTTATGGCTTCCAAACCAGGAGCTGTGTATATAAAAGGCAGTGACATCTGGTCACCTGACTGGGCCACTATAAATGCACCGGAGGATATTTTTAAAGGGACTTTTCAAAAAGAATTTTTCAGGCAGCACAAACCTGAGGGCGATTTTTATAAGCATTTGCCTGATTATTTTAATCCTTTTCAGCATGTTTTAGAACGGTCGCCGAACCAAAGGCCAAACACCTTGGGGCAGGTCTTTGTGGATGGGGAGCAATATTTTGAAGTGTGCTCGAAAGAAGAGCTTGCGCATGTTCCGAAAAGCTGGCTGGCAATAGATAATGGAAATGCCTTGCTCATACATTTTGATAGCAATGTTTCAGATCCTGAAAAACACGAGGTAGAGATCACCACCAGAACACGCGTATTTGCACCCTATAAGCGAGGCTTAGGGTATATACAGATCAAAGGTTTTGTATTTGAACATGGGTCAACCAATTTTCCTTCAGGTTTTTGGACGGAAACCGGAAGCCCTCAAGCGGGGATTGTGAGTTGCCGTGGTGGACACCATTGGACAATTGAAAACAACACGATTCGCTTTGGAAAAAGTTTGGGACTTGATATTGGCTCAGAAGGTCCTGTAGATGCTGATAGTTTGGGTCAGGCACAGCCGGAAAATACCGGGTATCACATCATTAAAAACAATATAATCTCAGATAATGGCTGCGGGGGGATTGCTGGTATCAGAAGTACCGGAACTAAAATCATAGGGAATATTTTTGAACGGAACAACAATTTAGGTTTTACGGCCCCTGAAATTGGTGGTGTGAAGCTTCATTTTTTTATTGAAGGGTTGATCGAAGCAAATCTTTTTCGTGATAACTATGGTTATGGACTTTGGCTTGATAATGTATGGCGAAATTCGCGTGTTACAGGCAACACATTTGTCGGCAACCATGGAGCGGGCATTTTTATAGAATTGGGCGAAGGGCCACTTTTGGTTGACAACAATATAATTGCCCTTACCCAAAATACCGTTTCACAGGCAGGTGATGGCATCTACAGTCACGATGCATCAGGGGTTACCTTGGCCCACAATCTCCTGTATTTCAATGCGAACTACGGACTTTGGTACCATGTGGCTACCGATAGAAAAACATATGATAGCAGCGAAAAAGAACAAAAGAATACCCTGGCACAGGCTTCGGATTGGAAAATACTAAACAATATTTTTATTGGCAATCATGTAGGCGCAGTTTCGATGCCTTCTAGCTCCGACCGTTCTAAAAACAATGTTTCAGATTACAATCTTTTCACCGGCGGTTTTCCACGTTTGACCAGCGAAACCCATGCTGCCAAATTGGATGAGGCCTATTTTACCGTCAATTCAAACAAAGGGAGACAAGACATGGAGAATGATAAAGGATTGCCTGACAAGTATACTCAAAAGCCGCTTTTGACGCTTGCTGAATGGCAAACCTTTACAGCGCAAGATCATAACAGCCTCCAGCCAACTGTGCTCAGGCCTATGTTGAACACCAACAATTTGTTGATGACATTTATTCTGGGTGATGAACTTGAAAAAATGGATTGCGCAAAAATTCAGGGCATAGACAGCGATTTCTTTGGAGCAGAGATTAGTGGCAATGTGCTTCCAGGCCCGTTTCAAAATCTTGTCGTAATTCGAGATATTTCCAGAAATGCCAAAATGATAGAAGGGAGGGGAATGTTCAACCATATCAAATCCAACCCGGACAATTCAAATGCAATTTTTGTATGGCCACGTAAACAATGATTTTTTAAAAATATGAGAACCTTTTTAATTGTAATTACATTGTTTGCCCTTGGGGCGATTTTTTTATTTATCCGTAACAAGCCATCCTTCAGCAACAGTGACTCGATTGTCTTATTTAAACAAAATAAGACTGAGGGCACTTCGGAAAATAACTTTGTGGTAGTTAAGGACGGGCATTTGAGTGTCAATGGACAGCGAAAGCGTTTTTGGGCAGCTGTGGGAAAAGTGTATGCCAAAGCCAATGTATTTCCAAATGATAATCCACAGCAAATCAAGGAAAAAGTTGCACTTTCCAGAAAATCGACCCAGCTTATTTTAGACCGCCTGGAAATTATGGGATTTAATGCCGTCAGGCTATGGGACGGTTTTATGGATGTGGATTATGAAAAGGGTGATGGGTCAACCGCTGACTGTGCGGATTTTTTTATCGCTGAGGCGAAAAAGCGCGGGTTCAAAATCTGGTGTGCCGGAATGAACCGCAATGGAGCTGTCAAGCCTGACGATGTAGGTATAATTGATGGGCCTGAAACGTCAGAAGCATGGAAAGAAGCTGTTGCTGAAATGCTGAAGGAAAGCCGAAGTGAAGAAAATGGCTGGGAACTTCGCAATAATCTGGCGGTATTTTGGGATGATCGTTTGGAAGCCTTAACGACAAGGAACAAACAAAAAGTTGTTGCTCATTTTAACCATCACACCGGCTTGCGTTGGTGCGATGACGATGCTTTTGCCGTATGGGAATTAAGCAACGAAGAGTGGTGGATTCGCAGGATGTTGGGTGGATCATGGCAAAAGTTGCCGGATTTTTTTCGACAATCCCTATTGAAAAAATGGCATTTATTCCTTTTTAAAAAAATATAACACGTCCGATCGGTTGCAAAAAGCGTGGGGTGGATTAATGCCCGGGGAAGACCTGGTAAATGGAACTATACTGTTCGCGCCAATGGCAAATGCTACAAAAACCGGAGTGGCACTCAACGATGCCAATCCGGCAGCACTTGCCGCCGTACAGGCCATGAAACAGGAATACAAACCGGAAGATTTCCCAACCGCAAGAGGAAGTGACGTACTGGAGTTTTTGGTGGACATGCATTTGAATTATAAAAAAAGGCAAGCAGAAACAATAAAAAAATCGGGAAGGAGCACTACGTTGTCACCTATGGTCTTTGATACTGGAATTGGTTACGAAATCCAAAGCCAATACCTACACCAAAATGCCGACGCAGTGGCCCACGATGCCTATGTAAATGGATATGGCCCTTCACTGGATGAGCAAATGAAATTGGCAGATGGTGCCTTTAACGATTTAGAAAAAAACCGCTTAATACTGGAAGCCGAACGAGTTGCCTCCAACGAGGGGCCTTGGGTAAATTGGCTTTTGAAACCTCCGGGGATTTCGCAAGGCGTGCCATGGCTCGAACACAATAAAATTGAAGGGAAGCCCTACCTGGTATATGAAACCCAAATTCAGCAACCAGCCAAATACAGGGCAGATTTTCCATTGCGACTTGCGGCCCTTGCAAGCATCCAGGATTGGGACTGGGTTACCTGGCATTATTTCGGTGATGGTTCATTGGATAGCGCAGCTAATTCGACAAATCCTTTTACTAAGAAAGTTGATGTGACCACAGGAAGCCATCCCCAGGGATATCATTTCACTTATGATGAAGTGCAAACGTCGCTCATGAGGGCAGCAGCATATATCTTCGTTCAAAACGCCTGGGATAAAGCCCCAAATCCTACAACATTTGTTTATGGTAAAAAAAGCCTTTATGACCCGAAAAGCATGAATTATGGACATAGTTACGGACAAAAAGGGATGAACATGCTCCAGACTGTGTACGAATACGGGGCACGGATCAGGATTGACACTTCTCGCCAAGACGATGAAGTACTTGGACCGATGGTGCTTTTTGAAGATCGAAATAAACATAATCCGTATCATCCAACTGATCAAATTACTTTTGATTGGAAAGCAGGGTTTATTAAAGCCGTCTCCCCCAAAGCTGTTGCTTTTGCCGGTCACTTGCCTCAGGGTAGCAATCTCAAATGGGGTAATATCAGTATGTCAGATATTAGTGTCCACAATCCGGAGGGTATATATGATCCTATTGATCCGGAAAAGCCCTACTTCGCTGTTTCAATTTATACCCTGGATGATAAACCGTTGGAATCTTCGAATTTGGCTGGAGTTTCCATGGCTTCTACCAGTTTCAATTCAGGTTATCAGAGGGGGAATGTCAATAATAGTCAAAAGGCCATCGAGGGCACATTGCCTGTACTTGTTGCCCGAATTGGGGCGACATTCCATATTCCTGAATTCGCCAATGGGCATTACACAATGTATGACTTTAACAATTCAATAATCGAAGAAGGTGTACTGTTGGGACATGGCAAACTGACAATAGAACATGATAAACCGGTCTATTATATTTTATTAAGCAAAAGTTGAAAATATATAGAAACTGGTTAGGATCAGGAAGTTGATTTGATGGATTTAACAAAACACCATGCCAGTAAATTGGGCATGGAGGACAGGGGTTTTTTCTGGCCTATTGAAATAACACAACAATAATGCATTATGAAAAGGTATTTTTTTATTTTAACAATTCTTTCAGGGCTCACTATTTTGGCTACTTCGTGCAAAAAAACGGGGTCAACTGAAAGCGACTTTTATGCTCGTACCAACCACATCAGCACTGATCTAAAAGTCCAACTTGCTGTGTTTGATGAAGCTCATTTAAGCAGATCAAAGGAAATTGATTTGAAGGAATTCGGGGCTAATGGCAGGGAGCTTGAATTTGAAGGAGCCAAATTTCAATTAAATGTTGAAACCATTCCAATTGCCAATCATGAAAATGCCTGGAAGTTGACTTTAAAGGCCAAATTGCTCGAAGGGGAAATTTCAGATTTCTGTCTTGGACTATCCATTGATTTTGAGAATTGGAGCATCGATAACTATTTGCTTATGCCCGGGTCTGCCTACAATGGAAACAGGTACAAGGCAGTAGAAAGTGGACGGAAGCATTTGACACAAGCAACTGAGTGCTCGCCAGATATGGAGCCGGTCATGACAACTATTCCACGTTTATCAATTGGCGAAGGTAATTCTTTCCTGGGTTTTTTAAGTGGTGACATGTCAACGCCTTCAGTAGGTGTGCAAATACCCTCACTGGGCGAAGGATTGTTTCTATTGACCGGGCAAGGAACAAAATGGGGCGATTATAGCTATACCATTCAGGAATCCAATGACAGGCAAAGTGCTGAATGGATGATTAGGATGCCTGGCCTGCGCGAAGATTCGGTCCAATTGGGCCGTGAGAAATTTTACCCTTCACCAGACCGTGGGGCAAATCTGAAAATAGGGGACGAGATCGAGGTTTCCTGTTTGTTGTACTTTTTTGATGCCCCCGATGTTCAATCGCTTTTTGATGAATTTTTGTGCATTCGTAAAGATATCGGAACCCGGGTTTCCCCTAACCAAATTCCATATTCTGCGGCTTGGGAGTTTCAGGAGGAAAAATACAACAACCAAAACTGGGTCAAAGAATACGGGTATTATTCTGTGGGGATGCGCGAAGTTGAATCGCAGGACTGGCAGACTGCCTGGGTTGGAGGTTTGAATACGGTGTTTCCACTGTTGGTAAATGGCGACGAAACTACACGGTCAAGAGCACTCCAAACTTTTGATTTTGTTTTTGATACCGTTAGCGCTTCCGGTTTTCCTTTTGGAAGATTCCACAAAGGCAATTGGTACGATGCAAAGGACTTGTCGTTTATGCGGTACAATGGCGATGCACTTTATTTTATGCTCAAATCATATATTTTATACGGGGAATTATATCCTGAAAAAGCAATTCCCCAGAAATGGACCGATGGCGCGAAGGTAATGGCAGATGCGTTGGTCCGAATATTTGAAGAATATGGACAGTTTGGGCAACATGTCAATAACCAGACCGGGGAAATTGTAGCGGGTGGCACAGCCAGTGCCAGCGCGGCTATTGGCGCACTTGCCCTATGTGCTGATTATTATAAAAATCCAAAATACCTCGAAATTGCCGAAGCCGCAGGTGAACACTACAATATAAATTATGTTCAGAAAGGTTTTACAAATGGAGGTCCGGGAGACATATTTCAAAGTCCTGATAGTGAATCGGCCTTTGGTTTGTTGGAATCATATGTAGTTTTATATGAGGTAACAGGAAAAAATAAATGGCTGGAAATTTCTAAAGATATTGCCAACCAATGTGCAAGCTGGGTAGTGTCGTATGATTTCCGCTTTCCCGAAAAATCCACATTTAATAAAATGGGAATGCTGACCAACGGAACTGTAATCGCCAATGTTCAAAACAAGCATAGTGCTCCGGGTATATGTTCTTTGTCGGGCAATTCATTGTTCAAATTATACCGCTATGCAAACGATGACGTTTATTTGCAATTGATCGCTGATATTGCCAAAGCCATTCCTCAATACATGTCTCGTGATGACCGTCCAATAGTTGATTTCAGGCCAGGTCAACGCTGGCCGATTATGCCGTCAGGCTGGATAAATGAACGTGTGAACATGTCGGACTGGGAAGAACGCGGAACTGAAGGCGATATAAAACGCGGTGAAATATTTGGTGGTTCAACCTGGTCGGAAGTAGCCTCCATGTTGACCTATGCCGAGTTGCCTGGCCTCTATGTAGTTAAGGATAAAGGACAGATAACCACCCTCGACAATATAGAAGCTAAAGTCATTGGTAAATCCGGTTCTACAATTGAAATTGAAATTTTTAACCCTTCGAGGTTTGATGCCAGGGTGAAAATAATGGCTGAAAATTCTTCTGATTTAAAAAGGATGCTACCTACTAATTATCAACTGCATTTTGAAAGTATAGATGTAAAATCTAATCAAACGGCCAAAGTTGTATTTGATATTCAGAACCAATAGAACCCGGAATTTTAAAAATGCCTATTGCAACTATATAGTGAAAGGCAATCGGGTTTTGAATGGTAAAGAATTAAATTGGGCGCAGGATTGTTAAATGAAATAAACCCCAAAAAATGAAAATAAGAATAAGCATTGTTTTGGCAATATCGTTGTTGGCTTGTGAAAGCAACATTTATAATGACGGCTTCATACAATACCATCCTGTTAAGCTTACCGACGAACAGAAATTGACCTTAAGTCAGGAGCTAAGTGAAAAAGGAAGCAATTATGATGAAGATGAAAAAATGCTTGCAACCACGATCAATAGCTGGCAGTACCATATTGATTCACCCATAGACACCAAGGTTCATGACGTGCGCTCAACCTTTAGATATGCTGTACAACTACTTGATATGGAGGGCAATAAAAATGATCAAAGGGCATTTGACATATTGACCAAAGCAATTTCATTACAAGATCAGGATACTACCTCTGAATCTTGTGGTGTCTGGCCATATTTCCTGGAAGAACCACTGGCCACCAAAAAATCCCCTGTGGATTACAATTGGGCTGATTTCAATGCAGTAAAACTCCTTGATATTTGGATGGGGCACAACGAAAAGTTGGTGGAGCCATTGCGCAGCAAGGTGAAGTACGCTCTGGTATTAGCTGCCAAAGCCATTCAAAAGAGAGATGTAGGTCCAGGCTATACCAATATTGCCATTATGGGCACCTATGTTACTTACCTGGTTTCCCACTTGTTCGACATCCCGGAAATGCAAAAATATGCTGAAAAAAGAGGTACAAATTTTTATGAATATACACTGGACCTCGGTGGATTTTCTGAATACAACAGTCCTACTTATACCGTGGTTGCGCTGGATGAAATCGCCCGGATGCAGAACCATATTGTGGAGCCAGTTGCCAAACATATGATTGATTCACTTTACACCATCGGTTGGGATGTGATAGCACGTCACTACCACAAACCAACAATGCAGTGGGCGGGGCCACACAGCAGGGCTTATGGTTCGCTACTCAGGCAGAACGCCCAATCAATGATCAACGAGGCATCAAATGGGCAGATAGCGCTTGATGAACAAAAAGCCGGCATTGATGTGCGGATTCGTCACCAAATTCCTGCACATCTCCTGTGGTATTTTACCGATCCAAAGTACCCGAGGCTAGAAGTGGATATTTTTGATAAAAACGAACCCCAGGTGGTTGGCATGGCATATTTGACCGACGCGTATGCATTATCCTCTTGCAACATGTCAAGTTTGTGGAATCAGCGAAGACCATTGCTGGCTTATTGGGGGACACATGATTTTCCCAAATATATGCAGCTCCGGTTTTTGCACGATGATTATGATTTTACCTCTGCATTGCTGTACACCCAGCAAAATGAAAACAAGGTACTTGCCACCATCAGCTTTGCTACAAATTCCGGCGATAAACACCCTTTTATCGGAAAAATTGAAGATGGAAGGTTTTTGGCAAGGGATATGAGATTAAGGTTTGAATTTGGCAATGTGGCCGATAGTGCCCTTTTGATGCCCGTTGAGGACTTTGAACCAACTACTTTTGAAACGGAAGGGATGAATTTCAAGCTTCACCTGATGGCGGCAGCATTTGACAATCTGGATGGACATTGGGAAAAAGGGGGCGAGGAAACTGTATCCTGGATGGATTATGTGATTTACCATGGCGATGAAAAGGAATTTGACCTGTTGGCGATCGAGAAAGCATACCTGGCTTTTACGTATTGTATGGCGCCCGACCAAAAGGACTTCAACAATTCACCGGGCAATACGGAAATAGAAAATGGTAAAATATTGGCAACATGGGATGATATGCAGGTGGCAGCAGAAGTAAAACCTTCAATTTTGATCAAACCTTTTTTATAGGGAACTAAATTTTATTTTGTACTTATCAGCTAAAAACAAATGAATACACGACATCCAAAACCCATAGGCCTTATGCTTATGCGAGCTCTACTGTTTTTTATAGCCATAGCCCTTTATCAATGTACCCCCAAAGAAGTACCACCCCCAACGGCAATAGGCCCGGTACCAACTGAGCGTCAACTGGCATGGCACGAGATGGAGCAATATGCCTTCGTTCATTTCACCACAAATACCTTCACAGACCTGGAGTGGGGCTATGGAGATGAAAGCCCCGAGGTTTTCCAACCTACCGCTTTCGATGCAGAACAATGGGCCAGGATCATCAAAGCAGCAGGCCTCAAAGGTATTATCCTTACTTGCAAGCACCACGATGGTTTTTGCCTTTGGCCCAGCAAGTTTACAGAACATTCGATAAAAAACAGCCCATGGAAAGAAGGCGAAGGTGATGTAGTAAAAGCAGTTAGTGATGCCTGCAAAAAGTATGACCTCAAGTTTGGGGTTTACCTCTCCCCCTGGGATAGAAACCACGCTAAATACGGTGGCCCTGAATATGTAGAATACTATAGAAATCAGCTCAGGGAGATTTTTGAAAACTACGGCCCGGTATTCGAAATGTGGTTCGATGGTGCCAATGGCGGGGACGGCTACTATGGCGGTGCTGATGAAATACGAAAAATAGACGGCAAGAATTATTACGACTGGCCCACCACCATCCAACTCGTACGTGAGATGGAGCCAGAGGTGATATTTTTTAGCGATGCCGGGCCGGACATCCGATGGTGTGGCAACGAACAAGGATACATCAACGAAACAAACTGGAACACCATTACAAAAGACACGATCTATGCAGGCAAAGGAGGGATAAACAACCTGTTGAACACCGGATCGCCTGATGGCGAAAGCTGGATACCCGCCGAGGTGGATGTTTCTATCCGCCCGGGTTGGTTTTACCATTCCAGTGAAGATGACAAGGTGCGAACACCGCAAAACCTGTTCGATATTTATTTGAGTTCCGTTGGCAGGGGCTCCAACCTATTGCTCAATATTCCTCCCGACCGACGTGGGCTCATCCATGAAAACGATGTGGCAGCCTTGCAAGGTTGGAAAAAACTATTGGACGAGGCATTCGGCAATAATTTAAGCAAGAATGCCCAAGCGACGTCGGAGACCATACGGGGCAATAACAAAAGTTATGAAGCTTCCAACCTTTTGGATGGTGACCCTGGCACCTACTGGGCAACAAATGATGAAGATACCACCGCAAGTTTTACGATCGATCTGCCCGAAGAAAAGATTGTGAAATACGTGCTTTTGCAAGAATATATACCGTTGGGGCAAAGGGTGAAATCATTTAATGTAGAGGCAGAAGTTGAAGGGCAATGGAAACAAATAGCTTCATCAACTACGATTGGTTATAAAAAGATTTTGACGATTAAAGAACCGGTACAGACATCTCGTTTACGAGTCACCATTTCCGATGCCAAAGCCTGTCCGCTTATTTCCAATGTAGAACTATATTAGAAAGTGCAAAGGCGTAAATTCATACAAAACATAGGTATTGCATCAGGCACTTTGGTGGCATCTGCCAGTTGGGGGTTTTCCGACAAATGGAAAAGGATCGTAGTTGGAAACATCCATAGCCCTCAGGTTTCTTTTCCAACCGGCAAACGTGTTCCGCTCGGTTACAAGGCTTTTCCAGTGGCGGCACATGGTGCGCAAACCATTTTATATTTTCCAAAAGTAATAGCAACCCATCAAAAAACGTGGCTGCGGATTACTGCAGCAGTCGATTTTCGTGAGCACAAGGTAATCCACGCACGTTTAGCGCAGTCGGGCACAGAGATTGGTTTTTTTGACATACGCTTTGCCCATCCATTCCAGCCTTTTCAGATCGAAATTAAATCAAGTCAACTAAAAATAATCAAAGAAGAAGGAATTGCCCTAACCTTTTCGAAGGGGAAAAAAGATGCATGGTTTTTTATACCTGATGGGAGCAACATCCCGCAAGGCCTTCTGCCACAATTGCTGATCGATGGCAATTTCGATCCAGCAAGGGCCATGATCCAAAACCTTCGCTCTATGAACTCATTCAGTCCGTTCGGGTGGATGGGAGGGTGCGTACAAGATGCCCTTCTGGAAATGGCAATTCATGGGGACAAGAAAGCTGAGCAGGTGCTGCTCCAACAGCTCAATGCTTATCTGGATGATGATAAAGGAATTGTATTTGAAAACCCCCATACCATTCCTCTGGATGGCCAATTTAACAGTATCGAGGACTTTTTGCCTTTTACGAGTATTGTCAAGTATTATCCCGATCATAAAGCTGTGCAAATGGCCGTCGATTATATGTTGTCCAATGAAAATGAAGTTGGGTTGATCGCGACAGGACATACAACAACGGAAGGGTGTTATACACTTGCGTATCCTCTGGCAGCTATTGCTATAGCACGCAATGACCCCTCTTTGGCACAGAAATCCCTTCAGCAATTAACATTGCGAACAAAGCTCCTTACGGATGAAAAGGCCATTTATCAGCGTGCCGGAAAAAACGGGCCAGAAGGCTATGCCAACTGGGGAAGGGGAACGGTTTGGTACTTACTTGGCATCGTAAAAACACTGCATTTACTAAAACAAGGTAAATTTACCAACCAACCGGAATTTCAAGAAATGGAGGCTGAATTTAAACGTGCAGCGAAATTTGTGGCGCAATATCAAAATACTGACGGGTTGTGGTACAGCTTTCTCGATCGGCCTGCCACGGAGATCGACACCACGGCATCCGCAGGACTGGCCGCAGCTTTTGGATGGGGATACAAGTTGGGATATCTGGATGGGGAATATTGGCAAAAAGCCAGGCAGGCATATTCATCTTTGCTGTCCTACATCACTCCTGATGGATTTCTGACCCATATGTCACAAATAAATCGTGGTGGAGAGGAATTGCAAGCCAACGGATACAGGGTGATATCGCAGTTTGCATTGGGATTGTTGGGGCAATTGAATTTTATATTAATGGATAAAAGATAGTAAAATGGACAGAAGAAAATTCATCAATACCACAGCAATGGCAAGCGGGGCTATACTTACGGCACCTGTGGTTTTAGGTAACGTAGCCTCAACATCCCCAATTGAAATAAATCCTGATTGGAATGGTAAAACCACCCCCTTGAATCATACCTGGGAGGGATTGGGAAATATAGACCAGATGCGTTGGATACTACGTGGCGATACTCAAAATCAACTGGACGTATTTCGTGATGAGCTGGGCTTGAAGCATGTAAGGGCAGTCGGCATTTTTGATGATGACCTTTTTGTGAATGACAGTGATCCAACAAACTTCAGGAAGAAGGTCATAGGTGATGGCAAACGCATCAACTGGCGTTCGCCATTTTATATTTACGATACACTGGTAGAAAAAGGCCTGGCGCCCATTGTGACACCTTGTTTTATCCCCGCCAGGCTCGCTTCCGGACCAGAAACCGTTTTTGCTACCAGGAACAATGTAACTGTCCCCCGCGACTGGAAAGAGTGGGAACGCTTTGTCGCAGATTTTGTCAACAGCCTTGTCGATAGGTATAGTATTGATGTGCTCAAATCCTGGTATTTCGAGGTTTGGAATGAGCCCAATCTCGATGGCTTTTGGAAGGGCGGGCAGGAAGGTTATTGGGAGCTCTACAAAATCCTTTACTCTACCATAAAAAATATTGATCCGGGATTAAAAATCGGTGGCCCTTCAACCGCCCGTGCCGAATGGATATCCGATTTTCTGGAATTTGGTGCCAACAACAATATGCATCCCGATTACATCATAGGTCATTGTTATAATAATGACAGCGCCAGTAACCCATTGTCCCCTTTTGAAGGGCCGCAGGGTGACAAAGAAAACAAATCGCCCAACTTCACAAAAGGTGTAGTGAAAGGTGTGCGTAAAATCCTGACAGATACAGGTTTTAAAGGGGAGTTTCATATGAACGAATGGGGCTCGACGTGGCATCCTTATTCCCCAACACGTGAATCAGCCAATGAGGCCGCTTTTATTGTAAAAACCATGAATGAGGTATCTCAGGAAGCTGATTATTTTGCCTATTGGTGTTTGTCCGATATTTATAACCAGGTAGGTTATGGTAAAGAGGCTTTCCATGGAAACTACGGAATGATGTCGTTTGACGGTTTGCGAAAGCCAAACTATTTCGCTCACCAACTTTTATCCCGTCTGGGCAGGGAGCAGGTTGCCGTTTCCGGGAAGGATATTGATGGATTGACACATGCACTTGCTGCCAAATCGGACAAAGGTATGCAGGTGGCAGTATATAGTTTTATAAATGAGTGGGTTCCGGGAGATGCTACTCCAAAGAAAAACGTGACCGTAAAACTTCCATCATCTATTAATCCTAAATCCATTCAATTGTATAGAATAGATTCGGTAAACAACAACATCCTGACCAACTGGAAGGCAATGGGAAGTCCAGATTACCTCAAGCCTAAGGAGAAAGAATTATTGATGGAACAAAACGAATTTTCGGCTAGTTTGCACAAACCAAAAGTAACTAAAGGCGAAAAGGATTTTGAAATTACTTTTGAAATGGAAATGCCCGGGGTTGTCCTGGTAGAAGCAAAAAATTAAGTATAATTGGCCAGCACCAGTTCTTTACATGGTGATGGCATTAAATAAAAACAAAATGAAAACCTACACTTTATTATTTATCCTGTTTATTGGCGCATTGACAAGCCAAGCCCAAACCAATTACCTTAACGAATCCAAAGAAGATTTCGCCGAGCGTATGAAGTGGTTCACCGATGCCAAATATGGCATGTTCATCCATTTCGGCCTGTACAGCCAGTTGGGTGGGATATACAAAGGAAACGATGAAGGCCGCTATGCGGAATGGATACAGGCAAATCAACAAATCCCCAAATCAGAATACATCCAGTTGATCAATACCTGGAACCCCAAAGACTTTGATGCCGATAAGATCGCCAAGCTGGCCAAGCAGGCTGGGATGAAATACCTGGTGATCACCAGCAAACACCACGAAGGTTTTTGCCTGTTCGAATCCGACTTTACATCGTATGACATTGCCAACTCCCCCATGAAGGGCCGCGACTTTATCAAAGAATTGTCGGATGCCTGCAAAAACAGGACATCCATTTTGGCACCTACTACAGCATCATTGACTGGAACCATCCATCCCATGATATTCCAGATGCCAATGCTCCTGAAGTAGATCGAAAACGATGGCAAAACCCAATACTTGTGGAAGGGAAAAAGGCTGAATATGTCCAGTATATGAAAAACCAAATCAAAGAGTTGATCGATAAATACGATACTGAAATATTGTGGTTCGATGGAGACTGGGCAGATTACTGGACATTGGAAGATGGTAATGATCTATACCAATATATCCGCGAACTGAAGCCAGATATCATTATCAATAACCGTGTGTCCAAAAGAAAGGAATTCAAAAAGGATTTTGGGACTCCCGAGCAGTTTCATCCAGACTCAGCGCTGGACCACTACTGGGAAGCGTGCTACACCATGAACGACTCCTGGGGTTTTAAAATAAAAGATAGGGACTGGAAAAGCCCGGAAGAAGTCTATGAAAAACTGGAAGATATAAACGGAAAAGGCGGCAATTTTCTATTGAATGTTGGGCCTGATGGCAATGGGGAAATACCAGAAGAATCAGCCGAAATTTTGATTGCAGTTGGTCAAATGTTGAAGTAGAAGAGGACTTGTATAGTTGATTGTTTATGGGATATTATAAATAGGTATGTTGATGGATTGCAAAAAAGCAATACGGGGTTTTGGATTATGGATGGCAGTTATGGTTCTAATTGGCATTTTTTCATCCTGCAAACAAAATCACACTGATCGTTTCCCGAAAAGGCTTTTTGTGAATATCCCCCCCGATGGGATTGTTTTGCGTGCTCCATGGCCGGATAAAATTGAGCATTTATCCGACCAGGAAATCGAAGAAACATTGCAAGCATTTGTCAATGGATATGTCGGGAAAAATGTGTCATCCATTTTGTTCAATGTAAATTACCAGAGGGTTTGTTACGAAAGCGATGTTTGGGATACCTATTGGGATGTTCCCCAACCCGATTCAATAAAGGACTGGCCCTTGCTTTTTTGGCAACAGCAACAAAAAGGCATCGATGTATTTGAGGTGGTTACGGAGCATAGTCGGAAATGTGGTATTTCACCCTGGCTTTCCTTTCGCATGAATGACCACCATTATTTTAATGAACCGGGAAAAGTAAATACCTTTTTGTTAAGCGACACTTCGGCAAGGCCAGGCAACTTTTTCAATTACGAAAACCCGGACATCAGGGATCATTTTTTGAAACTAATTGAAGAAGCGGTTTTAAGGTATGATATTGATGGGATTGAATTGGACTTGCTCCGTACGCCTGGTAATTATGGATCGACGGCTTCGATGAACCTATTTATAAAATCGGTAAAAGACCTGCTTACCGAAATATCGGATACGAAGAAAAAGGAAATAAAAATTGCTGTGCGGGTTCCTTCTACTCCGGAGGGCGGGATTGGTTTTGGCCTGGATCCTGTTTTATGGACAAAAAATGGATGGGTTGATATAGTCATTCCATCAAATTTCGATTCATTCAACAACGACATACCTGTTGAGGTTTGGCGGGAAAAATAGGTGGACAAAACCCATGTATGATTTTGCCCGGGACAAGCTATTTCGAATACCTAACCGAATGGGGACTTGGCCATAGAATTCACCAAACGGCAGAAGGCCTGCGCGCACTCACAGTCAATGCATTGTATCGAGGAGCAGATGGCATATACGTCTATAATTTTTTCACCCCGTCTGATTTCGACCAGAAAAAAATTGATAAAGAAGGAAATGTGTCCATTGTAAACGAAATGGAAACCATGCTGACCGAGGGTGGGGATTTTGAGCAATCCATCGATAAGCCTCGCCGCCATATTTTATCGTGGCATCAACCGGGTATTTCATCGAATGTTGACTGGTTTTTGCCTCACAAATTTGAAATTAATATGCCAAAGGCGTACGACATTTTTACCGGACCAAAACCCGGTCATTTAGCCTATATTGTACGCTTAATGCTACACGATGATCCTGGCTATACCACGGCTGCTTTTAAGGTAGAAGTGAATGGTGAGGCAGCTATACAAATTGAGGATTTGCTCCGGGATCCGGAATATATTTACGAATCATCAAAAACAATTACCGTAAAACACGTCTCAGAACTTGGCGCAAGGGTGATTCAGTTTGCCGCCGGTGGTGAAACAATAAAAGATGGGTACAATACCCTGACCATCACAAATGTTGATGATATGCCAATCAGCGTAAAATGGATTGAAGTTTATATTGGAAACGAACTTTTTTAAGCGAATGAAAAATCTTTTAATTTTATCAGCACTATTTTTTAGGCTATCAACATATGCACAGTCCGATGGATTTTATGTTGCATTAATTGGCGACGACAGCAACCCGGGCACCATCAGCCAACCCTTCGGCAGCATTCAAAAGGCCATAGATGCAACAGTTGGCAATGATGTGAAAACCGTTTTGCTAAATGAGGGCGTTTATGAGATTAAAGCCCCATTGGTCTTTACCTCCCAACATTCTGGTTTAACCCTAAAAAATGTATCCGGCGAAAAAGTAATGATCAGCGGTGGCAAAAAAATAGACGGCTGGAAAAAACAACGAAACGGCTGGTGGGTCACCACTATTTCCGGGGTGAAGTCCGGAGCGTGGACGTTCAGGCAACTGTATGTCAACGACAGCCTGCGACAGCGAGCGCGAAAGCCCAATAGCGGTTTCCTGAAAGTAAAGGGCATGCCGGAGGGCACGCCCAAAACGGTCAACTACCACACCGATTGCCAAAGCTTTGAATTTGCCCCGGGCGACATTGACCCTGGTTGGAAGAACCTTGGGGACGCGGAAGTGATTGTATATCATTTCTGGACAGACTCACATTTGCCCATTGAGTCTATCGATGCCTCCACCAATATTGTCACTTTCAAGCATAAGGCTGGCAAGGTGTTCACGGACGATTTCTCAGAAGAAGGTGCCCGCTACGTAGTGGAAAATGTACTGGAGGAACTGGATGCCCCCGGTGAATGGTACCTCGACCGCAAGTCTGGCAAATGCTATTATTATCCATATCCTGATGAAGAGATAGAAACGGTGGAGTTCTATGCCCCGGTGGCCGGGCAACTCATGCGCTTCGAAGGTAATCCTGATCAGCAAGGCTTCATTAAAAATGTGAACATCAAAAATATCGATTTCCGTTTTACGCACTGGGAGCTTCCTGCCGGCAACTCCAACGACCGCCAGGGATCGGCAAGCGTGCCGGCAGCCATTTACATGGAAGGACTGCAACAATCCACCTTCGAACACTGTAGCTTTGCCAACCTGGGCAACTGGGCATTTGACATCAATAATGGATGCAGCGAAAATACATTCTCAGCCAATGAAATAGGCCATATCGCCGCCGGAGGCTTTAGGATAAATGGGGGCGACTATTCAGACAGCCCCTTTCTGCGAACCTTTGACAATGTTATCGTCAACAACCATATCCACCACTATGGCGAAACATACCCCTCAGCCGTGGGCGTGCTATTGCAAAAAACAGAGGGCAACCTGGTGGCGCACAACCTGATACATCACGGCTTTTACACCGGCATATCCATCGGCTGGGAGTGGGGCTATCAGCGCAGTGTGAGCCGCGACAACATCATTGAATTCAACCACATACACCACATTGGCCAGGGCTTACTGTCTGACATGGGTGCCATATACACCCTTGGCGTATCGCCCGGTACGGTGATCAGGAACAATCTGATCCACGATGTGGATGCAAACCACTATGGAGGCTGGGGCATATACCACGATGAGGGCTCAACGCATATTCTTGTTGAAAACAATGTGGTGTACGGTACCAAGTTTGCCGCATTCAATATGCATTTTGCCAGGGAAGTGACTGTGCGAAACAACATTTTTGCCATGGGTCGGCTACAGCAAATAAACCGCACAAGGAGTGAGCCTCATAAAAGTGTTTTTTTTGAGCAGAACATTGTCTATTGGAAAGAAGGTGTTTTGTTCGATGGCAATTGGAAGGATTTTTCGCACTCATTTTATTTCCATCCCAAAAATGAAAGCGGGACAAGGGAAGTGAGCCAGACCTTCGATGCCGATTATAACCTGTATTTCAATCCGGATAAAAAGCTAGAGGACGTTGACTTTGGTGACATGGATTGGGAGGCCTGGAGAAAGATGGGCAAAGACATACATTCGTTCTATGCCGATCCGCTTTTTGAGGATGCGGAAAATGGAAATTTTGATTTGAAACAAGATTCACCGGCGTTTCGCCTGGGTTTCAAACCCATAGATATGAGCTCCATCGGACTAAATGGCAAAAGACCAGGCCCCCTTTTGACTGACTAAAATAGCCAATGGGTATTCCTTAGTATAAACCTATCTCCTGGTGGCCTTCACAGATCAATAAACTACATGAACGCTTAATATTCACTCCTTATGAAAAAACACATTAGATCAAAACTCCTTTTAACCTCACCCTTATTTTTGATGGTACTGCAACTTTTTGGTCAGTCGATGTACGATCAAAGGCAGGAGCGAACAGAATGGTTTCGCGATGCCCGTTTCGGCATGTTTATCCACTGGGGTATATATGCCATACCGGCCCGTGGCGAGTGGGTGCGCAACCAGGAGCGCATAAGCCTGGAAGATTACCAGCCATACTTCGATTCCTTCAACCCGGTGGACTATAATCCGAAGGAATGGGCACGTATAGCCAAAGAGGCCGGCATGAAATACGCCGTCATTACCGCCAAACACCACGACGGCTTTTGTCTTTTCGATAGTCGATATACCGATTACAAAGCCACCAATACCCCAGCCGGGCGCGATCTGATTAGAGAATTTGTCGATGCCTTCAGAGCACAAGGCATCAAAGTGGGCTTTTACTATTCACTGATCGACTGGCACCATCCCGACTATCCCAACGTCGGAAACCATCCCATGGCCGGCCAACCCGAATGGGACAAGAAAAAGTACAATTGGGACAACTACCTCAAATACATGCACAAGCAGGTGGAAGAGCTGGTGACTAACTATGGCAAAATAGATATTATGTGGTTTGATTATTCCTTTGAGGCATATCAGGGTGAAAAATGGAAAGCAAGTGAGCTGGTGCAAATGGTGCGAAAATACCAGCCGGGCATATTGGTCGATAACCGACTTGGTGGAAATATGGAAATGGAAAATCCACAATTATACGCCGGCGATTTTGAAGGCCCCGAGCAAATTATACCCAGCGAAACGGTTGTGGACGAACTGGGCAGGCCTATTCCCTGGGAGTCTTGTGTCACCCTAAACAATGCCTGGGGTTATGAACGCTATTCTACTTACAAGTCTTCTACGGACATCATCAGAACACTGGTGAATTGCGTGAGCAAAAATGGCAACCTGTTGCTCAATGTAGGCCCGGATGCCCTTGGCAACATTCCTACTGCTTCTAAAAATATACTTCAAGAAGTCGGAGCCTGGCTCAAGACCAATGGGGAAAGCATATACGGTTGCGGTCCTGCAAACCTCGCTAAGCCGGAATGGGGCTGGTACACACAGCGTGGCGACACACTCTACGCCCATATTTTGGAGCAGAGCATCGGTCAATACTATTTGAAAACGCTGAAAGGAAATGTAAACCAGGGCAGGATGCTCATCGATGGGTCGGAAGTACACCTTGGGGAATTTTGGAATGGTGGTACTGCTAAGCCTTTTGTGGCTAAAGACGATCTTTTTATGAGCCTTGGCAAACCCATTCAGGTCACCCATCCATTGCCAGACAAACACGATAGCGTGGTACGCCTGATCAAAAAATAACCGGGCAGAAAGGCTCGGGTTGGCCAGTATCCTGGCTGAGGCCATAAGCCGGAGGAGAAGGGAAAAGCATAATTTATAAAAATGAAAAATTACAAAATCTACACATTGCGCCACATTTCTTTGTTATTGCTCTTCGCTGTTTATCTGCTTGCCTGTCAAAACGCCACCACCAGCAGGTTGTACCGGGAGCAGTACCGCCCGCAATTTCACTTTTCGCCTCCTTCCAACTGGATGAATGACCCCAATGGTTTGGTGTATTACGATGGCGAATATCACCTTTTCTACCAGCACTACCCCGATAGTACCATTTGGGGACCCATGCACTGGGGTCATGCCGTCTCTGAGGATTTGGTGCATTGGAAAAACCTGCCCATTGCCCTGTATCCGGATTCGTTGGGTTATATATTCTCTGGCAGTTCCATCATAGACCATCTCCATACCTCTGGTCTTCAACTCGGCAACACACCACCGATGATAGCCATCTTTACCTATCACAAAGATGGCATTCAAGCCAGGGCATAGCATATAGTCACGACAAAGGCCGAACTTTCACAAAATATTCAGGCAACCCCGTGTTGCCCAACCAGGGGGAACCAGATTTTCGAGATCCCGATGTGTTATGGCACGAGCCCACAAAACAGTGGATCATGGTGCTGGCCGTTAAAAACAGGATAGAATTTTATGCTTCGCCCAACCTGATGGACTGGACTTACCAGAGCAAATATGAGAATGACAAAATATTGAAAGGCGTGTGGGAATGCCCTGACTTGTTCCCATATCGCATAAATGGAATAGACAAATGGGTACTTACCGTCAGTGACAATGCAGGCGGACCAAATGGTGGCACTTGCACGCGGTATTTTGTTGGCGATTTCGATGGTCGTCGCTTTGTCAACGACTATCCCGACAGCCTGGCGCTGTACCTCGACTACGGCCCCGACAATTATGCCGGTATAAGTTGGAGCAATATCCCTGAAAGCGATGGCAGGCGGCTTTACATTGGTTGGATGAGCAATTGGCTATATGCCACCATTGTCCCCGGTGAAAATTGGCGCTCGGCCATGACCCTGCCGCGACAGATCGAACTGAAAGAAACAACTGATGGCCTTCGATTATTTACCCAGCCGGTCGATGAACTGCAAACGCTGCGCTCCAGCCCGTTGGTAATTGAATCTTTGATCGATACCCTTGAAATTTCAGGTTTGAATGAAATATTGCTGGAGATGGATACCGATGTGCTACCGGATGAAGGTTTTGAATTGATGTTTACCAATGGGGCGGGGGAAAAGGTATCTGTGGGTTTCAATAAAAAAGAGAATCAATTTTATATCGACCGGAGGCAATCGGGAGAAACCGGATTTCACGAGCATTTTGCTCAACGTGCCGTGGCCACAAGACAAGCAAAAGACAATACCATCAGACTCCACATCTTCCTCGATCATTCTTCGCTGGAACTCTTTGCCGACGATGGCCAGGTTTGCATGACGGCACTATTGTTCCCTAATCGGCCATTTGGCCATCTGGTATTGTCTGGTCTGCCCGCTGAAAGTCAATTGATTGGCTATAACCTAAAATCGATTTGGGAATAGACAAAGTGAAAAAAATGTTCCCGGAAGCTGGCAATTCAGATACAGGAATAAAAAATGCAAAAAAAGCAGCATTTCAAAAAATCAATCCTAGAATGGACAACGACTGGAACTAAAGCTGATCAGGCCGGATGGATTTTTTTGGCGTGGTTTTTGGCTAAACAGGGAAAAACAAAATTTTAAAAAGATGAAAACTATATTTAATGCATTATTGGTGGTGATGGTGGCGGTAATGGCCTCCTGTGTTTCTGAAGAAGTAGGGCCAAGAGGACCTCAAGGTCCGGAAGGGCCACAGGGGCCAAAAGGCGACCAGGGCGAATCTGGCTATGTTTTCGAATTTGAAGATGTGAATTTCACTGCTCCTGATTACGAGGTTTTCCTTCCGTTTCCTGATGATTTCGATACCTATATTTCTGACGTAGCGTTGGTTTACCTGCTATGGGACGTGGTAAATGTAAACGGTGTAGATACAGAAATATGGAGACAGGTGCCACAAACCATCCTGACCAACGATGGCCTGTTGCAATATAATTTTGATTTCTCAACCGGCGATGTTCGCTTGTTTATGGAAGCTGAATTTAATATGGATCTTTTAGGAGCCATTGATACAGATGATTGGGTAGTGCGCGTAGTGGTGGTACCTGGTAATTTCTGGGATCCCGCTCGGATCGATAAAAGCAATATTCCTTATGAAGATATCAAGGAAATGCTCGGATTGCCAGATATGCCCTCGCCTCAACCTGAACATAAGCGCAGGCCAGTTTAAAACATAGCAGGTTAACCCAACTTGTATTATTGATCATGTAAATATCTGATATCCAATGGTTAGGGATCATCAATGGTACACTACATATTTTTTTCTGGTCGGCGATCATTGATTTGGCACCAGTAGCCTGATAGATTTCCAGCACTTCATTTATAGGCCTGGATGGTTTGCGTAAACACATTTGTTTCGTTTTTTGTGTTCAACAGCACTGACTGTATCTTTTGGGTGTTCATTATCCTGACTATGTTTTTCCAGTCGTGGTTGATCCCATGTTCCTTTAGCATGTGCCTGATGGTGTTGACCAGCTGGTAGGCCAG
>JAAUQL010000127.1 GCA_012033595.1 Cyclobacteriaceae bacterium | reverse complement strand
AATACCACATGAAGGACCACCTGGGCAATGTCCGGCTTACCTTCACCACAGCAAGTTCGGCGCAGCAAACCAGCACCTATATGGCCACCATCGGAGCCGGAGGCCACTACCCTGGAAGCAGCCACATTCAATAATATAGAAACCACCCAGCAAGAAGACAAGATCTACAACCATACCCCTGGCGGCAAGGCCAGTGCCAGGCTGAACGCGGCAGAAGACAGGGTGATGGGCCCATCGATGACCTTGCATGTGATGCCCGGCGATACGGTACGGATGCAGGTACAGGCCAAATACTTCAAGAAGGCCAAAAAGAAAGACCCGATTGCTGGCATGGCTGCTATTGTGGCCGCATCGGTTGGGGTAGGCACCATTGGCGAAGCACCACAGATTGCCAGTGGACTGAATGAAGTGTTGGGCTTAGGCCAGGTGAGCCTGGCTTCCAAGGACAACAGCATACCAAAAGCCTATATCAACTATATGTTCTTTGACAAGGAAGGGACCTTCAAAAAGGGAGGCTTCAAGCAAGTAAGCGAAGCAGCGCTTGGATCATTTGAAGAGTTGACACTGGAATACGTACCGGAAGATGAAGGCACAATAATGATCTACACCGCCAACCAGACCGCTGAGCCACTGGATGTGTATATGGACGACATGCGGGTAGCCCACATCGAAGGGCCCATCATCAGGGTGGATGATTACTATCCCTTCGGTCTCACTTTTAACTCGAGTGAGAGGAGTGGGTTTACGACCAATAAGTTCTTATTTCAAAGCCAGGAATTACAAGATGATCTGGATCTTGGCTGGTATTCATTCAAGTGGAGAAATCACGATCCTGCCATTGGGAGATTTTTTAATATTGATCCATTAGCACATGATTATGTCTATAATAGCCCATATGCTTTTAGTGAAAATAAAGTCACAAATCATATTGAGTTAGAAGGTTTAGAATCTTATAGTGCTCAATCAGCTTTTAAGCAAGCTTTATTAAGCGATAAAGTGCAGGGAAAGGTCAGTCAGACAAATAGGAACAGTAGTAACATGTTCAAGGGTAAGGTTGGTGGACATGGAGCAGGCTTAGGAGCATCAATAAAAATAGGTTCAGCTGGATCTTTAGGAGGATCAGCCAAATTAGCTAAAATTGAAGGTAGTATTACTAATAGCGGCGATTTAAATGCTAAAGGTTCACTTATAAGTTTAAGTGGTGAGGCGACAGTTGCTGGAATGGGTGGAGCTGCCGAATTAGGATTAGGGAATGCAAACATAGGGACTGAAAATGGAGAAATGACTGGAGATGCTAGTTTAGCAAATGTTAGTGTGAAAGGAGTAGCTGGAGATGCATCAATTGATACATCGGGAGAGGTTGGCTTTGGAGCAGTTATAGGTAATATATCAGCTGAAGTTTCGGTAAATTTAAACGCAGTTGGGAATTATATTGAAGGGACAGTCGAAATATTAGGAGCAGTCGTCAATGAGATGGTAGACTCCATTATTAATCCTGAAAAGAAGACCCCTGATGAGAATGAATATTAGAACTTATATATAGCGAGGGTTTAATTAGCCCTCGCTTTTTTTTGATAAACTCACCCATTGAGCTTACATCTTTAATAATTCCTACAGAGACCCATAGATATTTATTATCAGTATTAAAAAGTTGAAATCCTTTTTTATTGTCTATCCTAAGTTTATACAATGGAGGAAAAATGAAAGAAATTTGACTAATTGTAACCTCGCTCCATTTATACATCTCATTATAATTATCAATCTTTATGTGATCATTATCAACAGTTACGGAGACAAATCTACTCTGCATTAAAAAAAATAGAATAAGTGGAATGATAGATATTAATATCATGTTCATTGCTTGGTTAATGGAGATGTCACTTTTATTATATGATATCAAATAAGGGGCAAAATAGCCGATTATTCCCACAAGTAGAATTATTGAAGCAATAAATAGGAATGAGTACTTAAAGAGTAGTGGTAGAGTTTATTACTTTGATGCATATTGCTATTGGCTATTCCCGGGTAAATTTTCAGTTAATCTATATGCATTAGCAGCTTCTATAAGTTCTATATCTAGATCATCATCATATCTAAAATCTTGAAGTTGCCATTTTTCTGAGGGTCTATAAAAAATGAAATTAAATCTAATTGGTTGGCGATCATATTTGATCATATAAGACCATAAGGTATAATTTTCACCGATACTTCTTTTTGTTATAAGTTCGTTTCCATGATAACTGCCAAGCTGACCTGTTAAGTTTTGAAAAGAGGTTTTAAGTTCATTAGAATCTTCGTTGACCCATCGATTAGTTGAAAGGATAAATTCTAAAGCATTTTGAGCTCCTTCAGAATCATATAAGCCAAAGAATTTTTCAATTATCTTTTCAGGAGTTAAGTCTGATTGAGAAAAGGAATTCGAATTAGTGTTGCATGCTACTAAGGCTATGCACAACAGAATTGCTTTGTACGTTTTCATATGTATAAAAAATTTATGTAGAATAGGCTCTTTGAGTTTTAGCATCCCTGATAATGGCATTGGCCAGATAGAGCAGTCGTTCTTTGATGGAAGGCTCCAAGCTTTCAATGTCCTGGATAAGGTTTAAAGTCTGTTTGTCGAAAGTGGCGTTTTGCCCTTCACCCACCAGATAGTCCAGAGAAACACTAAAAGCATCTGCAATTTTTTTGGCCACATCAATAGAAGGCGCGGCTTCGTTCCTTTCGTATCGACCAATGATCACTCTGGAAACTTCAATCCTATTGGCCAAGTCGGTTTGAGACCAGTTTTTGGCTTTTCTTAGTTCGACAACCCTATCTCCAATGTTCATTATAATCTCCTTTAGAAAACAATAGTTTACTGTATAGTATCAAAATTAGATAATAAAAGTATCTAAAGAAAATGATAGTTTTTTGTTTGAGTGAAACTATTGTATACATTTGTTACTAAATGTTTTCAAAATATTTTTTCCAAAATATTTTCATCCTATGGAAATCCAAGACCTCAAAACCCACTTTACGATCCTCGATATCGCCGACAGGCTACAGATCACAGTCGATAAACAAGGCAAAGCCCTGTGTCCGTTCCATGATGACAAAACGCCCAGCTTGCAGTTTAGTAAAGAGAAGAATATTGCCACTTGCTTTAGTTCCAAATGCGATGCGGGTTCCATGGACATTATCGGGCTTACCGAGAAGAAATTAATGCTCAATACCCATGAGGCCATCATGCAGCTGAAGGAGTGGGCAAATCACCAGCCAACCAACGGAAAACCCAAAGCTCATCTAAATGGAAAAAGCGTGGATCCTCCATACCCAAACTCTTTAAGGTGTTCCAATCCAACCTTCCAAAGAGCACGAAGGCAAAAGGCTATCTAAAATCCAGAAGCCTGGATGCCGATCACCTGGAAGTGGGCTATAACAAAGATGCTTGGTCTCAAATGAAAGAATGCATCATTTTTCCATTGAAAGAAAAAAGCGGTGAGATTACAGGGCTGTATGGGCGCTCGATCATTGCCGATGGCCACTTCTACAACAAAGGCAGGAAAGGTTTGCATCCCGGATATCCGGCACCGACCACCACAAACCTGATCCTGACAGAAAGTGTGATCGATGCAGCGACATTATTAGAGGTAAAAGACGAAAAGCTAACAGCATACGAAGTATTGGCCTGCTACGGCACCAACGGTTTTACCGCAGAGCACCGGGAAGCCATCCAAAACCTACCGGAACTTGACAGCGTCACCATCTTTTTTGACGGCGACGAAGCCGGAAAAGAAGGCATGAGAAAAGCCGCAGAGCTATTGAGCCGGATAAGACCCGGGGTGAAAGTATTTTACATAGATACCCCGGAAGGGGAAGATATCAATAGCCTGGCACAATCACATTCTCCTGAAGTCTTCGCCCATTTGCTGGAACAAAAACAACCCTTTTTATTTTCATCAGAAACAACAGCTGAGCAGATCAACAAATCACCAAATAACCATCTGAACACCGACAATCCCCAATACCTGGTCTATCAAAGCGATGAACTGTTGATCAGCATACTGGGCGGCATCCGCATCGATGTGGCCGACCGGCTTCGGGTCACGCTGAAAGTAGAAAAAGGCCGGACAAGCAACCCACTCCACAGCCTGCGCTACAGTTTGGATCTGTACTACGATGATCAGGTCGAGAAGCTGATCCGAAAAGCTGCCGAAAGATTGGAGATTGGGACGAAGTCCCTGCAGATCGCCATCGCCGGACTGACCGAAGCATTGGAAAGCCACAGACAGGAGCAATCGGAAAAGAAAAAACCCAACATCCCCGAGGAAAGGATCATATCACCGGAAAGGGAAAAACAGGCGATCAACTTCATGAAACGAAAAGACTACCTGCGGGAGCTGAACGAACTGATCGGCAAGGCCGGGGTTGTGGGAGAAGAAGGGAACCGGCTGGTATTGTGGACCACTTATGCCACGCGGAAACGAGCTGACCCTTTGCACGTGATCTGCCTGGGTGCCAGCGGCACGGGCAAGACCTATCTGCAGGAAAAGGTCAGCGATCTGGTGCCGGAAGAAGACAAGATCAGCGGCACGGCCATCAGTGAAAACGCGCTGTACTACGCCCAAAGCCTGAACCTTGCCCACAAGCTGTTCATCATCGAGGACCTGGAAGGGGCAGGGAATATCCTCTATGCACTCAGGGAACTGCAGACCAAACGGATGATCAGCAAGATGGTGACCCAAAAAGACAGCAAGGGCCACCTGAAAACGGAGATCGTGACCGTTCGGGGGCCGATCTGCCTGACGGCCACCACGACCAAAGAGCGGCTTTACGAAGACAACGCCAACCGCTGTTTACTGATCTATCTGGACGGCAGCAAGGCCCAGCAGGAAGCCATCATGGACGATCAGCGCAAAAGATCAGCGGGCAAGATCAACAAAAGGGAACAGCAGGAAATCAAAGAATTTTTGCGGGATATGCAGGCGCTTTATAAACCGATAGCCGTACGAAATCCATATGCCGAACAACTGCGGATCCCCGCAACGGTGTTCAAACCATTAAGGACCAACAGCCATTATCTGGCCTTTATCGAGGGGATCACCTTTTGCCACCAGTATCAACGGTCGGTAAGCACCGACGGGCAAACAGGGGAAAAGTATATATCCACGACTATCGAGGACATCGAGCTGGCCAATGAACTGATGAAAGACGTATTGCTGGCCAAAAGCGACGAACTGACAAAAGCCTGCCGCGACTTTTTTGAAAGCTTGAAAAAGCATTTGTCACGGGAAAACCAACCTTCCTTTTACCGCAGCGATGTACGCTCTTGGATGCGGATCAACCCCAACAACCTGAAATACTACCTGGGCCAGCTTCAGCAATACGGCTACCTGAAAGTGATCGGAGGCAACAAATACAAACAGGGCTATGAATATGAGGTCAGCGACCTGGAAGAATACGAGCGATTAAACGGCACCCTGCTCAATGCTCTGGAAGAAGCACTGGTAAAAATCAAAGGTGAAAGAGGATAACAGTGGATAACAGGTGGGTAATTGCTCCAATTATCTACTCAAGGCACTGACAGCCAATACATAAAGGCCAGTGGATAATACAAATGCAAAATCGTAAGGCACCCCTTTTTTATTCACTGGAAAATCCATGAAAAATCTAATACTTAAAACGCCATCATACGAACAATTAGAAACCGCTTTCCGCGAATGGTTGGAATTGCTGGGCTACTCAGAAAGATCCGTTTACAGCCTGCCCAACTACCTGAGAGAGTTTTTGTACTGGCTGGAAGCTGAACAAATCAGCAGCATCCAAAAAGTCCATGGAACCCATGCCAAGGCATTTGTCCACCAGGTAAGCAAACGGGCAAACCAGCGAAGGGAAGGCGGTCTGAGCCAGAACCATTTGAACAAATACATCCAGTCGCTAAAGCTGTTCAGCAAATACATTCGATCTACCGGACAGGGCAGCTTCACCCTGGACATGAACATGACCCGGGCCGAAAGCCCATACCTGGACGGCAACAAAGATATCCTGACCGTACAGGAAATCCAGGGGCTTTACAAAGCTTCCGACTATACACCTTACACACCATTGGCACTCCGTGACAAAGCCATGCTGTCGATTTTTTACGGCTGTGGCCTTAGAAGGAATGAAGGCGTGATGCTGGACACGGAAGACATCCTTTTTGATAAAAAGCTGCTTTACGTGCGCAAAGGTAAGCACTACCGGGAAAGGTATGTGCCGATGAGTGAAAAGGTGATCGAGGACCTGGCAACTTACCTGTATGATGCACGACCCTACATTGTCCGGGGCAGGAATAACAATGCCTTTTTTGTCAGCGACCGGGTCGGGGCCAGGATGCAGGGCCAAAGCCTGATGGTGCGATTGAAAAAGCTTCAAAACTTCAATGACAATTTACAACAGAAAGAAATTGGCTTGCACACCTTACGGCACAGTATCGCCACCCATCTTTTGCAGGCCGGAATGAAGTTGCAGGACATCGCCACGTTTTTAGGGCACAAAACCCTGGACAGCACACAGATTTACACCCATATAAAATACACCGGCGTGGCCGGAGCAAATCAAGAATTATGAAACCTTTTAAAAACTGGCTTGAATCCCAGGGCTACAGCACGGCCACGGTAGTGGATTACCGGAGAAAACAGGATGTTTTTTTATCCTGGATGGGAAAAGAAAAGCTGTCATTGAACCGGGTGCAATACAAAGATCTGCTGGATCTGATCAGGCATTGCCGCAGCCTGGGCCACAGCAGACGAACTACAAACACCATTTTGAGAGTGGTCAACCTGTATTACAAATACCGCATCGATGCCGGGGAAACACTAGAAAACCCAGCGATTGGCCTGCACATCAAAGGGACTACCCGAAGGCTGCCCCATGACCTTTTAGAGTGGGAAGACTTAGTAAAAATCCGTAAAGATTATGAGGCCATCAATGCCAAAACCAAAAGGAACAAAATCATCCTGGGTTTATTGATCTTCCAGGCCGTGACCATCGAGGAACTGGAAAAACTGGAACCAAAGCACTTAAAACCCAGGGAGGGAAAAATAGAAATCCCCGGCAGCCCAAGGAGCAACAGCAGGATATTGCCACTGGAAGCCGTGCAAATATTGGACTTGCAGGAATATCTTGAAAAGACCAGGGCGCAGCTATTGAAAGAAAAGAGTAATTACAGCCGATGGGATCAGCCGGTATCTGACAGCCAGTTATTTTTTGGTACCGCAGGAGATACAAAAATGGGCAATACGGTTTATAAGCTCATGGACGAGCTGAGAGAAAAATATCCTGAACACAGCAAGCTTACATCGACCAAGATCAGGGAAAGTGTGATCGTGCATTGGTTAAAGAGCAAGGACATCCGGACGGTGCAATACATGGCCGGACATAAATATGTGAGCAGTACAGAGCGTTACCAGGAGCTGGACCTCGAGCATCTGAAAGAACAGATTGGGCAATATCATCCATTGGGATAAACAGAAAAAGACAAAAAACCGTTACTTTGTAGGAAAAGAGATACGCATGAATGTAGCAGAATTACAATTACAACTTCACCAGGCCATTGACAGGATCAGCGATAGTGAAAAACTGGAGGCGATCTATACACTCCTAAAAGGATCGAAAGGCCCTTATGAACCCATGTCGATGGAGGAATATGTTGGAGTAATCGATGAATCCAGACAGCAAATAAAGGATGGGAAATACCTGAGTGTTGATGAATTGGAAAAGGAATCCGACACCTGGTGAAAAAGAAAAAAATTATCTGGTCAGAAAGAGCTATTGCATCTTTAAAGGAGCATTATGACCACATTAAACAGGACTCAGTTCCAGCTGCAAAAAGAGTTAAATCAGAAATTATCAATGCCTCAAAGAGCTTGAATACATACCCGGAGAAGTATCAGTTAGATGAGTACTACCCCAATAATCCGGGAAATATCAGGAGGTTTTTTCGATGGAGTTACAGGATCGTTTACCAGGTCAACGAAAAGACTATTGATGTCTTAAATGTCTTGCACACTAGTCAGGAACCAAATCAGAAATAACCCAACCCCGCACTTCCTACCCCACAAACCAGCCGCACGAGGCCTTGCATCCTTCGGCATGCACTTAGGTAAAGCGGTATTCGGCCTTCGGTCGTCGGCAAAGAACCACGCCAAACCGTTGCAGCATCCCGACACAAGTTGTCTGTTTTTTTTAAGGTGTGCCGGGAAGCTACACCGCCCTGCGGGTCTCCGCTTTGCTCCGAGTTTGTCATGGTTCTTGCGCTCCTCGGTCAGTCCTCATGGCAGTTCCCGGTATTTTTTATCTCCTGTCAGCCGCACAAAGCCGGACACAAACCCAAGCTGTCAGGAAATAAAAAATCCCTTCTCTGCCTTTTGTCTGGCTCGCCTGCGAACCGGCCACAGACCATACCGACAGCCATGGATTTTTAATGGTTTTTCAACGGTATGTCTGTCGGTACTCACTGCCGGTCGCCCCTGAAAAAGGGGCTTTACCCGGCAGGCTGTGGCCTCAACTCGCAGCGGCGAGCAGAAATGCCTTTGCAAATAGAAACCGGATCGCATCAGGAAAGGCCATGGAATCCATGGAAAAACAATGACTTTTTAAGAAAGAAAAGACTACTGCACCCTTCCGCCCTCTGTTGGCATCAAAGCCCGAAATAGTCCATGGTTCGGTTGGATCATTTTTTGAATGACAAAACCCGATCAAGATTTAACCAAGGCGCAACATTTTTACAACGGCTTTTGCCCTCCAAAAAAACGGATTGTTCTTCGCACGGTATTAGCGCAATAAATTTTTATGACCGGTGTGAAAAATACCCGTCAATCAATCAACGATTTTTGCACCGGCCATAAAAATGAAACAACCGCAGGGCGTTAGTGTCGGATCTGCTCAGGTGAACGGTGCGGATATTTTACATAATGTGCTTATATAACCCACAGTACAATTAATGAGAATTGCCATCGAGGAGTATATATAAGATCAGGTTATGTAAAGATAGCTTTGGCGATAGCCTGGCCAGTGTTGGACATCAAAGCCACAGAAGGGAGCTGAAGGAGTGGCTTTGATGATGTGGGTGATAGATGATGTGGTTTTTAACAATACGGTTTGTCCCTAAAGTACTCCCTCAATTGTCCCTTCAAAATCATCCTTAATTGCATTTAAATCCACAAATATAAATTAAAGCATTGAATACGTTAAATGAGAGCTGTTTTCTTGTCCTTTTTATTGTTTTTTCAACCTCTTACCTTTTCGTGAATGAAAAACAGAAAGATTTGTTTGATATCAAAACTTTTCGATGTGAGGGGCATATAAAAGATAAAAAGTATGATTGAAATAAAAGGGATTAAAATTAAGTTTCCTAAATGGAAATGGTGGCACTATTTCATTATTATAATCACAATAATTTGTTTGCTTAAAGGAGATATGCAAATGCTGAGGGAGTTGATTGCAATACTTCCTTTTCCTTTCAATTGAAAGAAAAAATGGCTACTTTTAAACCTATACGATGGGCTGTATAAATCTCGACATATCATATTTAAGGCAAGCAGAAAAAACGGAGGGGTCTCCATTTTTGGAAGTATGGAAAAATCCAAACTCAAAAAAACCGGGAGTAGGGTTGAAAAGTGAAGTTGATTTTTTGGGAGTAGATTATTATCCTTTCGACCTGACCTTTAACTCAAGTGAAAGGAGTGGGTTTACGACTAATAACTTCCTGTATCAAGGAAAAGAGCTGCAACCGGAAACCGAAACCTACGATTTTCATGCACGTGGATATGATCCTATTATAGGACGTACTTGGCAAATGGATCCTCATGCAGAGAATTACTTCTCGTTTTCTCCTTATAGCTTTTCCGCAAATAATCCTTTGTTGTTTATTGACCCTACTGGGAAGGATATCAATTTTTATACTTGGGAAAAGGATGAAGATGGGGAATGGCAACGCAAACAAGTCGCTTTTGATAAGCTTGACAAAAACGTCCAAAAAGCTTTAGAGGCATTTGCTAAGACTGATGCTGGTAACGCATACCTAAGCCAATTTGCTAAAGCAGGGGACAAAGTTGGAAGCGTCGAATTTAAGTCAGATGGAAAATTCTCAAAACATGAAATGGGTTTTGACCAGTTTGATAGTAAAGGAGCTGCATATGGTACCAGTGGTGATTTATATGATGGCAAAAGGGTTAGTTTTTACATGAAAATAAATACAGCTAGAAGCGATGAATATCAAAACCCAGAATCTTATGCAATTACAACGGGACATGAAGCTTTTATTCATTTGGATCAGTTTGATGAGGAGTTAATACAAGCAATAGAAAATAAAAATTCCAAGGCGTATTTTGCCATTAAAGCAAAGCGAAACAGAATAGCTAATGATAGAAATGGAGGCTCTGAGCATGATGGGCACATCGCAGGTAAGCCTGAATATGCAAGGATGAAGGGGTATCTTAATCAACTAAAAAATGTTTTAAATCCGGTAGATGTGAATAAACAAATACAGAAACATGAAAGTAAACTTAAATCAGGTAAATAGCATTATATTTTTCCTAATGATGTCAATGTCTTTTTCATGTTCGAAAAGAGCTCGGGAGTACTCATATGGTTTTTGGCAAGAAAAGGATAGTGTTCCATCAAGTTATATACTAAGAAAAGTACAATATGAAAAAGATCATCGAACCGATCTCATATTTTCCTCTAAGGATATGAAAGGCCCATTTAAACAAGTCAATAAGGAAAAATATGTTGCACGGAAAGATGGGTTAGATAGATTAATTACGAAAGGTGATTCCATCATAAAAAAACCTTATCTAACTATCGCAAATGATAATTGTATTGAATTTTTGTTTGATAATGGGATGGATGATGTATTAGCAACCACCCTATGTTTTTTAGGTCAAGAGAATATATTCATTGGCAATAAAGAGTATAAAGATGTCTATAAGTTTAAAAAGCGACAAGGTATGCTCGATGGGGTCGAATCAATCGCCTATTACGATACTGATTTTATTCTTTTGAAAGAAGAATTTGCCTCTGGTTATGCTGATGAGTACCGAATTGTAAGATTGGATACGCTCCCACGTTTATAAACAGGAAGTAATAGTAGAAAGTAAATGTTTGGTTGTCCGAAGGGTTCAATGAAAAACAAAAGGCCTTGGATTAATCCAGGGCTTTTGCATTAAGAGGCGTAAGCCTGCTTAGCTTTAATATCTCTAATTTCCGCTGGCGCACGCATTTCGCGTCGACAATCAAATACATGCAAAAAGCCCTAAAACCCCAAGGCTGTGGTTCATGGAAAAACGGGGCTTTTACCTATCCTTCCAGATTTCAGGTGGTCTGGCCCCCTCCCTAGCGCGGAAGTTACTTCCGTGCCGTAATAAGGGCCAAAGAAAACGAAGAATATGAGCGAAAAATATAAAGTCAGGGATCAGGACAAGTTATATTTTATAACATTTGCGACGGTTTATTGGCTGGATTTATTCACGAGGGTGGAATACAAGAATATC
>JAAUQL010000126.1 GCA_012033595.1 Cyclobacteriaceae bacterium | reverse complement strand
CATTAATAAAGTGGTAAGGCAGCATGTAAAGTCGCTCAAAAAAGTGGCGCACGACCCGGAGCTATACAAACAGCAAATTGCGATGATCCTGAGTATTTACGAGATAGAAGATGAAAATTAAACAAACAAGCATGGGAACGAACAAAAAAATACCAGTAGATATAGCCTTGCTAAAAAAGTACGACAAGGCCGGCCCTCGATATACCAGCTATCCTACAGCGCCCTACTTTCACGAAGGTGTAGATGACAAAGTGTTCGTCTCGCATATACACAACCCACTCACCGGCAATACCAATAAAGACCTGTCGCTTTATTTCCATATCCCGTTTTGCGATACCTTGTGCTACTTTTGCGGTTGCAATATGATGGTGACACGCAACCAGGGCAAGATAGAGCAATATTTAACGTATCTCGAAAAAGAAATCATACTACTGAAACAACACCTGGGCGATGACCGCAAAGTGATTCAACTGCACTGGGGTGGTGGCACACCTACACACCTCTCTCCGGATCAAATCAGAAGGCTGGGCGCAGTAATACATAAGTACTTCGATTTTCAGCCCAATGCCGAAGTTGGCGTGGAGATAGACCCACGCGAGCTGACCCGTGACCATATGGCCGCTTTGAGCGAAGTAGGATTCAACCGGTGTAGCATGGGCATTCAAGACTTTGACGAGCAAGTACAAAAGGCCGTAAACCGCATTCAGCCCGAATCGATAACACGCGATGCTGTCACTTGGGCGCATGAATTGGGTTTTAAGAGCATCAACCTCGACCTGATGTACGGATTACCCCATCAGAATTATAAAACATATAGCGAAACCATAGACAAAGTGGTGAGAATGAATCCGGACAGACTGGCGGTATTCAACTATGCCCACCTGCCCAATATGATCAAACACCAGCAACTGATCAATGAAGCCTGGCTGCCCAGCGGCGACCAAAAGCTGGAATTGCTAAAGCTGAGCATCGAAAAACTCAATGACATGGGGTATGTGTACATAGGCATGGATCACTTTGCCAAGCCAAATGACGAGCTGACCATAGCCATGCAAAACGGCACCTTGTACCGAAACTTTCAGGGATACTCTACCCATGCCGGTATCGACTTATTTGCCATTGGCATTACCGGCATTGGCATGTTGTCTGACCTGTATGTGCAAAATTTTAAAAAATTCGAAGACTATTACAAAGCCCTGGATGCCGGAAAATTGCCAATAATGCGCGGAGTGGCGCTAAACCCCGATGATCTTTTGCGTCGTGAAGTTATCACCGAACTGATGTGCAACTTTAGACTGAGTATGGCGAAATTTGAACAAAAATACGGAATCGTGTTCGAAAACTATTTTGCCGAAGCCCTCGAGCAATTGCGGTCTTTAGCGTCAGATGAATTGATAGAAATAAAGACAGGTCAGCTTCGGGTCACGGACACTGGCCGCTTACTCATCCGCAATATTGTAATGCACTTCGACTTTTATCTGATGAAAAAACAAGGAGAGAAACCTCAGTTTTCCAGGACGGTATAGTTTTCTTTGGAGTACCCAGGTTTTTGGTGCTGGAGTATCTGCTTCACTACTCTGCTCAGGCAAAAGGTTGTGGCCACTTTTCGCCTGAGCGCCAGACAATACCTTATTGAGACCGTTACCTGGCACAAATTGATATATGTCAATTTTTTGTCAACATATATCAAAAAATACAGGTGTTTTATCCGGTGATTATCCAGAAAATGTCCCATTTGTTTGCTTATTAAAAAGCAGTGCCGGATGTATCTTTGAGCTTTCAATTATTTTGTGACGCGATAATATTAGAGCTATGAAGAAGGGTAATCATTTATTGACCGTAATGATCGTTTTACTGCTTTTTGGATCTGCCGCCTGTACATATTACCAACATCCCGGCGAGGGGGAAGAAGACCCGGATCCGCAGCCTGAATTATCGTATGTAGGTTCCAATACCTGTGCTGCCTGCCATCAGGAAACATTCAATACCTTTGCCAAAACCGGGCATCCCTTTATCCTGCAACAATCAAAGATGGCGAGGCACCTGCCTATCCATCTACCAACCTGGATTTCGTACCGCCATATTTTGCCTCCGAATGGCAGGATGTAAGCTATGTGATTGGCGGATTTGCCTGGAAGGCGCAGTATGTCGATAAAAACGGATACATATATACCGGTGACGACGCACAATACAATTTGCAAACCGATGCACCGGCTCCATATCATGCAGAGTTGGCTCCGGTAACCAAGCAATTTGACTGTGGCCAATGCCATACTACCGGCTATGTAAGTACCAGTGAAGGCGGAGCGGCACAAGACGGACTGGCCGGAATGACCGGGGAGTTTTTTGCAGCAGGTGTACAATGTGAGGCATGCCATGGTATGGGAAGCTTTCACGTAAACTCCAGGTCTGCCAGCGATATTATATTAGACCGTACAGCCAAAGCCTGCGCTACCTGCCACTCCAGAGCAGATGGACAACGCATTGCTGCTGCTGACGGATTTATCATGAACTATACCCAATATGATGAAATGAAAGCGGCTAAACACCAGAATCTGAGCTGTGTAGATTGCCACGACCCGCACGTTTCGGTGAAACACGGCGAAACCGGCGGAATAGTGAAAGCATGTACCACTTGTCATGAGGGCATCAAAAACCCAACGCACAAAGGCGCAGATTGTATCACCTGCCATATGCCACACGCTACCAAATCGGCTGTGGCTGTCAACAAATATGTTGCAGATGTGCAAACGCATATTTTCAAAATAAACACAAGTGCCCTGGGAAATATGTTTAGTGACAATGGCACAGTAGCCAATGGAGCTGAGGGTGTCACTCTAGGCTATGTTTGCTACCAATGCCATAAAGACGACAACAATATTGGAGGCCCAAATTCGAAAAAATCCCTGGGCATATTGGCCGGAAGAGCGCAAGGCTACCACGAATAGTGCACGCCTTGGAGGCAACTTAGCCCATCAACGGCATGGGCACCCAAAAAACTATTGGCCGGGAAGTATCGCCAGGTGTCATAAAAAGTATAGGAAGTAAAACGCACGCCAAAGCATCAAAAAAAAAGGAATCGGAGTTTGCAGGTAGGGCTGGCTACGGCGCCGACGCCGGGCGAGCTCCGATTTTTTTAATTTTAAAAGACAGTTCTTGGCTATTTTGCCGAGCCTTCCACGCTGCATGTACTTAGAGCCTGTCGATAACTCCAATTATCATGTTTCCGGATAATTCGCCAGGATGTTGTTTTTAAACAAGCTGTGAATCAATCCTCTTCCTGCCAACCATTCTTGACCAGATAGGCCTTGGTTGGTGCTTTCTTTTCTTTGATAAAAACGAAGTCCCCAAAGACAAAATAATGATTCTGTACGCTATCTCAACGCACCCCCACTGCTATATCGGGGCAGCGCTCGGTTTCCTTAGTCTAATCATATTCAAAAATTTTATGCTTTTATGTTGACCCAATATCCCGGCACCGAACACACTCGTACGTTACATTGCTAAGGCACACTGCCTTTTTTGTATTCGCACCGTTACCCAAACCAAATTTTTTGAGTTGATCTAAGATAAACCCAACGTTTTGAATACAAAAAGTAGGGTTCAGAGGGCTGCATCGGCTCAAATTATACTGGTTTTGACCTTGGATTACGTCTGGTTGAAGACTTGGAGTACATAATTTCAAGGGGCTTTATATCAGCTACTTGGCAAACAATTTAAGCCATAAAATTTGAAATATTGAGATATATCAAATTTTTTCGGATTTAAATCAACAATTATTTATCCTCACCTGCGCTGGCAAAGATAAATATCCCGCGAAAGCCATTTTATATCTGTTCGAAGTAATTGGCAGGCCTTAACGGTCTGCCTACATTTATATCAAATTCCAAATACTAATTAAGCATTTTTAATGAATAACTTTTCTCGATTATGAAAACGAATAGAATTTACCAATTATTGACAATGGCAATATGCGCAGTCATGTTTGCTTTTGTTACCGGTTGCGAAGGACCTGAAGGTCCGATGGGCCCTGCCGGAGCGGATGGTACCAATGGTACAGATGGCACGAATGGTGTAGACGGCAAGGATGGAGTAGATGGCAATGTCACTTGCCTCGAATGTCACTCAGCTACCACACCAGATATCACGATGGAGCAATTTCGTCAGTCGGCACATAGCAAAGGAGCAATTGCGGTAGATTACGCCGGAGGCAGAAAATCTTGTGCAAAATGCCACTCGCACGAAGGCTATTTGGAATTTGCCAGAACAGGCACTGTTGCCCAAGATATTGCCACCCCAAGTGCCTGGCAGTGTAAAACCTGTCATAATATCCATACTACTTTCGAAGAAACAGATTATGCCTTAAGGCTGAATGCCCCTGTTACATTTGCCTCTGACCCAACTACCGCTGTTGACCTGGGCAACAGCAACACTTGCGCAAACTGCCACCAGGCCAGAAGAGCAGAACCTAATTTGGACGTGCCAGGTGAAACCTTTGTAATCACAAGTACCCACTATGGCCCACACTATGGCACACAGGCCAACATACTTTATGGTGTAGGTTTTGCAAGTATTCCCGGAGATTATACCTACCCGGTTGTAGGTCAATCTCCACACATGCAAGAAGGAGCCAAATGTACCGGTTGCCACATGTACGACTATGGCAATGGAAAAGGTGGCCATACATTTAACCCTGCACTAGACGCCTGCAATACATGCCACGGTGCGGATAATTCAGATTTCAATTATAAAAACACACAAACAGAAGTGTCTGAAATGCTTGTTGAGCTAAAAGGTCAATTGATGGATTTGGGTGTATTGGATGCTGAAGGCCATGTGGTTCCAGGCACTTATCCGATGCTCCAGGCACAGGCATATTTCAACTACGATGGCATGCTCGAAGACCGTAGCCTTGGTGCTCACAATCCTGAGTATGTGAAAGCCATTCTCAAGAATACCATAGCAGCATTGAAATAAAAACCAGATTTTTTAAACTAAGATTAGAGAGATAATTATTTTTTATAAAGCCACTTCATAGTTGAAGTGGCTTTTTTCTTTGCGGATTTGGGCGGCGAGCCATTTCCAATAAAATTATGACAGACCCTTCCCTTTGAGTGGACCCCTATTTCCAGTATGCACCGGCGTTTTCGCATGAATCAAATCTCATGTTGGAGTTGAGTTGACTCCCACCGCGACACCGCTGTTTGGTCGGGTCAAGGCTCATTTCTCTTAGTTTGATTATATACAAAAATGTTGCGTTTTAAGGCTGATCCTACATAAACCTGTTTAGGGTGTGACCGGCTAAAACTTTATCCCGACCGTTCGCGACTTGTGTCAGCCATGTTTGGCTACTTGTTCCAGTGCTTTTTGGTCGAGGATATTGATTTTATGATCTACAATTTCGATGAGCCCATCTTCTTTAAAGTCCTTCAGTACCCTGATGGCGCTTTCTTTGGTCATAGCGGTGAGTTCGGCAAGATCCTGTTTGGAGACGTACTTGATGGCTCCGTCTTTGAAGATGTTGCTGGTAAGGTACAAAATCGATTCGGCCATTCGCCCTTCCATGTTCTTTTGAGTGAGCACGGCAAACTGTTGGTACGTATGCAACACACGCATGGAGTATTCGCGGATATAGGCCTCCATAAAGGCCGGATTGCTCCTGAGCACCGATTTGAAAGCGTTGATTTCGATAAAACACGCGCCACAATCTGTCACTGCCCTGAGGGAAGAATAGTGCCTTTGGTCTATAAAAACGCCGACCCCGCCATTAAGATCGTATTCTTTGGTATAGCTTAGTATGAGGTTTCGCCCGTTGGGGCTTTCGATAAAAATCTTTCCGAGACCATCGTGAATAATAACGATGTGGGTAAGTGGTGTACCTTGTTTATAGATGATTTCTCCCTCCTTAAAACTTACTTCCATCCTGTCTTTGTCCAGCAGAGCCAATTCGCTGTCGTTGAGCAATGAAAAATTGGCACTTCGCTTAAAGCAGTGCTTACAATCCAAACACTTGAAATCATTGATAAACCCGGGCATATTCAATTGATTTTAAATAAAGTCAAAAATAAATGATCAGCCACTGAAATCCGAAAATTATCCACTTAATGCCTCAATTTATTTGATATATATCAATAAATCAATGATAATAATCATATTCAAACTATTTTATATCATTTACCACAGATAGGTAATAGGGCAATTTTGAGCCAACTTTGTTACACTTTTTATACATCATTTTTAAAAGCTCGGGTAGATTTTTCATATAAGCATATCGTGGCGGATATCGTGTATGTAGCTAAAGTTTTAATAAAGGTAAAAATAGGAATCATCATGAAAAGCATAGTGGAAATTAAGTGGATAGTGTTGACTGGAAAGCTACTGTTGGCCTTATGCATAGGTGGCGCAGCAACTACAGCATGTACGTATCATACCAACGATTACGAACCTGTGGTAGTGCCTGACAATCTTAGTTTGGAAACGGACATTGTGCCGATATTCGAAGCAAAATGCAATAGCTCAGGATGCCACAATGGGAGCATAGCTCCTGACCTCCGCCCCGACAAAGCCTACAAAAGTCTGACCCAGGGTGGCTTTATCGATGATGATGGCGTAGCAGAAAACGATGCGCTGTTTCAGAAAATAGACAAAGGAGGCTCTATGGAAGTGTATGCTTCTGACCTGGAGCGGGCCTACATCAAAAAATGGTTAGAAGAAGGTGCTCAAAATAATTAATAATTACGAAAACGATGAAAACGATGAAATCAATTACATACTTTTTATTTAGCCTGCTGGTAGTGATCTCGGCAGCAAATGCCCAGGAAGAAACAGAAGAAAAAACCGCGCCTAAACCAGAGCGCCCAGCTTTTGAAAGTGCCGTGCTCATCGACAACCAGTCAGATGTGGTTAATGCCTCAAAAACCCTGGAGTGGAACATACAACACAGGTTTGCCACTGTCGAAAATGGCGCCAGCGACTTATATGGCATGTTTGGAGCTTCCAATATCCGCTTGGGATTTTCCTACACCCCCATCAACAGGCTCGCAGTCGGGTTTGGACTGAGCAAGATAGGCAACGAAGGAGGCACCAACCCATTCATCGATCTGGATGTGAAATACAAAATACTGGAGCAAACACGCGAAAACGAAATGCCGGTTAACGTGACCTTTTATGGCAATATGGGCATAGATACCAGAGACAAGTCCAACTTTGAAGAGTCCGCGCATCGTTTGTCTTATTTTGGCGAACTTATAGTTTCGAGAAGGGTATCTAAAAAATTCTCGGTGCAGGGTGCAGTGATGATGTCGCACTTCAATGCCGTAGATACCTTGTACAACAATGATATCTTTGGTCTGAGCCTGGGGGCACGGTATAAAGTGAGTTCTCAAGGTTCTATTCTATTGGAATGGACAGAGCCCATCACTGAGCACGATATCAACAATTCCATACATGGAAACCTGAGACAAAACGCCGGGCCATATCGAAATATCGCCATCGCATACGAAGTGGCCACCAGTGCCCATGCGTTTCAGATCACATTTGGCATTTACAGGGATCTGCTACAGCAGTACAACCTTGCCTACAACGATACCCGCACAGCACAAGACCTCTTTAACTCCAACGACAACGATGGCTACAAATTTCAGTATGCGATTGGGTTTAATATGACCCGATTGTGGGGATTTTAACATAAAAGTAAGGAAATGAAAGCCAAAGAAGAACCAGGCAATAACCGACGTAAATTTCTCAGAAATACTTTTGCCCTAGGCACAGTTGCTTTGGCATCGACCGCGGGCAAGGTATTGGCAGCAGACGATAGCGACAATAAAAAAACAGAAAAAATAAAAGTACTCACCACCGACGGCCAGGTGATTGAAGTGGACAAACCAGCTGATAACTGTAAAATAAACCCATTCGCTCCGGCGCAGGGCGATGCAGCCCGCCAAGGTATTCCCGGCCGGTCGTTTGTGATGGTGATAGACCTTGCGCGTTGCAAAAATGCGCGTAAATGTATAGAGGGATGCCAGGAAGGTCACAACCTGAAACCCGATCAGGAATGGCTCAACGTGGCACTCATGAAGGACAACCCGGAGGCGGAACCTTATTGGTTTCCCCGGCAGTGTTTTCATTGCGACAACCCTCCATGTGTAAAAGTGTGTCCGGTTGGGGCTACCTTCAAAAGACAAGACAACCTGGTATTGATAGACAATGAGCGATGCATCGGCTGCAAATTTTGTGTGGTGGCCTGCCCTTATTCTGCCCGTATATTCAATTGGGAAAAACCAAACGAACCCATAGTGCCCGAGTCAGCCTATAGTCCTGAGACCAGTATTCCGCATCAGATAGGCACCGTAAGTAAGTGTGATTTTTGTGCAGACCGTTCGAGAGAAGGCAAATTGCCATATTGCGCTACGAGCTGCCCTATGGGGGTAATCTACTTTGGCGACAGGAACGAAGATGCCGTGTCGAATGGAACGGAAACAGTGCGCTTTAGTCAGTTGATCAAAGAGCGCGCCGGATACCGGTACCTGGAAGAACTTGGAACCAAGCCCAATGTATATTATTTGCCACCTGTTAATAAAATGTTCGATTACGAAAGTGGACTTAAAGACCTGCCCGAAGAACAGCAAAGAGTATATGATGATCTTCGTGATGGTAATAAATCCAATAAATAAAATGCCATGAACACTCCAGCGAATGTATTAATAAAAGAATTTTTGCCAGGGCTCGAAAAGCCTTCGACCAAGTGGTACCTATGGGTGGCGTTGCTATCTGTCGTATCGCTTTTTGGCATGTTCGCCCTCATTATGCAGATTGTAAAAGGCCAGGTAATCACCGGCATGCGCGACAATGCAGTTTGGGGCATATACACAGCCAATTTTGTTTTTTTTATGGGTCTCAGCTATGCAGGTGCCCTGATTTCGTGTACATTTCAATTGCTTCGGATCAAATGGGCCAAGGCAGTGCTTCGTATTGCTGAGCTCATCACGGTTTCCTCTTTGGTAGTTGGTGCGCCTTTTATTTTGTTTTGCCTTGGCAGGCTGGATCGCATCCATTATTTATTTGCCTTTGGCCGCATTCAATCGCCCATTACCTGGGATGTGATCGCCATTTCTACTGATCTGGTTTTTTGTATTGCATTTTTGTATTTTACCCATATCCGGGATTTTGCAAAACTCAGGGACGTTACCGATTTTAATGTCGCCCCATGGCGCAAGCGCATGTACAAATTTTTGGCTTTGGGCTATCAGGGTAAGCCAGAGCAAAAAAAATTATTGCATCAGGCCCACGATATCATGGCAGCAATCATTATCCCAACGGCTATCATTGCCTATTCCTTGTTGTCATTGCTTTTTAGCATGAGTCTGAAGCCCGGCTGGCACAGCACCATTTTCAGCCCCTACTTTGTAGTCACCGCCGGATACTCTGGTGTAGCCTTGCTGCTGGTGATCATGTGGATTTATCGAAGAAATAAATTGATGGAAAAGTATATTACCAACCAGCATTTCAACTATTTTGGTTTTGGGCTACTCATTCTGGCTTTTGTATATGCCTATTTTTCTTTCAGCGAATACCTGACCGACTGGTACAACCAGACCACAGCCTATGAAAAATTGATGCATGATCTGGTGGATTTTTCGCATTTTGGATGGCTGAGTTTGTTTCACATTGTATTTGCCTTCATTGTACCGGTAATAGTATTGGGATTTCCCTGGCTACGCTCCATCAATAGTGTTGCTTTGGTGTCGGCCTTTATTGTAGTGGCCCTTTGGGTAAAACGATACCTCATAGTGGTGCCGCCGCTCGAAAACCCCTTTATTCCCATACAAGATACCCGTACCGAATATGTCAACTACTCGGCCTCCTGGGTAGAATGGGCACTTACTGCTGCGGGCATTGCGGTGATAATCCTCATTTTTACCGTAGCCTCCAAGATTGCACCCATCATACCGGTATCGGAAGTAGCTGACATGGAAAATGAAGAAAAGCCCAAATTATTGTTTAAAACCAAAGGTTAATAAACCAGACAAACACTGAAAATATGGAACCTTTAATTAGATATAAATTGATAAGCCATTGGATTTTATCCACATTGATTGGAGTAATGCTCTTGTCTCCCCTGGCAGGTTTCGCCAATACACAGGCCAAAAAAGACAGGGTACGCATGAAAATGTACTATTTTAAAGAAGCTACCGGCGATAGGAAAGTGAGCATTACCCTTACGGCAGGCACCGGCAAAAACATGCATGGTGTCAGCGAAGGTCAGGTGGTGCTTTCTGCCGCCAGTGGAGACTCCACCATGGTACTCGCCACCCTCACCACCGATACCACAGGTACAGTAGTGTTGTATTTTGCCGCTGATTATATCCTACCAGTAAATGAAGATGGCAAAACGGTGCTTGAGGCATTATACGAAGGAGATGAAAACTATCAGGATGCTTCCAACGCTGTAGAAGTAATGGATTTGAAAATGGAAATCATATTTGAAATAGAAGACTCTGTAAAGCAGCTTGTAGTAAAAGCCAGCACCACAGATGCGGAAGGCAATGAAATACCCGCTGAAGAACTGAGTATAAACATAGGCGTACAGCGCCTGTACAGTGTTCTCAAGCTGGAAGAAGTGGAAACTGACAGCGATGGAATGGCCTTTTACGAATTTCCGAACGATATACCCGGAGATGCTGAAGGCAATATAACCGTGGTGGCCAGAATAGACGATAGCGACGAATTCGGAACGGTAACTTCACAAGCCAGCCACAATTGGGGCACATTGGTCTCTTACGAACTCGATCCTTTGCCACGACAGCTTTATACTGATGAAGCTCCTCTATGGATGATTATTTCCGTTTTTGTAATATTGCTGGGTGCATGGTACCATTTTTTCCTTTCTATCAGCAAATTGATTAAACTCAAAAAAGTTGGCAAACAAGCTGAAGGAGTGGTACAATAGTTGTGTATATTTTTAATATTTTTGATAATTAGTGAACCTTAAATTTTATAGAAATGAAAACGAATTTGAAATCCATCTTAGCATTCAGTACCATTGGATTATTCACCATTGGTCTGGTGGCTTTTACCAGCCCACAGACAGCTGACGACTGGGAAGTACCCGCCAAATACAAAACAATGAAAAACCCTCATGCCGGTGAAGATACCGATGGCATTGGAGAAGACCTTTACAAACAACACTGCCGATCTTGCCATGGCAACGAAGGCTACGGCGATGGAAGCAAAGCTGGTGAACTGGAAACTGAAATGAGAGACCTCTCGTCTAATGAAGTGCAGGCACAAACTGACGGCGAATTGTACTACAAGTCGATCATTGGTCGCGACGAAATGCCCAACTTCGAGAAGAAAATAAGAAGCGAAGAAGACCGCTGGATGGTGATCAACTATATGCGTTCGCTAAAAGAATAATACTGTAAAATATAGCTATCAAAAGGGAAAGGTATCTTTCCCTTTTTTTTTCTGAAAGTCTCTTGTACCAATCCAGAGTACATCCATTATAACAGATTCGACTTAGGGTTTCTATTAGAGAAAAATTTTTTCTACGTGCTCTTTGGCAACACCTGTGGGTGCTTAGCGTC
>JAAUQL010000125.1 GCA_012033595.1 Cyclobacteriaceae bacterium | reverse complement strand
GTGGCCTGGAACCCGGCGATTTCTTTAAACCGGTAAAAAATAAAGTTTGCGGTGTCTTCACCATCTGCCTGGCGGAGGCACCGCTTTCGTTTTTTTTGTCAAATCATCCTTTAAGCCGGAAGCCGGGAATATACATTGAAAATCATCTACCGTTTTTCAATATCTTTTTTCCAGTGTGCCACCAATGAAATAATGCTCCAAAATTTGCCGGTAGGAATATCCTTTAGCTCCCATCACCGCAGCACCAATCTGGCACAGACCCACACCATGGCCCCATCCCGCCCCATGCAGTACAAAATGCAGAGCTCCATCAAGCTCTTTCTTTTCGAAGACAATTGCTGAGCTGTAAAGGTGCGATTCGCTCATTGCTTTTCTGATCTCCAGCTCTTTGCCGATCACCATGGTTTTTTTTGTTCCTTTTACTTTCAGTCTTACGAGCCGTCCGGAAACCCCCCGCTCCAGCGGTTCCAGGTCGGTGACCAGCCCAACATCGATGCCGATACGTTTATAAAACAGTTCGCTCAATTCCTTTTGAGTATAGCTCACCTGCCATCTGAAGAAATCATTGGTTTCCTGATCGTAATCATTGAGCACCTGTCCAAGTATTTTTTTGTCATCGGTATTGCAAAATGCCAATGGACGACCCAGTATCCACGCTCTGGCGGCCTCCTCCTGCTGCAAATTGAGGTCGAAGGTGCCGGGTTTTTGGTCGCTATCCAGCACCATCTGCAGATATGGGTGGGGCGTTGGTTCCCATACGTTTTGAAATTCCTCTGCCATGCCACCGCAGCATTTAGAAAAGCGCGCATCACAAATGGCGCCTTCGTACACCAGTACCTGCCCAAAGGTATCGCTAATGGCCGTGGCTACCGGCGCAGTGGAGGCACGGGTAATACCCTGATAACGCTGGCAATGATCATCGGCACATACATCAAACTGCTGGTGGTCTTCCCGATCGTACCATTTGATATGTTCCTCGTCATTTTCTATCAGTGTGCTGTATTTCTTTTCAGATTGTTTTATGTTCTTGTTTTTTTGAATTTGAGCCAGAAGCCAGCTCCGCGATATTACCGCATGGGCCTTGAGCAACTCAGCCGAAGAGGTAGCACTCATTTCAGACGATATCACACTGCTCAGATAATCTTCGATGCTCAGGCGATTGATCACTGCGATGTTCCCATTATCAATCAGCAATTTTATCGCCCCTTTAAATCGTTGGTCTTCCTGCCGCTGCCAGTGGAAGTTGACTCCTATAGTCACCTTTTTCAATAGAAACGAACATTTATTCACATTGGTGGGCGTAAGCACAAACCCATCTTCGATCGGAAAGGAAATCAAATGATTGGAAAGATATATGTTATCTTTTTCTATCCATACGCTCCATTCCCCCGTCAAAATATCATGTCGCGAATCGGTAAATTCACCATCGAGCACAAAAGCAATTTCCTTTTCACTCATTATGCCTACATCAATGGTCGGGATCGTCTTCATATCATCCATATTTAAAACCTGGCTTGAAAGTCCGTTTAGTTGAAAACTCCAAAATCCCAAATTAATTCCAATATGGGAAAATTTAAAATTGAAAGGGCTTTTGAGTTTTGATCATTACTTGATTAACGTCAATTGGTGCTTGTCTGGTCAATTTGGTCAGGCCCTATTTAGTTTCATTCGCAAGCATGTGTAGTTTTAATCCATGACAACTAGGGCGCAATGTCGAACATGCTGCTCATCGAGGCACACCTGGCCATATATATCCTGCACATCGGCCATGGTGATGCTGCGATAATCCTCCTCTCTTGGCAAAATAATCACTCCGCCCATATCGACAGAAGCCGGGCTAAAGACGATTTGCTTTTCCCCTGTTTCGAAGTATTGCCACGGTCGGTGGAGTTTTCGCGGAAACATGTGTATAGTCCAGCGACCGGCCCGGCACCATGCTATGATATTGAGCATTGGTTCAGGTTCGTGACTTTGTAGGGCTTCCATTTCATGGTAAAATCGCATAAAAGCCTCTACCAGTTGTTCCTTGTTTTTGCCACTCAGGGTAAAGACCGGGCGGAGGTAGGCCGTCCACCGGATCATATCCATGCCGTTTTTTGTGCGCGCATCCTGGAAAAAAGAGCCCTTTTTAAAGTCCCATTCCATGGGTAAGAAACCTTTGTTGCCGGCCTGAAAATGCAAATGGTCGGGGGCCGAGGCGCCACATTTAGGGCCGTTGTAGAACACTGTGAACTCTTCCAGCATCCGGGCAAGATCGAGCATATCCCAAAAATGTGCCGCGATGAGTTGGCCGATGTGGTCGATATGCACTATGGTGAGATGCTCCGGAAAAATAGGGTATGGATTGACCAGGAGATCGTATTTGCCAAGCACAGGTATGCTCTTTTGTGCCGCAGGTCGGTGATGGGGGCAGAGGAAACATGGCCTGGCTTCTATCGACCCGGCATCAACTTTGGCTGCGGATGAGCGGATTCTTTCGGGATTGAACTGTACCGTGATGTCGAAGCCATCAAATGCCAGTTTTCTGGTTTGTACACTTTTGAGTCCGGCATAGTTTTGTCTGGCCAGCTCCCAGTTTTTTTGCTGTTCGGCGATCAATTGCCGGGCTTGTGCCGATAGATTCATTTTTATAATTTTTGACCAGATTTTACATATTGCCGGCGTGCCCAAAGCTCTAAAGTACGGATTTTGTCTTTGTAAAAATTGTGGGCATTTAATTTTTGTATATCCAGGGATGCATCGGAGTTTTCGTCCCATCGCCTGCATAGGTACAGCGGTTCGTATATGCGCCCTATCTGATATTCCCTGCTGATGTTCAAGCCCAGGGCATAGTCTTCGCCATAGCTGGTGTTGGGAACTTTGATGTCGCGCAGCACCGGGGTATAAAAGGCACGTGGCGCGCCCAATCCGTTGATGCGCAAGGCATTGTTGCGGCCGTTGTTCGGAGTCCATTCTTTGTGGTCTATCAGTCCGGGTGGAATTTCCTCCAGATCGAAATTGACCATTTGGTACGAACCGACTAGCATAGCGCAATTCTGCTCATAAAATGCCCCGACAATCCGGGAGATCACATGCCGATCGATATACAAGTCGTCGCTATCGAGCTGAATGGCAAACTTGCCGCACTGCGGATGCGCTACGCCCACATTCCAACAACCGCCAATGCCCAGATCGCTTCGTCGGGGCACCAAATGAATGATCCTTCGGTCATTTGCCGCGAATGATTTTATAATATTAGAGGTGTCATCGGTCGAAAAATTATCGACAACGATCAGATTAAAATCAAAGGCCGTCTCCTGAGACAATACAGATTCAATGGCATCTGCTATGGTTTTTTCCCTGTTCCTTACGGGAATGATAACCGAAGCCTCTACCGCAAAAGCCTCCTGGTCAAAAGAAATGCTTCTGAACACCGGCTCCAGATAGGCACCTACTGCTTTGAGGTGGCCGCTACAGGCTTGCTCCATTTCCACCTGCACGTCCCGGTTTTTGGGATCTACATAGTCAAACATTTTTTGGCCGCTTTGGCGGATGTCCGTCTCTGCTTCAGTGTACAAAAACTCCGGCATGCGAACCAACTTGCCTGTTTGCGATAGCCTCAGCCGAAGATCGTACAAACCTGCAAATGCATACGTTTTGTCCATGGATTTCACTGCTTTTTTCAATGCATCGGTCTGGTAAACTACCACAGAGCCAAAATCAAAGTCGTCGCGCAAGCTGCCCTCCTGATATTCGATGGTGGGGTGAGGTTGCAAGTTGCCATTTTTCAGTGTGTAGTGGTCGGCATATAGCATCACTGCCTGCGCATCGATGGCCATCCTGCACATGCGCTCGAGGGCGTATTGGCCTAGATGCAGGGGCATGGACTTGGTGTAAAAAAGCGACAGATCTTCGCCTGCCATGGCTGCAATGGCCTCAAGTGCCCGAGTGCTGCCAAAGGAAGCCGCCTCTATCCACCCAACTTGGTGTAGTCCCGGATTTTGCGGTTGAACCACAAATACTTCTTTTACCAACCCGGAGGACTTTAGTTCGCTAATGGTCTGCTGCAGGTCTGTGGCATCTGCCCCTGCTATAAAACATGATATGCTCATTCTGGTTCATTTTTACATTTGCCTTTGTTTCGTCCCTGCATCAGCCACGCCCTTTCGGAGCAAGATTCCTTCTTCCCAATTTAATTGGTTTGCAGCAAGGAAGAAGGCAACAGGAAAATTAAACAGTCATCAAAATTGAGCTTATTTTAATGATTTTAAAACACTTCTTCATTTCAATTTGTGTCTTATGGAAGAAATGAATACCCGGAGTAAACTTGTCCGAATGCGTACATTTTAGTAAGAATAATGAACATAATGGAAGAGCGGGTTTTTCGAATGTTGGTATTACGCTGAAAGGCAGGCTCTTGGGCGCACTGCTTTTTTGTGGAACGATATTTTCATAAACGAAGCACACATAAATAATCTGATCATGACAAATGGAATAAAGACCCTCATTGCGGGCATTTTAGTGGTGCTGACGTGCACACTATCTTTTGGTCAAAAAGGCCACAAAGACGACACAAAAGTCACCATTACCATCAATGGGGAGGAAAAAGACATTGAAGCTTACTTCGAAGCATGGGGCGAAGAGTTTGGGCGAAAAATAGAACAAATGTTTGACGATACCCACGTCAATATCGACATCGACGACGATGACTTTGATATATCGTTTAATAATATTCATGTAGCCATAGATGAATTTGCCGAATCTATAGCCAATGAGGTGGCCAATGCGGTCAGCAATATGACCATAGAGCTAAAGGATCTGGATCCTGACGACTTTTGTGATGAACACATCAATTTTCATGACGATGGGGATCTTTCGGATCTACTGGACGAAATAGAAGACAAGTATAATTCTAAAGTAGAGCACATTGATAGATTGAAGATGAAAATCAGGGAAGATTACGTAAAAATAGAGCTTGACCTGACGCTGCAAAACGGCAAAAAGGTATCGAAAACAAAGATATATGAAGATTGATGCGCCGGAATTTTCCTGCTACTTAGCGGAAGTATCACAATTTTTCATGATATCGGCTACGTCGTTGAGCGTCACGATGTGAACGCTATCGGCAAATTCGGTATAAATGTAGGTGGCAATTTCGGCTATTTCCAAATCCGTAATGCTCGGAATTGGAGGCATTTCCATGTTGTACATGATACCATTCACGATTATTTCGCCTTTTTGGCCGTGACGCATGCCACAGATCACCTCTTGCCGGTTGGCCAGTAAATAGTCTGAGTTTTTTAGCGGCGGGTACAGACGAGCAAGCCCCGCTCCATCTGCCTGATGGCAATTGGCACAGTGAATTTCATACAAACGCTTGCCTTCGCCAAGGTACTGCCGCAGCCTGATTTTGGTGCGGTAGTCGAGGTGGCCAAAGCGATCTTTTTTCTTTTCCCCTTCACAAGCAAAAAGAAAAAATACCACTAAAATGATCCATGCACCGGTTTGCCTGTTCATTCCTGATGGTACTCGCTAAGTAATTTTTCGATATCCTCCATCAGCAAATTTACTTTTTCTTCTTTGGTGCCATCGTAAATGCCCCTGACCCGCCTTTGCTTGTCGATCAATAGAAAAGCCCCCGAATGCAAATATCCACCGGGTTCGTCGGGATCTTCCCGTGCCGTCACCATGTAGCTGTTTTGTCCGATGTCGTAGATTTCGTCCTGGTCGCCGGTGACAAAATGCCATTTTTCACTATCCACACCCAGTCGCTGGGCAAACTCGTGCAATACAGCCACAGAATCGTGCCTGGGATCGATGGAATGCGACAGGAAGAGCACTTCCGGATGGTCTTTGAAACGCTCATACACCCTCAGCATTTGGCTCTTCATAATGGGGCAAATGGTAGGGCAGGTAGTAAAGAAAAAATCAGTCACATAAATTTTGTCTTCAAAGGTATCTTGCGTCACCTGGTTACCATCCTGATCGGTAAAGCTAAAATCACGGATAGTGTGGTACACCGTGTCGGCAACCATCTTGCCTTCAAAGCTCACGTTTTTTATTTCCTTTCTACCCAGCACAGGCAGTTTCTCCTTACCACCGTTGCAGGCAGAGAGAAACAAACCCATGGCGAGAAACAGGATAAAAAAATAGTTCATATGCTTGCTTTACTGACTTTTGGAGGAATTTCGGAGCAAAGCCTTGCTGCCCATAAAGACCAAAAAGGCAATGACTACCAATCCACCTATCATCAAAACGATATCGATCGAACTCTTGAGCACGCCCAGCGCCACTATGGCAATGATAAAGACAATACCGGCATTGTTCATGTTCCTGAGTTGTTTTACAGACTTGGTGTACTTGTCACGTTGCAGGTTTTTGTTGGCAAAATGGATCATATGGTGGTAGATAAAAAGCACCACTACAAGCACCATTTTCACCCAGAACCACATGCTGCTGAAATAGGGGTGCATAATGCCCAGCCCGAATATGAGCGTGAGTATGGCAGCGGGCCAGCCGACTTTTATCCACATGCTTCGCGACATTTTTTTGTACTGGGTTATAAGAATGCTGCGCTCAGGTTCTGTTTTGGCAGAGGCCTCTGTCTGCAAAATGAGCAACCTGGGCATATAGAGCAACACTCCTATCCATACGATGACCGAAAGGAGGTGAAGAACTTTGAGAATAAGTAGTACCATTTTTTTAAGCGATTAATGTTAGGGTTACGAAATTAGTTTTTATAGGTGATACAAAAACGTATAAAGCCAAATTATTGCAGCTTCTTTCACCAAACTACTAGCGGGCAGATAGGTTTGCGGTAATTTGGCCTTTTATTGCAAAAAGCACAATATCATGTTATAATAATCTCATCGCCAAGCCTGACCATGCCTTGTCTTTCTGCTATCATGTTCTGGCCAAACAATATTTTATTGTCCACCTGGCGGTAGGTGCTCAGCGTGCGCAATGGCTCTTTGCCGGCTTGTCCGGTAGCGGGGTCTATGGTGGTGAGTACACAGCGGGCACAAGGTTTGACAATGCGAAAAATAACTTCGCCAACCTGAATCTTTTTCCAGTCATCCTCAGCAAATGCCTGGGCGTTTTGTACCAGCAAGTTGGGCCTGAAGCGTCCCACTTCCATGGCCTGTCCAGCTCTGGCAGACACATCATCTATCGAGCTTTGACTGGCCAACAGGTATGGATAGCCATCGGAAAGACTGGTATTCATCTCTTCTGCTACATATTTGGGATCTATTTGCCGTGCAACATGATCAGGCATATACACCAGGCGCACCCTGGTGTGCAGCAGTTCCGACAGCCATTCATCAGCAGCGAGATTTGGCCACCACAGCGTTACCATATCGTCCCACACGCTTGCGCTAATGGTTTTGCCCGATCTGATGCTGAGTGGTATTTCTACCATAGCTTTGCCATTGGCACGGTGGCTTAGCACCATGTAGTCATCTTTCAGTTCCAACGCGATCAGCGCCAGGTCATGGTATTTTCGTTGGCTTATAAATCGGTGGTCATCATCGATCAACATCCACCGGCGGTCATGCTTCAGTCCTCGCTCGCCGGCAAATGCTTCGGTGAGCGATACCCCCGATATCGATTTGATGGGGTAAATGAAAATACCGGACAATTGAGGTTTTTTCATGGTTTTATTGGTCCATTTGCTTATGTACATGGCTTAATATCAGGTCAAAATCATTGGGGTGAAACCAGGCAAAGTCCGGATCCTTCCTGAACCAGGTCAGTTGCCTTTTGGCGTACCGGCGCGAGTTTCGTTTCAGCAAACGCACTGTTTCATTCCAGTCATGCACGCCATTCATAAAATCAAAAATCTCGGTATAGCCAACGGTTTTCAGGGCATTGTGGTGCCGGTACCGGTACATACGTTCTGCCTCTTCTACCAATCCGCGGCCAAGCATTTCATCCATTCTCTGGTCGATTCTTTCAAAAAGTTCGTCCCGCTCCCGGTCCAGCCCGATTTTGATAATCTCATATTCGCGCTTGTTTTCATTTTTTATTCTAAAAGAAGAAAAAGGCATGCCGGTGGCCCGGCAAACCTCCAACGCCCGCACTATACGCTGTGGGTTGTTATGATCCACCTCCCGATAATATTGTGGATCTTTAAGCCGCAACTCCTCCAGCAACACTGCCAGTCCATGGTGTTCCAATTCGGTATAAAGGGTGGTTCTGAAACCGGACTGCACATCAGGCATGTCACTCATACCTTCGCATACGGCCTGAATGTACAGCCCTGAACCACCCGTCAGCAAGGCGCAAGATGTTTTTGCAAATAGCCCGGGCAACAACTTCGAGGTAGCAAGCTCAAATTTGCCTGCGCTAAATTCCTGATCTATAGAGATAAATCGACAAAATGGTGTACTACACCGCCCATTTCCGCAGGGCTTGGCTTGGCCGTACCTATAGACAGTTCTTTATAGAACTGTCGAGAATCTGCCGATATGACGTCGCAACCCAAGGCTTTCGCCATGCGCACACACAGGTCTGTCTTGCCTACTGCCGTAGGCCCCGCAATCACGATCAAGTGTTTCTTATGCTTCACAAGGCCGAATTATTTTATACCCTATACTTTTCAAAAACCTTGTCCCAGGGTGCGCGCATGGGGCGCCTAAGCATTCTGTTGGCGTTGTCATTATTGACGACCATTTCCGTGTCGGGGTTCCATTCCAAATCCTGTTTGAGGGTCATGGCGATGTTGCCCAGGTGGGCAATGGTAATGGATCGATGCGCAACCTCGGCTGGCGCTATGGGTTGTGCTCTGGAATAAACACAATCTATAAAGTTGCGAAAATGATCATCGCTCTTGTAGAGCTGCACTTCATTACTTGCTATCACGCTGTCCAGGATAGCAGGATCGCTGGCGCCATGACTTTCACGGTCTGCCCATACTGAGCCTTCGCTCCCTTCAAAAGTTACTCCAAACCGCTCGTTGCTGGATACGATCAACTTTATATTGTTTTTATATATCGCTTCGAAATAGTATGCTGAGGCAGTGTTCCATACGGGGTGAAGCGCCACGCTGGCCTTGGCATTTTGTATTTTTACCGGGCCGGTGAGCTCGGTATCCATACCCCACTGGGCAATATCAGGATGATGACCCCCCCAGTCAGTCAATTGGCCGCCAGAATAGTCCTGAACCCATCTGAAATTGACAAAGGTTCGACACGGGCTATACGCTGCTACAGGGGCAGGCCCGAGCCACATATCGAAATCAAAATCCTCGGGCACGGCTTGAGGATAAAAGTTGAGGCCAGTTCGTCCGAAGTCCGGGGTGCCGGGAGGCAAGCCACATTTTACGGTGTGCAAAGCCCCGATGCGTCCATTGCGTACCAGTTCACAAACCCTTCGGAAATGGTGGTTTGAGCGTTGCTGGCTACCCGTCTGCAAGATCACATTGTGGTGACTGACCGCATCGCTCATCGCCCGGCCTTCGCCAATGGTAAGCGAAAGTGGCTTTTGACAATAAATGTCTTTTTTGGCCGCTGCGGCCATCAGCACCGGAATGCTATGCCAATGGTCGGGCAAGGCGATCAGTACCGCATCGATGTCTTTTCGTTCGATCACCTCCCTGAAATCGGCATATTCCTTCACGCCCTTGTACTTCTTTCCCGACTTTTCGGTATAATAGGCCTCTACTTCTTCGCGCAATACCTCGCGTCCGGCCACGACACCATCCCAATATCCGGGGCTTCTTCTGTTCACATCGCAAATGGCGGTGATCTGTACACGTTCGTCTTCCAGCAGCATGCGAGTGTCATTTGTACCCTGGTTTCCGGCTCCGATTACGGCCAGGTTGATACGATCAGAGGCAGCCTTCTCAGAGCAAGATTGCAGGATCATCGGTGCAGCAATTATCGCCGCCGTGGCCAAGCTACTCTGTTTCAAAAAATTTCTTCTGTCAGCATTTTCCATCATCATTGTTGCTTATGTTTCATTTTTGGGGTAAAAAATTATGTCCGAAATTAATGCATTTTGTATTTCTAAATAGCCTTAGTCTGGCATTTGTATTTAACCCGCTGGCAAAAATCACTTGAGCGTAAAAGTATAATTATGGCTTGGGCTCCCACATATGCTGGTTGATAGCGGTACAGATCAGTGGCACTGCGATCGCGGAAGGGAAGCGCCCTTGAATCCGGGGAGAATATTCCCGGCCTGTGCCTCAAAGAGCAGCAAACACTTTATTTTGTGAAACGTCTAACTTTTTTTAGTGCGCTTCAAAATGGAATATTAGCTACATTTAACCGGAAAAATTAGTTTGATAATTAAACTGCGAAAGTCTAGCTGGCATCATGAATTAACCATTGGGGGTTGTGTCGTCCTGAAAAAAGTTGACACTTTTTGGGTCTAAATCCTGTGGCAGGTTTACACAATTTATTCAGTAATTCTAAATAAGGTTTACATTTGTTTTGGAGACTAAACGCAAGTAGGCTGTGCCGAAGTGCAACCTGAAAAAGGAATCTCTGTCACCGAAATTTTTAATATTGCAAACGTTGTGTCGAAAACCGGCAGACTTTAAAACAAAAATAAAACATGAGTTTAAAAGAATTACAGAAGCATCTTGATCAGGTGATGAACGAACAGAACAATCGGTCGATTCCGGAATTTGAAGGATATTCACCGTTTGAGATGAATCAAATATTATACTTTACATTCAGCAAAGACAGTCCTGTACAATTTCAAAGATTATCCGACACAGATTATAAAAGGATTCCCTTGCTTAACCAGATAAAGTATTTAACCGATTTGATTGATAAAAAAGGAGAGGTAAAGCTTACAAACAGTGGATACTTGCCTACCAAGATGGTCGCAGAGCTTTATCACCAGGGTTTTTTAAAGGATGAGCATATTGAAAAGGGGATATCAAAATTGTATAAAGAGACTGATTCAATGACTGTTAATCTCACAAGGATATTAATCGAACTTGGAGGATTTGTAAAAAGAGGAATGGTAAAATTAGTTTAACAAAAAGCTCAAGAAAGATACTTGAAGACGATTTCAAGACATTGCAATTGATATTATTGACATTTACCAAAAAATTCAATTGGGCCTACTATGACGGATACGGAGCGAATCATATCGGACAACTTGGATTCGGATTTTCGTTTATTTTACTATCAAAATATGGACAGACAAGGCAATTATGTTCATTTTATGCTAAGCGGTATTTTAAAGCATTTCCACAACTGCTGACACCTATTGAGCCAACTTATGGCACAATAGAAGACTACACCCGACGGTGCTATTCACTTCGGACATTCGAAAGATTCATGGATTATTTCGGCTTGATAAGCATTGAAAAAGAAGGTAAAGAATATGATTCAAGTATATACATTACAAAAACAGATATCTACGATAAATTAATAAAATGCACGCCTCACCATAAATAGGAATAAGATCGGCCAGGCGATTATTACAGGCGGAACTACAAATGGCCTTGCAGTGCATGCGTATTTTATAGGAAAGCGAGTGATTTTGACCCGCAATATAAATCGGTATTACCAATAGAAACCACCGCGCGATCCCGCAATACCCCTATCAGCGGGAGTGTAAAACAAACTCTGTCTGGTTTGTTTAGTGTTCGTCAAAACTACTGTTTTTTTTTTTGAACGCAACTCTTAAATGCCTTTTAAAATTTGGGGGCGAAGCCAGTCAAGGGCGGCCGAGGCACGAGGCCGTTCATATACCCTTGATTGGCTTTGTCCCAAATTTTTCCTTTGCGTTTG
>JAAUQL010000124.1 GCA_012033595.1 Cyclobacteriaceae bacterium | reverse complement strand
ACGAGGAAAACTACCGCGGTACTTGGGCGGGAGAGCGTTTGCCGGGAGGGGTATATTATTATTCCTTTTCAGAAAAACACTACGGAAAAACCTATAAAGGATGGGTGCAGATATTGAGATGATTTTTAAACCAATACATATATACCGATGAAAAAATTGGTAAGCCCACTCGTGCGCGTTTGCAACGCGTGCGGAAGGGAACCGCAGGTCACTCTTGCACAATGACCGCTCCATGACCATTCGCACCTATGATCCCCATACTCGCGCAAGTGTTTTTCACTTGTGCGGCAATTGAAATAAAAGTAGAAATAGACAATGAGCACTAAAAATAAATATCACGAGCCAGATGGGGATGTTATTTAGCGTGGAACGGCACAAGTGGAAAACACTTGCGCCAGAGGGGGTATCATCTACAAATATCTGTCTCTAAAAAAGAAAATCAACAGGTACTGCACCGAAGGGATACAAAATAAAGATTAACATGCAGTAGTAAAAATTGCCGCCTTAGTAGAAATATACCTAAAAGTATCAGTCAACTGATACTTCAATTCTAGGGTAGCGCATGCTTTGTGGACAAAATCCTATTTATCATAAGCCTTGATAATCTCCTTTACGATGGGATGACGGGTGACATCGGCGTGGGTCAGCTCAACAAAGCCAATCCCTTTCACTCCTTTCAATATGCCGACGGCATCGTCGAGGCCAGATTTCTGGTTGGTTTTAAGATCGACCTGGGTTCGGTCGCCATTGATGATGAGCTTTGAATTGTGACCAAGGCGCGTCAGGAACATTTTCAACTGCATGGGCGTGGTGTTTTGGGCTTCGTCGAGCAAAATGAAAGCATTGCTGAGCGTGCGCCCGCGCATGTAGGCCAGGGGGGCAATTTCTATCACCCGGTTTTCGCGGTAGTACTTTAGTTTTTCACTTGGGATCATATCATCGAGCGCATCGTAAACCGGGCGGAGATATGGATCGATTTTTTCTTGCAGGTCACCGGGCAAAAAGCCGAGGTTTTCTCCGGCCTCCACCGCCGGACGAGTAATGATGATGCGTTTGATCTCTTTGTTTTTGAGCGCGCGTACCGCCAGGGCTACTGCGATGTAGGTTTTGCCTGTACCGGCAGGGCCTAGCGCAAACACCACATCGTGCGCTTTGACCGTCTCTATAAAATTCTTCTGGTTGGGTGTTTTTGGCTTAATGGCCGCTCCACGGGTGCCATAGATGAGCACATCTTCCATGCTCATTTGCTCGTCCATATTGCCTTGCTCTATGTAGGTCTTCACATTGTTGTGTGAAACTTTGCCAAATTTATGATAGTGGCTGATCAGCGAATTGAATAATTCATTGATGCGCAATATCTCGGTACCAGATCCTTGTATCCTGATTTCGTTGCCCCGGGAAATAATTTTTGTTTTGGGAAATGAGGTGGCCACCTCTTTGATATTGCTATTGTCCACACCTAGAAAATCTACCAGTGAGATGTCTTCTAACGTAATTACCTTTTCTACCAAATGAATTTTAATTAGTTGTTTGCCCTCTCCAAAATGGACAAAAAGTTTTTAATTTTGCGACGACAATTATACGCATTATTTCTCTTCTCTCTATGGCCATTATTACTTTTATGTCTGATTTTGGAATGAGCGATCATTATGTATCAGCCGTAAAAGCAAAAATACTTTCCGTTAATCCTGGTCTAAAGATCGTGGATATTTGCCACGAAATCGAACTTCATAATATTGCCCATGCCGCATATGTGCTCAAATCAGTCTATGAGGACTTTCCCAAAGGCACCATTCATCTCATTTCGGTAAACGACCATGGTGAGCGAAACCAGAGGTTTCTGGCCATGAAAATAGATGATCATACCTTTGTGGGGCCTGACAACGGCATCTTTAGTCTGGTATGCGAAAAGGATCCAGCCATGATTGCCGAGCTTAGCAGACTCGATAGCCTTTCGCTGGCATTCCCTGCCAAAAATATTTTGGCCAAGGCGGCAGCTATGCTGGCCAGTGGATCGGGCATGAACGATGTAGGCACCTATACCAAGGAGTATATCCGCAAAATAGACCGAAAGCTCAGGGCCACCAAAAAAATGATTTCCGGCAATGTGATCAAGGTCGATCACTATGGCAACCTGATCACCAATATCGAAGCGGAGGTATTTGGAATTTTGCACAAGGGGCGACACTTTGTGTTACAGTTTGGACGGGAAACCACAGAAAAAATCAATGCCTGCTACGACGAAGTAGATGATGGCGATTGCTTTGCCTTGTTCAATTCTATGGGCTTATTGGAAATTGGCATCAACAAAGGAAATGCTTCCAAACTGATCGGATTGAGATATGATAGTCCGGTCACCATATTTTTTGATGAAACTTAGTATGTAGCCCAAAAATGTCTCACCTATGAAATCTCACTTTGCCTCCACCTTGTTTCTTTTAGTATTATCTTCCTGGCTGTATGGACAAAACAAAGCTCCAAATCAAAAGCCTAATGTGTTGGTGATCCTCACCGACGATCAGGGCTATTTTGATGTGGGAGCAATGGGTGCCTCCGACTTGCTTACCCCACACATGGATGATTTGTTCGCTAAAGGGATGCGCTTCGGGCATTTTTATGCCAACAGTCCTGTTTGTTCGCCCACCAGGGCCTCCCTCCTCACTGGCCGCTATCCCGACCAGGCAGGTGTGCCCGGTGTTATCAGAACATCGCCTGATAATAGTTGGGGATACCTGAATCCCGAGGCCACTACCCTGGCAGATAAATTTAAGGCCGGTGGATACAAAACGGCCATCATTGGCAAATGGCATTTGGGAACCGAAAAACCAAATATCCCCAACTTGAGGGGCTTCGATTTCTTTAAGGGTTTTTTGGGCGATATGATGGACGACTACTACACACATCGGAGGCACGGCCTCAATTATATGCGAGAAAATGAAAAAACGATAGATCCGCAAGGCCATGCGACTGAGCTATTCAGTCAATGGGCAGTCGAATATCTCGAAGCACAAAAGGATGGACAGCAGCCATTTTTCCTGTATCTGGCTTACAATGCACCCCATACGCCGGTACAAGCACCCCAGGAATGGCTGGCCAAAACAAAAGCAAGGCAACCCAAATTGAATGATCAGAGGGCCAGATTGGTGGCATTTATCGAACATCTCGATGCTGGCGTGGGTCAGGTGATCGACAAACTCAGGTCGAGCGGGCTATACGACAATACCATCATCGTTTTTAGCAGCGACAACGGAGGCCTGCTTTCATCCGGAGCCAATAATGGCCCCCTGCGCGACGGAAAGCAGAGCGTTTACGAAGGTGGATTGCGGGTGCCTACGGCTATCGTGTGGAATGGAAAGGTGAAACCAGGCATGGTGAGCAACTATAAAGCAATGACCATGGATCTTTACCCTACATTGCTCGAAGCGGCAGGCATTGCTATTGGTCACCATATCGATGGCCGGAGCTTTTTGCCCGAGCTTCAGGGTCAAAAAATGGATGATTCTAAAAGGGTACTATATTTTACAAGAAGAGAAGGGGGGCATACCTACGGGGGGCTTACTATTCAGGCCATACAGCAAAACAATTGGAAACTGGTGCAAAACAGCCCATTCGAGTCACCTGAGCTCTATAATCTGGCAGAAGATCCATATGAAACCTTCAACCTGATCGTAAGCGAGCCCGACCAGTACCATCTACTCAATGAGCTGATGATGAAGCAAATCCAGCGGGGAGGGCGCGTACCCTGGCAAAAGCCTTAGATGAATGCCAGACAGGGCTTACTAAATACCTCCAATTATCTGTGAATCAATCTACTTCTTGCCACATATTATTGCGCTGAAAGGTCATGGTTGTTCCTTTCTTTTTATCAAAGCAAAGAAAATCCAGGCAAAACAATGCTGCCAACGCGCCTCCGCTAATTAGATAGGCACGGAAGTAACTTCCGCGCCCGAAAGGAGCCCGCTGTTTAGATATACATAGAAGAAACTTGCGCGTCAGAGAGGTAACTTCCGTGCCAGAAGGGGGCGGGTCAGCGCTCATTTTCCCCTGGTTTAATCATACACAAAGTTTTACATTTTTAATTTAATGCCTGTCGGCGATTGGGCTTTAGAAACACGTGAGCGCTAGAACTAAAAAATTCAGTTGCGGTATAAAATAGAAGCGTCGCAATATTTAAGACTGGAATCTGCAGAAACTAATACCCAATTTACCAGGTGGATTCAGATTTAAATCAAAATTTATCACCATTTTTGAAAACTTTTGATTTCTACGGCGCAAGTTGTTTCTAACACCTTGCCCAGGGAAACAAATCTTTACTGCATTCAGGTTTTATATGAAACACCAACTTCAGAATCGTAAGGCCAGGGCATTGCTAAAGGTCTCCCTGGGCTTTTTAATGCTTTTTCCATGCCCCGGCACACGGAAGCCCAGCGCAGCCTTGCCAACGATGACACACAAGTTCAGTCAGCCTTTGACGCGGCTGTCCGCTTATACGACAAGTATCTCGACAAAAATGCGATGATATACAATGGCATCAGCTACTCAAAAAATTACAGTGGGATGAAAGGCCATCAGTTTTTTCTTGAAGATTATTGGGAGCCGGGCACAGTGAGCTACAACGGCACCGCCTATGACAGCATCGACCTGCTGTACGATGTTTACAATGACTTGCTGCTGGTAGAAAACTATAGTTTGAGCGGTACACCTTCGCCTATTCAGTTGTACGCCCCCAAAGTAAATTGCTTTGAATTTCATGGCTATCATTTTATTCGAATGTCTGACGATACCGTATCGGGCATCAAAGCAGGATATTATAATCTGATGTACGATGGACACCACGCAAAAGCGCTGGTGAAAAGGAGAAAGGAAATGATCAAATCCAACGACGTCAATTCTGTAAATGAAGTGTTTATGGATAGAGACAGGTACTATATCCTTTTGGATGGCCAAATGCATCAGGTAAAGCGGAGGAAGTCGATATTGAAGGTACTCAGTGGCAAAGAAAAGGAAGTAAAGGCTTATATCAGAAAAAATGGCATAAGCTTCAAAATCAATGCAGATGAGCAAATAGCCCTGGTAGTGGAATATTATGACTCGATTCAATAAGTGGTGTTTTATGAGAAATCTATTGCTTTATATTTCTATTGCCTTTTTGTCGCTTCCGGTGGCATCGCAAGCCCGGGAGGAGGGGCTCATTGTGTCGGGAAAATATGAAAACACTCCGTTTGCGGTCTTTGCCAAAGACATAGAGCAGCAAGCAGATGTGGTGTTTATGTACCACCCTCTGATGGTTGATAGCATAATGGTGACGGCCATCGTGAACAATGAACCCTTAGATCGGGCATTGGCGCGAATCTTCAAACCTTATCACTTGCATTTTTACATCAACAGCAACAAGCAGGTGATTGTGACGGAGGGCTATGAAATACAAGCAAGGCTGCCGATCAACTTTTTTGACCGGTCTCACATGGCAATGAGCCCGGTCGAGGGTGAAGTCGTGGATTTTTTGCAAGCCGAAGAAAAGAAGGTGATTTTGCAAAACACGCTTGAAAATACCCTCATTGAGGTAGGGAGCAAATCAAAGATTATAGATGGGCAATTCGTAAATCTGGCCGGCCACATTCGTGATTCCAAAACCGGGGAACCGCTTATAGGCGCCATGATGTATATCGATAATCCCCGCATTGGCGTAGCCACAGATCAGTTTGGTTATTATTCTATCAATCTGCCTCAGGGCAGGCTGTCTTTGCTGCTCAAATGTATCGGATATAAAGATACCAAAAGACCGCTGATGCTCTACAGCCAGGGCAAACTAGACCTGGAAATGATCGAAGACGTGATACCACTCAAAGAGGTGATCATAGAGTCTGAAAAGGATGTGAACATAGCCGGAATGCAGATGGGAGTGGAACGACTCGACGCCCAATCGATGAAAAAGGTACCACCGGTGCTTGGGGAGGTAGATGTGCTCAGGGTAGCGCTTACCCTTCCCGGTGTGCAATCGGTTGGTGAGGGAGCCAATGGCATCAATGTACGTGGTGGCAATGCCGACCAAAATCTGATGCTGCTCAACGATGCCACTGTGTACAACCCCACCCATCTTTTTGGCTTTTTTAGCGCTTTCAATCCGGATGTGATCAAGAGTGTAGAGCTACACAAGGGTGGTATCCCGGCCGAGTTTGGTGGCAGGATATCATCTGTTTTTGAGGTGCAGACCAAAGAAGGCAACAATAAAAATTTTGTGGGAAGTGGGGGTATCAGCCCCGTAACGGCCCGGCTCGCCTTTGAAGGACCCATTGTCAAAAACAAAGCATCGTACATAGTAGGTGGACGAAGCACCTATTCCGATTGGATTTTAAACCGAATTCCCAATGATGCCATCAACAACAGCACTGCATCTTTTTACGACCTTTACGCCCGGATATCCTACGACATCAATGAGAAAAACACCCTGTATGCGTCGGGTTATTACAGTCACGACAAGTTTGGCTTCAACTCCGACACCATTTACAGCTATACAAATCAAAATGTATCGTTGCAATGGAAGCACATATTCAACAACAAACTGTATGGCGTATTTACGGGCGTGTACAGCGGATACACCTATCATGTCAAAAGCGAAAAAAATGAAGTCAATGCGTTCGATATGGACTATGCCATCAAAAACATCAATGGAAAAATCGACTTCAGCTATTTCCCAAATTCCCGGCACAAAGTTGATTTTGGTATCAGTTCCATCTATTACGGATTGGAGCCGGGATCTATGCTACCTGCTGGCATAAATTCCCTGATATTGCCAAAAATACTTGAAAACGAACAGGGCCTCGAAAGTGCCATTTACCTTGGCGACAAATATGATTTTAGCCCCAGGTTTTCGGTATATATCGGCTTGAGGTATTCGATATACAACTATCTCGGCCCCAAATCGGTGAACCAATATGCCGAAAATGCCCCAATCACCGAAGCTACACAAACAGGTGAGAAAAACTATAGCAAAAATCAGGTAATAGAAACCTACCATGGACCTGAGCTGCGACTGTCGGCGCGCTATTCGCTCAACGACGATACCTCCCTCAAACTTAGCTACAACAAGATGAGGCAATATATCCATATGCTGTCCAACACCACTTCCATCAGCCCCACAGATACCTGGAAGTTGAGCGACAGCTATTTCAAACCTCAAATTGGCGATCAGGTATCTCTGGGGCTTTATCGCAACTTCAAAAACAACACCATCGAAGGCTCTGTAGAAGCATATTACAAAACCATTGCAAATCTTCTCGACTTTAAGAGTGGTGCCCAGTTGGTACTCAATGAGCAGCTCGAAACCGACATAATCGGAGGACAGGGAAATGCCTATGGAGTGGAATTTTTGCTTCGAAAAAAGACAGGAAAATTAAACGGCTGGCTTAGCTATACCTATTCCAAATCTCTGATCAGGATAGAAAGCGACTTTGCCGATGAAGAGATCAACAATGGAGCATACTATCCCACCAACTACGATAAGCCGCATGCGGTCAATCTGCTGGCCAATTGGAAGTTTAGCCGGAGGCTGAGTGTATCTACCGTCATGTCGTACAGCTCGGGGAGGCCCATCACCTATCCAATAGCCAAATACAACTACAACGGCACCGAACGGCTGCACTACTCCGAACGCAACCAATACCGGATACCGGATTATTTCCGCCTCGACCTATCGCTCAATATAGAAGGCAACCACAAAGTAAAAAAACTCAACCACAGTTCGTGGACACTGGCCGTGTACAACCTCACCGGGCGCGACAATGCCTATTCGGTATATTTTGTCTCACAAAATGGAAAAGTTAAAGGCTACCAACTGTCTATATTTGCTGAGGCCATACCCACTATTACCTATAATTTCAGATTCTAATGAGTTACCATAAAATATACTCGTACCTTCTCCTTATCGTGGCGCTTTCGGGAGGCTGCGTTCAGGAATTTGACCCGCCTGCGCAGGGTTATGAAAACCTGCTGGTGGTAGAGGCATTTCTATCCAATGAAGATGAACCCTTTGAAGTGAGACTTTCGCGTTCGGTTCCTATAGACACTTCCGCTTTTGTGCCCGAATCGGGAGCCCAAATTACCCTGAGCGAACGCGATGGAGCCACCTTTGTGCTAAGTGAAAAGAGGACGGGTGTGTATCAGTCTTCGGGCATGATCGCCGCGCAGGCTGGCCGAACCTATCAATTGCAGATTAAAACAGCAAGCGCACGCGCTACCTGTCAGACGAAGTGGTGATGCGACCCACACCGGCCATAGACGAGGTCAGTTTTATTTTTGGAGAAAAGCCAAATGGAGATCTGGGTGCTCAAGTGTATATTGATACGCACGACCCCGACAATAACACCTGGTACTACCGATGGGAATGGCAGGAAACCTGGGAATTCAGGACGCCTTACAATTCATATATCTACTATGATGAAGGTGAAATAAAGCTACGTGAAGAGGATATCAATACCTGCTGGAAATCCGGCAGATCTACCTCAATAGAAGTGGCGACGTCCAAAAATCTCAGCAGCGATCATATCAGCGATTATCCCATTCATTTTGTTTCGGCCAAAACCGATAGGCTCAATTTCAGGTACAGTATGCTAGTTAAGCAATTTGCATTGAGTGAAGAATCGTATGTGTTCTGGAACGAAATGAAAAAATTTACCGAAACCTTGGGTACCCTGTTCGATCCGCAGCCATCGGTGATCAAAGGCAATATCCATAATGTAGCCGATGACAAGGAGATCGTTATCGGCTATTTCGATGCATCGGAAGTAAAAGAGCAGCGCATTTTTATCAGAAATTCTGACCTGCCCTCAATTCGATTTCCCAATTATTTTAGCTCTTGTGAAGATACTATAGTATCTGAGGATATGATACCCGCCATGCTTGCGACCAATTATATGTTGGTGGCAGAAGAAATGGATATGACAGGCCTCCCGGTGTATTTGTTTTCTACGGCCGGATGTGTCGATTGTACCAAATACGGCACCAATGTAAAACCACCTTTCTGGAACTAAGCAGGACATCAAACATGAAAATAATATATTCACTTATCGTCCTTGTGCTATGTTCCCATGTATCCTTTGGTCAAGACACAGCCAACTCCTCCGCAAACCAGGCGACAGACTACCGGGAGCTGATCTACATCCATACCGACAAACCATACTACCTGGCCGGCGAAACTATCCATTTGAAGGTGTACAACCTGGAGCATAGCACATCCAGGCCTTCGCGGCTCAGCAAGGTAGCTTACGTGGAACTGCTCGATGAGCAAAATACCCGGCAGGTAACAGCCAAAATTGAATTGCAGGATGGAAGTGGTTATGGCGACATGTATGTGCCAACAAATATCAACTCCGGACACATGATCCTGAGGGCCTATACCCGTTGGATGCGCAATGCAGGACCTGAATCTTTTTCCACCAATTGGTGCCTGTCATCAATCCCTTCAGGCGCCTGGGGCTCAAACCAGAGCCAATGGCCGCGGAAAACATCGTGCGGTTTTTCCCCGAAGGGGGCGCCTATGTTCATGGGGAAGAAGCCAATATGGTGATCGAGGTACAAAGTGCCGACAAGCAACCGGTCTATGCCCATGGCACTTTATTGGCCGATGACAGTGTAGTGGTGGCTCAAATTGACCCATTGAATACCGGTTTGGGAAATTTTAAATTTGTACCCGACTCGCTGCATCGCTATAGTGTAGCGCTTAGTTTTGCAGATAGTACCAGGAAAACGTACAGCTTGCCGGCGTTGGCTTCCAGCGGGCTTTTGCTGCGGGTCACCAGCCACGACAAGGCGTATGTGTGCAATCTCTTCTGCAACGATCCCGGCATCCTCGGCTCAGGCAGTTCGTTCCGTTTTGTGCTTACGCAAAAGGGCAATCTGCTGGCAACTAAAAGCAGCAGCCTGTTCGGCCATCGGGCCAGCTTCGAAATAGAAAGTACCAATCTCAACGATGGCGTGGTCACATTGGCAATAATCAATGAAAATGGTGACTTGATCCATGAAAGAAAGTTTTTTCATTATTCGGAAAATAACAATCTGGCCAACGCGGCAGGCACCAGCACCTACGGACATCGCGAAAAGGCAGAAGTCCGACTTGGAGATGAGGTCGCTACTGGAGATAGCGCACAGTACGATCTGTCATTTGCGGTGTCGGCTTACCATCCATTTTTTGACAAATTTGAATTGAGCATGCGCAACTATGTGCTTTTGGACAATGCCCTTCCGCCTATTATGGGCTTGTCATCTTATTTCGAAGACACACCCCGGTCTATTTCGGTGTCTATCAACAATCTGCTGATCGCGCATGCCCTGAGCAGCTCGAAACCCGAAGAGCGTTTTATACCGGAGTATCGCGGCCCGCTCATCACCGGCCAGGTAGTAAACCGGCAGACCAATAAGCCCGCGCCCGGCATAATGGCCTATTTGTCCGTTCCCGGAAAATTGCCACAATTTTATGCTGCCCGCTCCAAATGGGACAGCAGTTTGGCTTTTGAGGTACAAGACTTCTATGGCAACAAGGAAATTGTGGTGCAAACCAACTACACGCAAGATTCTCTGTACACCGTGCAACTCGATGACCCCTTCCACGATGAATATCTGGAATTGGAAATACCGGCATTTGATATAGACGAGCAGATGAAAAACTGGATATTGGCTCGGAGTGAAAACATGCAGATAACGAATGCCTATACCAAATATCGCGAAAAGCCCGACATGCTCTCCCGGATAGATTCGGCAAGTTTCTACCATGAGCCCGATGCCAGGTATTTTCTCGATGATTTCACCCGTTTTATTGTGATGGAAGAAGTGATGAGAGAATATATCTCTGGCGTAAATGTGCGTAAAAACCGCAATGGGTTCCATTTTATGGTACTGGACATCGACCGCAACCTCATTTACGACGAAAACCCACTCATGCTTTTGGATGGGGTGCCGGTATTTGACGCTGACGAAATCATCGCCTTGGATCCGTTGAAAGTTCGTAAAATAGAAACCATAAAAAGAACCTTTCACAAAGGATTGCTGGAATGCAAAGGCGTAGTAAACTACAGTACTTATGAGGGCAATCTGGATGGCTACAAAATACATGATACGGCATTGGTTAGCGAATATGAAGGCATTCAGCCTCGGCTCCAATACCACTTTCCGGCATATCCTTCCAGCTATGATAAAAGGAGCAAAACCCCGGACTTCAGGAATACATTGTGCTGGGCTCCACAGCTAAATCCTGACACATGGCCAGGAGCGCAGGATTTTTACACTTCAGATGCCCCTGGTTTGTACCAGGTAGTAGTAGAAGGGATAGATCAGAAGGGCAAAGTGGTCTCCTATAAGTACAGACTGGAGGTGAAATAAAACAATGGACGCGTAGTAGCACATCTTCTGAAAAAATGTGGGTATGCAACGCTTGCGCAAATGCGACTTAGCGGTTCATTGCAGACATCGCATTTTTAGGTGTTTTCATCATGATACGCGCAACGTTTCTGTCCCCAAAATGAATTAATCATCTCATTTCGAAGGTAATACCAGTGGTAAACCGGACAAAAGCTGTCGATTTATCTATCTCCCAGTTTATTTTCTGACCCGACGTCAAAGACCATTTCGTCTCTGTTTGTCGTCAATTTGCCATTTATTCAAAGCAGGTAATAAGATCATCAAACTCCTCTTTATATTCAGACCTCCTGACTTGACCATCGAAATATAGCAAAAAGGGCGAAAAGTCGTAAATTGTCATTGTCGCAAAACGCTATAGATATGCAGATGCAAATGCCAATATTTCCAACAGGAACCAAG